>DASTHF010000223.1:0-3120 GCA_035605615.1 Solirubrobacterales bacterium
GAGGTTCCCCTCTCTGAAGCGAAAGCGGGAGCGCTCGCGCCAGCCGTCCAGCGCGGGCAGGAAGTCGAGCGGAGAGGCAAGCTCGACATTCACCGCCAGCTCCTCCTTCAGATCCTTGATCCTGCTCAGGGCATCGTCCGAATCGGGTTCGAAGCGGATGTCGATGTCCACGGTCGAGTCGCGCCAGCCCTCGAGCACGGCGGTCGCGCCGCCCGTGAGATACATCCTGGTGCCGGCCGAAACCGCCCGCCCCAGCTCGCGCGCCAGGCTCCTGATTCGCTCTGCGTCAGCCGCGTCGCGCACGCTCTGCGGCTCCGGCGAAGCTGGCGACACGCGAGAGGATCGCGTTGTAGCGGGAATGCGCGCCGTCGCCGAGGTCACTTCTCAACTGTTCGTAGAGATCATGCGCCGCGGGGACGCTTCCGTCTGCGCCCCGGGCGTTCAAGCCGAGCCGCCGTAGGCGTCCGGCTGCGCACTGGACCGCGCTGGCGTTGACGCTCCTTCGACCGGCTTCCAGATCGGCGACTCCCGCGAGCACGATCTCGGCTCCGGGCAGCCTTGCAAATCGCTCGTCGGACATCGTGAGAAGCGTAAAGGCTTGGGACCGCTATGCGGCGCGGGTCAGCGCCTCGAGCAGGAAGACGATCGACTCGTACGGCGCGCCGGTGGCGCGGCTGAGGCCGATCTCGCAGGTGCGGTTGCTGGAGAGGTGGGCGTCGAAGCGGCGACCGGCCAGCTCGGCGGCCTGGTCGCGGGTCGCGGCGGCGGTCAGCTCGGGGTGGGAGATGCCGCGGTCGCCGGCGAAGCCACAGCAGGTGGCGGAGGGGGCGATGTGGATCTCGTCGGCGAGGGCGGCGGCCAGCGATTTGAGCTGGCCGGACAGTCCCAGGTGGCGCGTGGCGCAGGTGGGGTGGACGGTTGCGGAGCCGACCCTGTGGGCGATCTCCAGCTTCGGCAGGAGCCGATCGTGCGCCCAGGCGACCGAGTCGAGGATCGTCAAGGCGGCGAGGCGGCCGGCGTCGTCCTCGTCGAGGATCCCCTCGCCCGGCTCGACCACGGCGTGGGTGCAGGAGGCGGCGTCGATCACCACCGGCAGCGCGCCCTCGCCGCTCCAGTCCCAGAGCCGCGCGACCATCTCGTTCGCCTTGTGGCGGTGCGCGGCCGGGAAGCCCTTCGAGCTCCAGGGCAGCCCGCAGCAGCTGCCGGCAACGCCGGCCGGTATCCAGACCGGCAGGCCGGCGCGGGCGGAGACCGCGACCATCGCCGCGGCGAGGCTCGGCGGGCCGGCCCCGTCCCCCGGTCGTCCGGCATCGCCGCTCCCGTAGCGGCCGAAGATGCGGTTGGTGCAGGAGGGGACGTAGACGGCGGCGGCGCCCTCGCGGGAGGTGGCCGGCAGCCTGCCCGGGGCGGGGCCGGGCAGGCCCTTGCCGCGCCTCGTCCGCCTCGCCAGCGGGCCGCCGACCCGCAGGGCGGTGCGCGAGGCGCTCTCGACTGCCCCCCAGCGCTTCGCCGCGCCCAGCGCGGCCGCCTCGGCCCGCGGCCCGCGGCTCTCCGCCCGCAGCTCTTTCACCAGCGCGCCGGTGTCGATCCCGAGCGGGCAGACGAGCCGGCAGGAGCCGTCGACGGCGCAGGTCTCGATCGAGTCGTACTCGTACTCCTCGAGCAGCGCCCGCCGCAGCGGCGAGCCCTCCGGCTGGCGGGCGATCTCGCGCCGCAGCACGATCCGCTGGCGCGGCGTCGTCGTCAGGTCGCGGCTGGGGCAGACCGGCTCGCAGAAGCCGCACTCGACGCAGGTCGTCACCGACTCCTCGATCGCCGGCGTCGTTTTCAGGTTGCGCAGGTGGGCGCCGGCATCGCGGTTGAGCACCACGCCCGGCGCGAGCACGCCGTCCGGGTCGGCGAGCCGCTTCACCCGCCACATCAGCTCGGTCGCCTTCGGGCCCCACTCGCGCTGGACGTAGGGCGCCATGTTGATTCCCGTGCCGTGCTCGGCCTTCAGCGAGCCGTCGTACTTGTCGACGATCAGCTCGACCAGCTTTGACATGAAGGCCTCGTAGCGCTCCACGTCCTCGCGCTTGGCGAAGTCGGGCGTCAGCATGAAGTGGAGGTTTCCCGCCGAGGCGTGGCCGGCGACGCCGGGCAGGAAGCCGTGCTCTCCGAGCAGCGCCTGGAGGTCGCGGGCGCACTCGGCGATCCTCTCCGGCGGCACGCAGACGTCCTCGACGATCAGCGCCGTGCCGGGCAGCCGCAGCCGCCCGACGAGCCCGTGCAGGCCCTCCCGCACCCGCCAGGCCAGCTCGATCTCCTCCGCATCGCGGGTGAAATCGATCGGGCGGATCGTCTCGTGGGAGGCGAGGAGCTCCCTGGCGGCGGCGACGTGGGCGTCCAGCTCCGCCCCGTCCTCACCACCGAACTCGACCAGCAGCACCGCCGACTCGGGCGGCAGCTCCTTCCACTCCTCCGGCGCGCCGACCATGTTCCAGGCGGCGGTGATCAGCGCCGGCGCGACCATCAGCTCGACCGCCGTCGCCCCCGCCGCGACCAGGTCGCGCACCGGCGCCACCGCCGCGTCGATGCTCGGGAAGTGGACCCAGGCGGTGGTCGTGCAGGCGGGCAGCGGCAGCGTCTCGAAGACGGCCTCGGCGACGAAGGCGAGCGTCCCCTCCGAGCCGACGACGAGGCGGCGGAAGATCTCCAGCGGCTCGTCGGCGTCGAGGAAGGCGCAGAGGCGGTAGCCGGTCGTGTTCTTGATCGCGAACTTGCGGCGGATCCGCTCGCTCAGCTCGGCATCGGCGCGGACCTCGTCGCGGATCGCCGCCAGGCCGGCGGCCAGCTCCGGCTCCGCGGCGGCGAAGCGCTCGCCGGCGCCGGGCGCGGCGGTGTCGATCGTCGTGCCCGAGGGCAGCACCAGAGTCAGCGAGCGCAGCGTCGAGTAGGAGTCGTGGGCGACGCCGCAGCGCATGCCGCCCGAGTTGTTGGCGATCACGCCGCCGACCGTGGCGATGTCGGTGGACGCAGGGTCGGGGCCCAGGCGACGGCCGAAGCGCGTCAGCGCGCGGTTCGCCCGGCCCAGCAGCGTCCCGGGCCTCAGGCGCACCGCAGCGCCGTCCTCCAGGATCC
>DASTHF010000005.1:0-10450 GCA_035605615.1 Solirubrobacterales bacterium
CACACGCCGGATTCGATGGAGAACGTGCTGCGGGCGGCGCGGCGGCTGACGCCGGGGCGCCTGATCTCCGTCTTCGGTGCGGGCGGGGACCGCGACAAGGCCAAGCGGCCGCTGATGGGACGGGCCGGGGGGACGCTCTCCGACCTGGCGATCGTCACCTCCGACAACCCGCGCTCGGAGGAGCCGGGCGCGATCATCGAGCAGATCCTGGCCGGGATCGGCGAGCGCGAGGCGGTCGAGGTCGAGCCGGACCGCCGCGCCGCGATCGCCCTCGCCCTGGCCCGCGCCCGGCCCGGCGACTCGGTCGTGATCGCCGGCAAGGGCCACGAGCAGGGGCAGGAGCTCGAGGGCGGACGCAGGGTCCCCTTCGACGACCGCGAGGTCGCCCGCGAGGAGCTGCGCAGGCTGTGAACCTGAGCGCGGAGCGGATCGCGGCGGCGATCGGGGCCGAGATCGCCGCCGCAGGGCCGGGCGGCTCGCCGGAGCGTGCCGTCGTCGACTCGGGCGAGGCGCGGCCCGGCGACCTCTTCTTCGGCCTGCGCGGCGAGCGGGTCGACGGCGGCGAGTTCGCGCCGGCCGCGATCGCCGCCGGCGTCTGGGGCGTCGTCGTCGCTCGAACGCACTTGACCTCGCTATCCGAGAAGAACTGCGTTCGAGCGGGGGGTGGTGGAGGGGGCGGCAGCCGCGCCTGGGTCTTCGCCGTCCCGGACCCGCTCGTCGCCCTTCAGACGCTCGCCCACTTCTGGCGCGAGGAGCTCGGCGCGCGGGTCGTCGGAGTCACCGGCTCGGTCGGCAAGACGTCGGTCAAGGACATTGCGCGGGCGCTGCTGCCCGGCCGCGTTCACGCCAGCCGCGAGAACCTCAACACCGAGATCGGGCTGCCGCTGAGCCTGCTCGAGGCGCCGCCCGGCACCGAGCTGCTCGTGCTCGAGATGGCAATGCGCGGCCGCGGCCAGATCGCCGCGCTGGCGGCGATCGCGGCGCCCGAGGTGGCGGTGATCACCAACGTCGGCCCGGTCCACGTCGAGCTGCTCGGCTCGGTCGAGGCGGTGGCGGCGGCGAAGGCCGAGATCCTCGCCGCGCTACCGCCGCGCGGCGCGGCCGTGGTCCCGGTCGAGGCCGGTGAGCTGGAGCCGCACCTGGCCGCCGCCCCGCGCCTCATTCGCTTCGGCGCCGGCGGCGACGTCGAGGCGGTGGAGCGGCGGATCGAGGACGGCGTCACCGAGGCGCTGATCGCGACGCCGGCCGGGCGCCAGCTCTTCCACTTCCCCTTCACCGAGGGCCACAACCTGGAGAACGCGCTGGCCGCCGTGGCGGCCGGGGTGGCGCTCGGCGCGCCGCTCGCGGAGATGGCCGACCGCGCTGCCAACATAGGCTTCTCCCGCTTCCGAGGAGAGCGCCTCGAGCTGGGCGACGGGATCGTCCTGGTGAACGACTGCTACAACGCGAACCCGGTGTCGATGCACGCCGCGCTGGACCACCTCGCCTCGCTCGAGGGGGCGCGGCGGATCGCAGTGCTCGGCGAGATGGCCGAGCTCGGCCCCGGCGCCGCCGGCTACCACCGCGAGGTCGGCGCGCACGCGCGGGCCGTCGGCGTCGACCTGCTGATCGGCGTCGGCGAGCCGGCCCGCGACTACGACCCCGACGAGCTGGTCGGCGGCCCGGAGGAGGCGGCGGAGCTGCTCTCCGCCCGGCTCGAGCCCGGCGACGCCGTCCTCGTCAAGGGCTCCCGGGCCGCCGGCCTCGAGGCGGTTGCCGAGACCCTGACGGAGCTGGTCTGATGGGTGAGGTCCTGATCGCCGCCATGGCGGCGATGCTGATCTGCATCTTCCTGGGGCCGAAGTTCATCGAGTTCCTGCGCGTCAAGGAGTTCGGCCAGAACATCCGCGAAGACGGCCCGCAGGAGCACCTCTCCAAGGCCGGCACGCCGACGATGGGGGGCCTCATCGTCTTCGCCTCGATCTGCGTCCCCTACCTCGTCCTCTCCGAACTCGACGCGCAGAGCCTCGCGGTGTTCGGCGTGGCGCTCGGCTGCGCCGCGCTCGGCTTCGCCGACGACTTCATCAAGATCGTCAAGCGCCGCTCGCTGGGGCTCTCGGCCCGCTGGAAGCTGCTCGTCCAGCTCTTCCTGGCGTTCGGGCTGTGGTGGGTGGCGCGCCACGAGGTCGGGCTCGAACCGACCCTCTACCTGCGGATCGGCGACGCCAGCGTCGGGCTCGGCCCCGTCCTCTACTTCGTGCTCGTCTTCCTGGTGATCGCCGGCACCTCGAACGGCGTCAACCTCACCGACGGCCTCGACGGCCTCGCTGCCGGCTCCTGCGCGATCGTCCTGCTCGCCTACACGGCGATCGCCTTCATCACCGACCAACAGCACGACCTGGCGCTGCTCTCCGCCTGCCTGGTCGGGGCCTGCATCGGCTTCCTCTGGTTCAACTCGTTCCCGGCCTCGATCTTCATGGGGGACACGGGGTCGCTCGGGCTCGGTGGGGCGATCGGCGCGCTCGCCGTGATGACGCAGACCGAGGTGCTGCTGATCATCATCGGCGGCATCTTCGTGATCGAGGCGCTCTCGGTCGCGATCCAGGTCTTCTCCTTCAAGGCCTTTCGCCGCCGCGTGCTGCTGATGGCGCCGCTGCACCATCACTTCGAGATGATGGCCTGGTCGGAGACCAAGATCATGCTCCGCTTCTGGATCGTCGCCGCCGTCTGCTCGGGGATCGGCTTCACGCTCTACCAGCAGAGCATTGGGCGATAGGCCGGAGCTGCCGGGGGGGCCTTACCTGGTCGTCGGGCTGGCGCGGTCGGGGCAGGCGGCAGCGCGCCTGCTGGCGGCGCGGGGGGAGGCGGTCAGGGGGGTCGACTCCGGGCATCCGGATGGGGCGGCAGGGCTGGCGGGGCTGGGCGTCGAAGTTCTCCTGGATGCGGATGGACTGGCCCTGCTGGAGGGCGTGCGGACGGTCGTCAAGAGCCCCGGGGTGCCGCGGGAGGCGCCGGTGATCGCCGCCGCGCTGGAGCGCGGCGTCGAGGTGCTCGGCGAGCTGGAGCTGGCCTGGCGGGCGATCCCGAACCGGTTCGTCGCGGTCACCGGCACCAACGGCAAGACGACGACGGTCGAGCTACTCGGCCACCTCTTCCGCACGGCGGGCGAGCCGGTCGCGGTCGCCGGCAACGTCGGCACGCCGCTCTCCTCGCTGGCCGGCCGGGTCGACGCCGCCGCGACCGTCGTCTGCGAGGCGTCCAGCTTCCAGCTCGAGGACAGCGTCGCCTTCGCGCCGGAGTGCGCCGTCTTCCTCAACCTCGCCCCCGATCACCTCGACCGCCACGCCGACCTCGGCGCCTACCTGACCGCCAAGCTGCGCGTCTTCGCCAACCAGGGCAACGACGACGTCGCCGTCTACAACGCCGACGAGCCTGCCCTGACCGGCGTCGACCTCGGCGGCTGCGCCCGCCGGGTGGCCTTCTGCCGCGGCGCCGGCCCGGACTGCGAGGTGTCGCTGTCCGCGGGGACGATCTTCCACGACGGCGAGCCGCTGATCGGCGTCGAGGAGCTCGGCCTGTTCGGCGAGCACAACGTCGACAACGCGATGGCCGCCGCCGCCGCGGCGCTCTCGATGGGGATCGACCGCGAAGCGGTGCGCGAGGGGCTGCGCGGCTTCGCCGGGGTGCCGCACCGGCTGGAGCCGGTCGCCGAGGTCGACGGCGTGCGCTTCGTCAACGACTCGAAGGCCACCAACGTCGCCTCGGCGGCGGTCGGGTTGCGCGCCTTCGCGGGCGGCGTCCACGCGATCCTCGGCGGCAGCGAGAAGGGCGAGTCGTTCGCGCCGCTCGGCGAGCCGATCCGCGAGCGCTGCGTCGCCTGCTACCTGACCGGGGCCACCGCCGACCGGCTCGCCGCCGAGCTGGCGCCCTTGGCCGCGGAGGGGATCCCGCTGCATCGCTGCGCCGACCTCGAGGACGCCGTCCGGAGGGCCGGCGCCGCGGCCCGCCCGGGCGAGACGGTGCTGCTCTCGCCGGCCTGCGCCAGCTTCGACGCCTTCCCCAACTTCGAGGCGCGCGGCGAGCGCTTCCGCGAGATCGTCGAGGCGCTGCGGTGAAGGGGAGGAAGCCGCAGGGGAAGAAGCGGAAGCGGCCCGCCGCCGCCCCGCCCGCCGAGTACAACCTGCTGCTCACCGCGACGCTCTGCCTGCTCGCCTTCGGCGCGGTGATGGTCTTCTCGGCCAGCTCCACCACGCAGGTGCTTCACAACGGCGGCCTCTCGAACAGCGCCTACTACCTGAAGCGAACCCTGGTCGTCGGCGCGATCGGCCTCCTGGTCATGCACCTGGTCGCCCGCGGCGGGCTCGGCTTCGTCCGTCGCCTCACGCCCACCCTGCTCGGCGGCTCGCTCTTCCTGCTCGTCGTCGTGCTCGGCGCCGGCGCCAGCGTCAACGGAGCGTCGCGCTGGATCGGCTCCGGCTCGATCCAGTTCCAGCCCTCCGAGCTGGCCAAGGTCGCCCTCGTCCTCTATGGCGCCGACCTGCTCGCCCGCAAGCCGAAGCGGGCCCGCTCGATCGAGGGCTTCATGCCGCTGCTGCTGCTCACCGCCGGCGCCTGCCTGCTGGTCGTCCTCGAGCCCGACCTCGGGACCGCGATGGTGATCGCCTTCGCCGTCGGCGCGACGCTGGTCGCCGGCGGCGCCCGCCCTCGCGACCTCGGCAAGATCGGCCTTGGGCTGGGTGTCCTGGTCCTGTTCCTGACCGTGGTCGAGCCTTACCGGATGGCCCGGCTGACCGGCTTCCTGCACCCGGGCTCCGACCCCTCCGGCGCCGGCTTTCAGGCCGCCCAGGCGAAGATCGCGCTCGGCTCCGGCGGCATCTTCGGCGTCGGGATCGGCAACGGGGTGGCGAAGGCCGGCTTCCTGCCGGAGGCGCCCACCGACATGATCTCCGCGGTGATCGGCGAGGAGCTCGGCCTGGTCGGGATCCTGGCGCTCGTCGGCCTCTTCGGCCTCTTCGGCTACGCCGGCCTGCAGATCGCCAAGAAAGCGCGCGACCGCTACTCGAAGCTGCTCGCCGCCGGCCTCACCTCGCTGGTCGTAGTGCAGGCGACGATCAACCTCTTCGCGGTGATGGGACTGGCGCCGCTGACCGGTGTGCCCCTGCCCTTCGTCTCCTACGGCAACAGCAGCCTGCTGGCAACGCTGTTCGCGGTCGGCCTGATCCTCAACGTGGCGCGTGGCGGCAGGGTCGCCTCCCGGACCGGTCGGGCCGGGGGCACTGGCAAACTGCGCGTCGTCGAGGGCGGCCGCTCGCCGGCGCGCGCGGCAAGGAGCAGATCGAACGGTGTCAGGAAAGCCAAGAGTCGTGGTGGCGGCCGGGGGGACGGCCGGTCACGTCGTGCCGGCCATGGCGGTCGCCGCCGAGCTTCGGGCTAGCGGCGCCGAGGTCACCTTCCTCGGCACGCCCGAGCGGATCGAGGCCGAGCTGGCGCCAGCCGCCGGCTACGAGATCGACTTCGTGAAGGTGCGGGGGATCGACCGCCGCAACCCGCTGCGGGCGGCGCGGGCCGCGATCGAGGCGCTCGGCGCGGTCGGCGCGGCACGGGGGGCGATCCGCCGCCGCGGCGCCGACGTCGTGATGGGCGGCGGTGGCTACGTCGCCGGGCCGGCCGGCCTGGCGGCGGTGCTGAGCGGCGTGCCGCTCGTCCTCACCGAGGCCGACAGCCGGCTCGGCCTCGCCAACCGGCTGCTGGCCGGCCGGGCGCGCCGCGTTTGCCTCGCCTTCCCGATCGTCGGCCGCGAGGGTGGGCGCTACGTGGTGACCGGCCGGCCGGTACCCGCCGCGGTCCTCGCTGCCGATCGGGCGGCGGCCCGGCGGCGCTTCGGCATCGCTCCCGAGGCGCGCTGCCTGCTCGTGATGGGGGGGAGCCAGGGGGCGCGCTCGATCAACCGCTGCGCGATCGAGGCGTTGGCGGAGCGGCCGGGACGCGACTTCGACGTCATCCACCTCGCCGGCCGCCGCGACTTCGAGGAGCTCGAGGGGCGGCTGGCGGCGGCGCCCCACGGCGACCGCTACGCGCTGCTCGCCTATGAGCCCGATCTCGGCGACTGCCTCGCCGCCTGCGACCTGGTGCTGGGACGGGCCGGCGGCTCGATCTTCGAGCTGACGGCGGCGGGACGCCCGGCGATGCTCGTCCCCTACCCCCATGCCGCCGCCGGCCACCAGAGCTCCAACGCGGCCTGGATGGCGGAGGCCGGGGCGGCGGTCGTCATCCGCGACGAGGAGCTGAGCGCCGGGCGGCTCGGCGCCGAGGTTGCCGCTCTGCTCGGCGACGAGGCGCGGCTCGACGCGATGGCGGCCGCAGCGTCGGCGCTGGCCATGCCCGACGCCGCGCGGCGGATCGCCGACGAGATCCTGGGGGTCGCCAAATGAGCTTCCGGTGCGCTTTATGCATCCCATGCACACATAAGGCGCACCGGAAGGGGGGGCGGTGGGCGTGAGAAGGGATTGGGCCTCGCGACGCCTCCACTTCATCGGGATCGGCGGCGCCGGGATGAGCGGCCTGGCGCTGGTCTGCCACGGGCTCGGCGCGACGGTGAGCGGCAGCGACCGCGCCGACTCCTCTTATATGGAGCGCCTGCGCGCCGCCGGCCTCGAGCCGGCGGTCGGGCACGACGCCGCCAACCTGCCGGAGGGCGCCGAGGTCGTCGTCTCCACCGCGATCGCCGAGGACAACCCCGAGCTGGCGCCGGCCCGCGAGCGCGGCGCCCGCGTCGTCCACCGCGGCGAGCTGCTCGCCGAGCTCTGCGCCGAGAAGCGGTTGATCGCGGTCGCCGGCACTCACGGCAAGACGACGACCGCCGCGATGCTCGCCTGGGCGCTGCGCGGAATCGGCGCCGACCCAGCCTTCTTCGTCGGCGGCGAGGTGCCCGGGCTCGGCCCGGGCGGGATTGCCGCCAACGCCGGCTGGGGAGATGGCGAGTGGGTCGTCGCCGAGGCCGACGAGAGCGACGGCAGCTTCCTCCAGCTGAGCCCCGAGGTCGCCGTGGTCACCAACGTCGAGATGGACCACCACTCGCGCTGGGGCTCCCTTGCCGAGCTTCGTGCCGCGTTCGCCGAGTTCGAGGCCAAGGCGGCCGCGGTGGCGGAGTTCGACGCCCCCGCGCCCGGCCCGGCGCCGCTTCCGCTCGCCGTGCCCGGCCGCCACAACGTGCTCAACGCGCGCGCCGCGCTGGCGGCGCTCGGGCTCGCCGGCTTCGACCTCGAGGCGGCGGCCGCCGCGCTTGCCGACTTCCCCGGCGTGCGTCGCCGCCTCGAGCTGAAGGGGGTCCGCGAGGGGGCCCGCGTCTACGACGACTACGCCCACCATCCGACCGAGGTCCGCGCCGCGCTGATGGCGCTGCGCGAGCAGTCGCCGGCGCGCCTGATCGCCGCCTTCCAGCCCCACCTCTACTCGCGCACGAAGGCGCTCGCCGAGCAGTTCGGCGCCGCCCTCGCCATCGCCGACGAGGTGGCGGTGCTCGATGTCTACGCGGCGCGCGAGGAGTCGGTCGGGGAGCTGGCGGGGGTCAGCGGGCTCGACGTGGCGCGCGCCGCCGCCGACCGGATGGGGGGGAGGCGGGTCTGCTGGACGCCGACGCTCGAGGCGGCGCGGGCGGCGCTCGAGGTGCGGCTCGGCCCGGGGCGCACGCTTGTCACGCTCGGCGCCGGCGACGTCTTCCGGGTCGCCGAGTCGCTCGTCGAGGAGGGGAGAGAGGAGTGAGCGCCCCCGCCGGCCTGCGGCGCGACTACCCGCTGGCGCGCCTGACGACGGTGCGGACCGGCGGCGCCGCCAACTGGTTCGCCCGTCCCGAGGACGAGGAGGAGCTGGTCGAGCTGCTCGCCTGGGCGGAGCGCGAGGAGCTCGAGGTCGGCGTCGTCGGCTCGGGCTCGAACCTGCTCGTCGCCGACGAGGGCTTCCGCGGCCTGGCGCTGAAGCTCGACGGCGAGCTGGCGACGATCGAGCGTCAGGGCGAGCGTCTGCTCTGCGGCGGCGGCGCGCGGCTGCCGGCGGCGGCGGCGCGGGCGGCCGGCTGGGGCCTCTCCGGGCTGGAGTTCGGGATCAACATCCCTGGCACGGTGGGCGGCTCCGTGAAGATGAACGCGAACGCCTACGGCGGCCAGCTCGCCAGGGTGCTGGAGTGGGTCGACGTCTGCACCGCCGCGGGGGGCCGCGACCGCCGCGCCCCCGAGCAGCTCGGCTTCGCTTACCGCAGCTCCAACCTCGGTCCGCTGGAGGTGGTCGCGCGGGCCGGCTTCCTGCTCGCGCCGGCCGACCCCGAGGAGGTGAGGGCGACGCTCGCCGGGCTGCGCGAGCGGCGCCGCGAGGCGCAGCCCTCCGGTATCAAGACCTTCGGCTCGACCTTCAAGAACCCCGAGGACGAGCGGGCCGGGGGGCGAACGGCCGGCCAGCTGCTCGAGGCGGCCGGCTGCCGCGGCCTGCGGGTGGGCGGCGCCCGCTTCTCCGAGAAGCACGCCAACTTCGTCGAGAACTCCGGCGGCGCCACCACCGCCGAGGTGCTGGAGCTGATGGCGAAGGGCCGGCGCCGCGTACACGAGCGCTTCGGGATCGCGCTGGAGCCGGAGGTGCAGCTGTTGGGCGAGGTGCGCTGGCCGGCGGGTTGGGAGCTGTGAAGGGCGGCCGTGTCACATACCGGACGCGGGGGAGGTCGGCGGCACGGTGGACTGCCCTGGTCCTGATCGCCGGTCTCGCCGCGGCGCTGCTCTACGAGCTCGCGCTGCGCGACACGGTCGTCGAGCCCCACGTCAGGCTGCCGCGCGCCGCGGCGACGATCGGCAGCGGCACGGGTGCCGTCGCGGTGGGGCCCGACGGTGCGATCCTGCGCTGGCTGCCCCTGCCGCCCGGCTCCTCGCTGCCCGAGCTGTCGCTGTCCGCCGCCCCGCCGGGCCGAGCCTGGCTGAGCGGCACGACCCTCGCCCAGGTGCGCGTCCTCGGCGCCTGCCCGGCGGCTCTTCGTCCCTACCTGCGGAGCAGCTCGTACGGCGAAAGCGGCGTCGACGTCCTGCTGCGCTCCGGGATCGAACTGCGCTTCGGCGACGCCTCGCAAGCGACCCGCAAGTGGCGGGCGGTGGCCGCCGTGCTCGCAGATCCCTCGATCGAAGCGCTGGATTATGTAAACGTGCAGGCCCCCGCCCACCCCGCCGTGGGTGGCTCCGGACATGCGCTTCCGCCCGTTTCCTGAACCCTCGACCAAAGGCTCAGGATCTCGAAAGCCTCAAGTAACGGTAGAGGGTCTGCGCTTGCACGATGCCTCCCGCCCGTTTGACAGACCGCCGCAGATGCCCTACGTTGAGCGCAATTTCCGTCGTTGCGACGAGAGCTTGAACCCTTAAGCATCGCTGCAACCTCGGACGGAACAAAGGCTCAACTCAAACGCCAGCCCCTTTCCAGGTGGTTGACGAGCTGGAGAAAACGGGAGCATGGAATCCACTTACCTGGCGGTGATCAAGGTCGTCGGAGCTGGCGGCGGGGGAACCAATGCCGTCAGCCGCATGGTGGACGCCGGCATTCGCGGCGTCGAGTTCGTCGCGGTCAACACGGACGCGCAGGCGCTGCAGGCCTGTGACGCCGACATCAAGCTCTCGATCGGCCAGGAGCTCACCCGCGGCCTCGGCGCCGGCGGCAATCCCGAGGTCGGGGCGGGCGCCGCGGCCGAGAGCCGCGACGAGATCAAGGAGGCGCTGAAGGGCGCCGACATGGTCTTCGTCACCGCCGGCGAGGGCGGCGGCACCGGCACCGGCTCGGCGCCGATCATCGCCGAGATCGCCAAGGAGGAGATCGGCGCGCTCACGGTCGGCGCCGTCACCAAGCCGTTCGAGTTCGAGGGGAAGCGGCGGATGCAGCAGGCGCTCGACGGGATCGAGAAGCTGCGCAACAACGTCGACACCCTGATCATCGTCCCCAACGAGAAGCTGCTGCAGGCGGTCGAGCGCCGCACCAGCGTGCTCGAGGCCTTCCGCCAGGCCGACGACATCCTGCGCCAGGGCGTGCAGGGGATCACCGACCTGATCACGATCCCCGGCCTGATCAACCTCGACTTCGCCGACGTGCGCACGATCATGCGCGACGCCGGCTCGGCGCTGATGGGCGTCGGCGCCGCCTCCGGCGAGTCGCGCGCCGTCGACGCCGCCAAGGCGGCGATCACGTCGCCTTTGATCGAGGAGTCGATCAAAGGCGCGACCGGAATGCTGCTCAACATCACCGGCCCCGAGGACCTCGGCCTCTTCGAGGTCAACGAGGCGGCGCAGCTGGTCCAGGCCGAGGCCGACTCCAACGCCAACATCATCTTCGGCTCGGTCGTCGACCAGTCGATGCGCGACGAGGTGCGCGTCACCGTGATCGCCACCGGCTTCGAGGGCTTCGAGCTGCTCGCGCGCTCGCCGCAGCGCGTGCGTCGGCGCTACGAGAGCAA
>DASTHF010000010.1:0-2864 GCA_035605615.1 Solirubrobacterales bacterium
GCGGCCGCTGAGCGGGGTCAGCCGGCGGGCAGCTCCTGCCGAGAGCGGCGGGGGTGGTGTGTCTGGGTCGTTGGCATAGCCTTCGCGACATGGCCACCGCCCGCTGGCGATATCCGCGCGGCTTGATCGCCCCGCCCGCCCGCCTCCAGCCGAACGGCGCGCCCCTGCAGCTCTTCGAGCGCGGTTTGTGGGACCCCGCCGAGGAGTACTGGGGCGAGGCCGAGGACGCGGTGCCGGTCCCGCTGGTCGAGGTGGCAAGCGCCGGCCCGCGGCAGAGCTTCGAGTTCGAGCAGCTTCTGCCCGGCGGCGAAGCAGCCGACCCCGAGGACCCGATCGGCGCCGCGCTTGCGCTGCGCGACCGGGGTGAGGCGGAGCGGGCCGCTGCGCTCCTGGCGGGCCTACTGGAGTGGGACCGCCGCTGCCTCGATGTCCATGCCCACCTCGGCCTGTTTGCCTTCGAGCGCGACCAGATCGATGCGGCCCTCGGCCACTACGCGGCCGGGGTCGCCGTCGCAGAACTCTCGCTGCCAGAGGAGTTTGGCGGGGTGATCGGCTGGAGCTGGATCGACAACCGACCGTTCCTGCGCTGCCTGCAAGGGCTGACGCTCTCCGCCTGGCGAAGCGGCGAGTTCGAGGCCGCCGAGGCGCTCTGCCGGGCGCTGCTGTGGCTCAATCCCGGCGACCACCTCGGGGCGAGCGAGCTTCTGCCGCAGCTGATCGCCGGTGAGCGCTGGCAGGCGGCGCGCTGACGGGCGCTTCTGGATCGCCCCGTTTGCGGCGCATTGGCCGCTGGCGAGCTCAGCCCGCCCGCCGCGAGGAGCGGCGTGCTCTCCAGGAACCCAGTCAGCGCCCGCCCGTTGCCCGAGGCGCGCTTCGCGGACTCGGTCTGCTCGCCCAGGAGAGGAGAGACCCGGCTGCGACCTGCGGAGTGCGGCACGCCGGCCGAGGCGCAAGACTTACGAGCATGCCCGAGCCGCGGGAAGCCGAGGCCGAGGAGCGGCGGCGCTTCATCGCCGACCTGCAGGCGCTCGCCTCGCTTGGTCTCTCGCTCGATGAGCTCGCCGATCCCGACCTGCGCTCGGCCGTGATCCGCCGCGAACACCCCGATCTCGAGCGGGCGTTGCGCGAGGGCCGCAGCGAGGTCGATGTGGGCGGCGAGCCGGTCAACGCCCGCCTGCATCTGCTGATGCACGAGATCGTCGCCACCCAGCTCGTCGATGACGATCCGCCCGAGGTCTGGCAGACCGTCTGCCGCCTGCTGGACGCGGGCTATGACCGCGAGGAGATCCTCCACATGATCGCCGCCCCGCTCGCCGACCAGATCTGGGCGACGCTCAACGAAGAGCGGCCTTACGACCGCCAACGACATCTCGCCGCGCTTGCGGCGCTGCCCGGCTCCTGGGAGCGACAGCGCGCGGACGGCCCGGCGCCGTCGCGCTGATCGCACCGGCGGCTGCGCGCAGGGCTGCGGCCAAATCTGAGCCCAGAGGCCCGAACGGGGCGCCGAACTCACCGTTCGCAGCCCTCCCGCTCCGCAGAGCCGTTTGCGCCTGCTCCTTGGCTCTGACTGATGGTGACAGGCCGAAGGCCGGAGGAGGGAACGATCCGGGGTCGGGAGAGCTGTTGGATGAGGGCTGCGCAGGAGCGGATGGAACGTGAGCTGGGCCAGGGATTGGCCGCAGGCGCCGGCGAGCGGAGGGGCTGTGTGGTTGGACGAGCTGCTTGTCGCCTTCTGAGCAGCCGATCCAGTGCCGATATCCGCCGTCAGCGACCAGCCGCCTTGCCTACTCGATCCCGAACGGCACCACGATCAGGTCGACCAGCTCCGGCGCCAGGGCGGGCAGCGCCTCGGTGCGCCCTTGGCTGATCTCGTGCTGGACCACCGTCCAGATGCCGCCCCGATCGCCTCGACCACGACCTCGGGCACAGGCTCCACCCCGGCCGGCAGCGCCGCGGGGGAGAGGATGGCGATGAAGCTCTGCGCCGCCCGGTCGGCATGATCGAGGCCGGCCGGCCCTGCCGCGGCCAGCTCGAAGAAGGCAAGCCGCGCGAAAAGCGGATCGGCGGCGAGGAAGGAGAGCAGCGCGAAGATCGCCGCCCCCACCGCCCCAGACCAGCGCCGCTGCCCGGCGAAGGCGCCGCCGGCCCGCCTCAGCGCCCGCTCGGCCAGCGCGTCGAAGGCGGCCAGGAAGGCCTCCCACTTGTCCTTGAACTCGGCGTAGAAGGTGCGGTTGGAGGTCCGCCGCGGCGGCGATCGCCGGCATCGAGAGGCTGGCGTAGCCGCCGCTGGGGCGATCCGCGCCACCGCCGGATCGCCACCTCTGAGACCTAGCCCCGCCCCGGCTCGGCCTCGAGGCTCTCGCGGAAGATCGCCGCGAACTGCGCTTCGGCCCGCTCGCGCGGGGCCACCGCGGCGATCCCGAGGCTGAGCGAGTCGACGATCGCCACCCGCGCCGCCCCTGCGTCGCTCACCAAGAGCTGTAGGGCGACACGTTGTTCCAGGACGCCCGCGACACGTAAGTTCAGGACGGCTGCGGCGTCGAGCCTGAGCGTCTGAGCCAAGAAGAGGCGTAAGTCGCTGGACGTGAAGTTCCTCGCAGCATCTGCCATCCCCCCTCACCCGCCAGGGTCCCGATCCTGCGATCCTCTGCGCTGCTCGTCTCTCTCTCCCTGACGAGCCGTGGCGAGCGGCGCGGCGTCGGTAACCCCTGTTGCATGGCCGGCGCCCGCCGGCTCGCCCTTTGCCCTCTGCCCCACCGCATCGACCTGTCTGAGCCGGTGTTCTGAGGATGCCGGACTCAAGCGCCGAGGGGTCTGCGGTAGGCTTTGGCCGCCGGCCTGGGTTGCCGGCAGGGAGGGACAGC
>DASTHF010000001.1:0-4296 GCA_035605615.1 Solirubrobacterales bacterium
GTCGCGGCGCTGGTCTTCGGCGGCCTCTCGCTCGACTGGGAAACGCCCTACCGGGTGATCGCGAAGCCGATCGAGACGCGCATCCACCTCGTCAAGGACAACGACCGCAGCGCCGTGCCTGCGGCGTCGCCCAAGCTGCCGACGCTGCCGCGCCACCGCCCGCCCGCCCGCCGTCCCGCCGCCCGCTCTTGATCGGCACATTGCTCGGCGCGGCCGCCGCGGGCGCGGCGCTGGTCCACGCCGCCCCGGCGCCGGCCGCGGTGGTGCCCGGCCTGGCGCCGGCGCTCGGCATCGACTGCCGCCAGGAGGGGGCCGACGGCGTCGCGCTCACCTTCGACGACGGGCCCCATCCGGAGGGCACGCCGCTGATCCTCGAGGTCCTGCGCGAGGCGGCCGCTCCCGCCACCTTCTTCCTGGCCGGCGAGCAGGTGGTGCGGCGGCCGGCGCTGGCGGCGGAGATCGTCGCCGCCGGCCACCGGGTCGAGCTGCACTGCCACCGCCATCGCAACCTGCTGCGGTTGACCGGGCGCCAGTTCCTCGCCGACGCCGAACGCGCCCGCGCCGCGATCGAAGAGGCGAGCGGGCAGGAGATCGCCTGGTACCGGCCGCCCTACGGGATCTTCAGCGCCGCGGCGCTGTGCGCTGCGCGCCGCCGCGGCTGGCGCCCCGTCCTCTGGTCGCAGTGGGGGAGGGACTGGGACCGCCGCGCCAGCGCCGGGTCGATCGCCCGCCGCTCGACCTCCGCGGTCCGCGGCGGCGACATCCTCCTCCTGCACGACGCCGACTACTACAGCGCGCCGGGCTCCTGGGCCCGCACGGCGGCCGCTCTGCCGATCATCCTCGAGGAGCTGGACAGGCGCGGGCTGAAGCCGATCGCGCTGCGGCGCTGAGCCGGCGGCGCGAGCGTCCACACGTCGCAGCCGGCGAAGGCGTCGTCGAGGCGCCTCGCCATCGTGCTCCTGGGCCGTTCCTGGTCGAAGATCTCCTTGGCCATTGGCTCTCCGTCCTGTGTCGGGGGCGTTGCGGAAGTGTCACCCCTCCGTCAGACGAAAAACATGCACATTGCGAACAAGAACTCCCACTTTGCGCGTTCTGCCACTTTCCGCCTGAACGGCGGTCAAACCGCGGGCGAGCGAGGCGGAGCGATCGCGACCTCCACTCTCTAGACTGCGGGGACGATGAAAACCGGAATCCACCCCGAGTACACGCTCGCCCACGTCCACTGCTCGTGTGGCAACAGCTTCTACACGCGCTCGACCGAGGCGGACCTGCACGTCGAGCTCTGCTCGGAGTGCCACCCCTTCTACACCGGCAAGCAGAAGCTGGTCGACACCGGTGGACGGGTCGAGCGGTTCCAGCGCCGCGCCGCGAAGCACGCCAAGGCGGCCGGGAAGTAAGCCCATGAGCGCGGAGCGAGCCCGCGTGCATGTCTGATTCTTCGCGGGCTCGCGGAGCGCGAACAGTCGTAGGTGACCCGAGCGGGGGCTCTCCACAGGCTGAGGCGGTCTCCTCCAACGGCGCCGACCCGCTGCGCATGCCCGACGGCGCCCTGGTCGCGCGTCGCGACGCGCCGGTCGGCGGCCAGGCGGTGCTGGAGGGCGTGATGATGCGCGGTGTCTCGACCTGGGCGGTGGCGGTCCGCAACCCGGCCGGCGAGGTCGAGCTCAGCTCCGAGTCGCTCGTCCCCTGGGCGAGGCGCCACCGGCTCTGGCGGGCGCCGGTGATCCGCGGCGTCGTCGCCCTCGGCGAGTCGCTCAAGGTCGGCTTCCGGGCGCTGGCGATCTCCGCCAACGCCCAGATCGAGGCCGACGAGGACGGCAACAAGGAGGAGATCGGCGGCTGGATGTGGGGGGTGACGATCGTCCTCTCGCTGCTGCTGGCGATCGGTCTCTTCTTCGTCGTCCCGGTCGGGCTGACCAGCCTGATCAAGGACAGGCTCGGCTCGCCGGTCCTCTTCTGGCTGATCGAGGGGACGCTGCGGACGGCGATCTTCATCGGCTACATCGCCGCGATCAGCCGGCTCGGCGACCTGCGCCGCGTCTTCGAGTACCACGGCGCCGAGCACAAGACGATCTCCTGCTACGAGGCCGAAGACGAGCTGGCGCCGGCCCGCGCCAAGCTCTACTCACGCCTCCACCCCCGCTGCGGCACCAGCTTCCTGCTGATCGTGATGGTGCTGGCGATCTTCGTCTTCGCGCCGATCGGGCTGCCCGCCTGGTACTGGCTGCTCGCCTCGCGCATCCTCGGCATCCCGCTGATCGCCGGCCTCTCCTACGAGGTGATCAAGTGGGCGGGCAGGAACCGCCGCAAGCGCTGGGTGCGCGGCCTGATGTGGCCGGGCCTGATGCTGCAGAACCTGACGACGCGCGAGCCCGACGAGGCGCAGCTCGCCGTCGCGATCGCCGCGCTGCAGAAGGTGCTGGCCGCGGAGAAGCCCGGCGCGCCGGGCGAGTCGCCGATCGAGATCGTGGCGTAACTGGCGCGTCGGGCCCTGTCGCGAGAGGCCGTCCTTATGGTTCCTCCTGTGATCGATTCGTTGGTTGAGCAGATAGAGGCGCGGTTCACCGAGCTCGAGGCTCAGATGGCGGACCCTGCCGTGATCGGCGATCGGGAGAGGTATGCCGAGGTGGGGCGTGAGTACAGGGAGCTGCGGGAGGCGCATGGGCTGGCCGCGAGGTGGCGCACCTTGAAGGACGATCTGGAGGGTGCCAGAGAGCTTCTGGTGGAGGCGGAGGACGCCGAGCTGCGCAAGGTGGTGGAAGAAACGCCGCAGCTGCTGGCGGAGCTGGAAGAGGAGATCCGGCTGGCGATGGTCGAGCGCGACCCGAACGACGCCAAGAACGTCCTGGTCGAGATCAGGGCGGGCACCGGGGGTGACGAGGCGGCGCTCTTCGCCGGCGACCTCTACAAGATGCTGACCCGCTACGCCGAGGCGCGCGGCTTCTCCGCCGAGGTGCTCTCCCAGTCGCCCGCCGAGGTCGGCGGCTTCAAGGAGGTGACCTTCGAGGTGAAGGGGGAGGGCGCCTACTCCGTCTTCAAGTACGAGGGCGGGACGCACCGCGTGCAGCGCGTGCCGGAGACCGAGTCGCAGGGCCGCATCCACACCTCGACGGCGACCGTCGCGGTGCTGCCGGAGGCGGAGGAGGTCGAGGTCGAGATCGACCCCAACGACCTCCAGATCGACGTCTACCGCTCCTCGGGGCCGGGCGGGCAGTCGGTCAACACGACCGACTCGGCGGTGCGGATCACCCACAGGCCGAGCGGCATCGTCGTCTCGATGCAGGACGAGAAGTCGCAGCTCCAGAACAAGGAGCGGGCGATGCGGGTGCTGCGGGCGCGGCTGTATGAGCGCGAGGTGGCCGAGCAGCAGGCGCAGATCGCCTCCGAGCGCAAGGCGCAGGTGGGCAGCGGCGAGCGGTCCGAGAAGGTGCGCACCTACAACTTCCCGCAGGGCCGGGTGACCGACCACCGCATCAAGCTCACCTCGCACAATCTGGACGGCGTGCTCGGCGGCGAGCTGGGCGAGTTCACCGAGGCGCTCGCCGCGGAGGAGAAGCGTCTGCGTTTGCAGACTGCCGCGGTTGGGTGACGAAAAAATCAACATTTAGAGAAGCTCTCGATGCGGCTGTTGATGCATTCCACGCCGCTGGGATTGAGGGTCCGCGGCTCGATGCTGAACTGCTGCTCGCCGAGGCGACGGGATGGGACTGGGCGCGGATGGCGGCCAACCCGGAAGAGGAGGTTCCGGGGGCGGCGGCGCGGCGCTTCGGCGAGATGGTGAGGCGGCGGCTGCGGCGCGAGCCGGTCGCCTACGTCGTCGGCGCCAAATGGTTCCGGCGGATCGAGCTGGCGGTCGACCCGCGGGTGCTGATCCCGCGCCCGGAGACCGAGCTGCTGGTCGAGCTGGCGCTCGAGCTGCGCCCACGGACCGTCCTCGACGTCGGCACCGGCAGCGGCGCGATCGCCCTGGCGATCGCCGACGAGCTGGCGGAGTGCGAGGTGACGGCGACCGACACCTCGGCGGGCGCGCTGGAGGTGGCGCGTGCCAACGCCGAGCGCCTCGGCCTCGCCGGCCGCGTCCGCTTCGTCGAGGGTTCCGTCCCACCGGGCGAGGCGTTCGACCTGATCGTCGCCAACCTTCCCTACATAGCCGAGCCGGACTGGGGATCTCTGGCGCCCGAGGTCACTCGGTGGGAGCCGCGCGAGGCGCTGATGGCGGGTTCCGACGGCCTCGACGCGTACCGCTCCTTCATCCCAGAGTGTGGTCGAGCTTTATGTCCATATTGGACGGAAAGC
>DASTHF010000053.1:0-5271 GCA_035605615.1 Solirubrobacterales bacterium
GACGTCACGCCCGGTCGCCGGCACCGCCCGCAGCGTCTCCGCAGAGACCGTCAGCCGGTAGCCGACGCCGCCGGCGTCGACCACGACGTGGTCGGGGCGCCGCACCATCACCTCTCCGCGCACCGCGGCGATCATCCCGCCAACCTCTCCTCGGCCGCCTCCGCGGCCGCGATCGCCCGCCGCCGCCCGGCGGCGCCGCCGTGGCAGATCGCCACCGCGAGTGCGTCGGCGGCGTGGTCGGGGGTCGGCGGCTCGGGCAGACCGAGCAGCGTCCCGACCATCCGCTGCACCTGCCGCTTGCCTGCCGCGCCGGAGCCGCAGACAGCCATCTTGACCGCCTGCGGCGTGTAGGCGAAGCACTCGACGCCGCGCTGGGCGGCGGCGAGCAGCGCCACGCCGCTCGCCTGCCCGACCGCCATCGCCGAGCGCACGTTCTTGCCGAAGTAGAGGTCCTCGATCGCCAGCGCGCGCGGCTCGTGCCAGGCGATCAGCTCGGCCAGCGCCCGGTGGATGCGCTCGAGGCGCCGCTCGATCGGCAGCTCGGCGGAGGTCTCGACGACGCCGCCGTCGAGCGCCACCATCCGGCTGCCCTCGACGCGCACGATGCCGAAGCCGAGGTTGGCCGCGCCTGGATCGATCCCCATCACCACCTGCATGGGGATGGATTCTGGGAGAGGGCTCGGATGCCTTCAGGCCGCGGCCAGCTTCTCCAGGACGTCCGCGGGGATGTCGAAGTTCGCGTGGACCTCGTTGACGTCGTCGTGCTCTTCGAGCATCTCGATCAGGCCGAGCAGCGCCTTGGCGTCGTTGCCCTTGACCTCGACCGTGCTCTTCGGCTCCATCGCCATCTCCGCCGAGTCGATCTCGACCCCCGACGCCTCCAGCGCCTCGCGCACCGCCGTGAAGTCCTTCGGCTCGCAGAGCACCCGCAGCAGGCCGTCCTCCTCGCGCACGTCCTCGGCGCCGGCGTCGATCGCCGCGATCAGGTCGTCCTCGCCGTAGCGCTCGGCGTCGACCGCGATCGCGCCCCGCTTCTCGAAGATCCAGGCGACCGAGCCCGGCTCGCCGAGGCTGCCGCGGTGCTTGTTGAAGGCGAGGCGGACGTCGGCGCTGGTCCGGTTGCGGTTGTCGGTCAGCGCCTCGACCAGGACCGCGGCGCCGCCCGGGCCGTAGCCCTCGAAGACGATCCGCTCGATCGCCTCGCTGTCGGCACCGGCGCCGGTGCCGCGGTCGATCGCCCGCTGGATGTTGTCCTTGGGCATCGAGGCGTCGCGCGCCTTCTGGATCGCCGTCGCCAGCGCCGGGTTGCCGTCGGGGTCGCCGCCGCCGTCACGGGCGGCGACGGTTACCGCACGCGCCAGCTTGGTGAAGAGCTGGCCGCGTTTGGCGTCGGCGGCGCCCTTCTTGTGTTTGATCGAGGACCACTTCGAATGCCCGGACATCGTTTGCCATTCTATGAACCGACGATGAGCCAGGAGATGGCAACCCGCTCGCACGCCGCGAGCCTGCCGCGCGGGATCGCGGCCGCGCTGATCTTCCTCGTCATGCTGCTCGCCGCCCTCTCGCTCTGGACGGCGATCCCGCTGAGCTGGATCTACATCGGCTCCAAGGTCTCCCACACGCAGTTCCCCAGCCAGGGGCCCTACCTCGTCGTCGCCGTCGGGATCGTCCTCACGGTCCTGATCGACGCCTGGCTGATCGCCCGCCTCAACCACCTCTACATGCGGATCACCGGCACCAACCGGCTCTCCCCGATGCGCCCAGGCTGGCTGAAGAGCGTGCGCGACACCGAAGCGCCGGTCGGCAATACCACGGTGGTCGAGGCGGTCCTGATGGGCTCCGTCATCCTCGCCGTCGCCGCCTTCACCGCCTGGTTCTTCATCCTGGCCGGCTCTCCAATCCCGAACCAATAAACCGCCACCTCCTCGGCTTCGCCTCCGGGGGTGCGGCAATCGCCATATCGGCGCCGCTCGCGAAGAATCAGACTGTGACGCTCGCTAATTGGGCTGACGCAGGCACGTCACACGACGAACTTGCCGTCGACCTGGAAGTCCTTTCCATCGACTTCGATCCTGCCGCCGAGGCGGAGGTCGCAGACGAGGTCGGTGTGGACGGCGGACTCGTTGACGCCGCCCGACTCGGGGTAGCTGCGGCCGACCGCCATGTGAACGGTGCCGCCGATCTTCTCGTCGAGCAGCACCTCGCGGGTGCCGCGGTCGATCGCGTAGTTGGTGCCGATCCCGAGCTCGCCGAGGCGGCGCGCCCCCTCGTCGGTGTCGAGCAGCTCGACCAGGTATTCCTCGCCACGCTCGGCGCTCGCGTCGACGACCCTGCCGGACTCGAAGCGCAGCCGCACGCCGGAGACCTCGCGGCCGCCGATCACCGCCGGCAGGTGGAAGGTCACCTCGCCCTCCACCGAGTCCTCGACCGGCCCGGTGAAGAACTCGCCGTCCGGCATGTTGTGGCGGCCGTCGCAGGGGATGAACTTGCGACCGGCGATGTCGAGCCTGATGTCGGTGCCGGGCGCGGTGACCCGCACCTCCTCGTGGCCCTCGACCCAGGCGGCGAGCCGCCGCACCTGGGCCGAGGTCTGCTGCCAGGCGGTCAGCGGGTCGCCGTCGACGGCCAGGCAGGCCCCGTAGTAGAAGTCCTCGTAGTCGGCGAGGCTCATGTCCGCCTCAGAGGCGTAGGCGTTGGTCGGGTAGAGCGTGTAGCACCAGCGGAAGTCGCCCTCGGCGCTGCGTCGCATCGCCCGTGACAGCAGCTCGCCGGTCGCCGACTGGCGGCGGGTCTGGCGCTCCGGCGGAATCGCCGAGAGCTCGCGCGTGTTCGTGCTGGCGCCGATCGCGATGCGGACGTCGGCGTTGTCGACCATCCACTCGGCCACCGGCGAGACCCAGGCGAGCTGAGCGTCGCTCGCGTGCTTGTAATAGGAGACGGCCTGGCCATCGAGCGAGACGTTGAGGATCGGGTTGGCGCCGGCCTTCAGCACCTCCTCGTAGACGGCGAGCAGCAGCGGCGCCGCTGCGTTCTCGCCGTCGATCGAGACGACCTCGCCCTCCTTCACCTGCGTCGAGTAACCGACCAGGATCTTCGCCAGCCGTTCGGCCCTGGGGTCTCTCAAGCTCTTGCCTCCTCCTTCAATCTGGTCGTCATCGCCATGAACAGCGCGTGCAGCCTGGGGTCGTCGGTCAGCTCCGGGTGGAAGGCGCAGGCGAGCACGCCGCCCTCGCGGACGGCGACGGGGTGACCCTCGTAGGAGGCGAGCACCTCCACCCCCTCCCCGTACCGCTCCACCCGGGGCGCGCGGATGAAGACCGCGCGCAGCGGCTCGTCGCCGATCCCCTTGACCGGCAGGTCGGCCTCGAAGCTCTGCAGCTGACGGCCGAAGGCGTTGCGGGTCGCGGTCGCGTCGATCAGCCCCAGGTGGGCGTCGTCGCAGACGATCAGGCCGGCGCAGGTGCCGAAGACCGGACGGCCCGCCTCGTGGTGGGCGCGGATCGCGGGCTCCAGGCCCGCCGCCTCGATCCCCTTGACGATCGTCGTGCTCTCGCCGCCGGGGATGACGAGGCCGTCGAGCCCGACCAGGTCGGCGGGGACGCGAACCTCGCGGACGTCGGCGCCCAGCCCGCGCAGCATGCGGGCGTGCGCTTCGAACCCGCCCTGGACCGCGAGGACGCCGATCCGCAGCTCAGGCACCGCGGTCCTGGAGGAGCGCGTCCGCCGCGGCGAGGTCGGAGATCTCGAGGCCGGGCATCGCCTCGCCGAGGCCGGTCGAGGCCGCCGCCACCCGCTCGGGGTCGTTGAAGTGAGTGGTCGCCTCGACGATCGCGCGGGCGCGCCGCTCCGGGTCGGCGCTCTTGAAGATCCCCGAGCCGACGAAGTTCCCTTCGGCGCCGAGCTGCATCATCAGCGCCGCGTCGGCCGGCGTGGCGATGCCGCCGGCGCAGAAGAGCGGGACCGGCAGGCGGCCCCTGCCGGCGACCTCGTGGACGACTTCGAGCGGCGCCTGCAGCTCCTTGGCGGCGCCGGCGAGCTCCTCCGGGCCGAGCTGGGCCAGCCGCTTGATGCCGCCGGTGATCTCGCGCATGTGGCGGACCGCCTCGACCACGTTGCCGGTGCCCGCCTCGCCCTTGGAGCGGATCATCGCGGCGCCCTCGCCGATCCGCCGCAGCGCCTCGCCGAGGTTGGTGGCGCCGCAGACGAAGGGCACGTCAAAGGCCAGCTTGTCGATGTGGTTGCGCTCGTCAGCCGGGGTCAACACCTCGGACTCGTCGACGTAGTCGACCTCGAGCGCCTGCAGCACCTGCGCCTCGGCGAAGTGGCCGATCCGCGCCTTCGCCATCACCGGGATCGTCACCGCCTCCTGGATCCCCTTGATCATCTCCGGGTCCGACATGCGGGCGACGCCGCCGTGGGCGCGGATGTCGGCCGGGACCCGTTCCAGCGCCATCACTGCGCAGGCCCCCGCCTCCTCGGCGATCCGCGCCTGCTCGGGCGTGACCACGTCCATGATCACCCCGCCCTTCAGCATCTCGGCGAGGCCGGTCTTGACCCGGAAAGTCGCTCTCTCGCTCATGCGCCCATTATTAACAGGCCCCAGGCCACCGATTAGCGAGCGTCACGATCTGATTCTCCGCGAGCGGCGCCGATATGGCGATTGCCGCCGCCCGCGGAGGCGAAGCCGAGCAGGCGGCGGATTTGTTACTCCAGTTTGTAGGCGCGGATGCGGTCTTTGTGGGCGGCTTCGTCGCGGGCGTAGAGGCCGTGGGCGAGCGCCTGGACCAGCGCCATCAGCGCCGTGTTGGAGCGCGCGAAGGAGGGACTGTTGGAGGAGTAGTAGAGGGTCCGTTCGGCGTGCTCGCCGACCTCGGAGAGCGAGGCGTCGGAGATCGCCAGCGTGCTGGCGCGCCGGTGCAGGGCGAGCTTCATCGCCCGCAGCAGCAGCGGGTGGGCGCGGCCGGAGGAGAGCGCGATGACGAGCGTCTCGTCGTCGATCCGCCCCAGCCGCTGCAGCGATTCGCCGGCGGTGCTGGTGACGATCTCGGCGCGGATGTCGAGCAGGCTGAGCGTGTGGCGCAGGTAGCTGGCGAAGAAGGCCATCTGGTCGACGCCGACGATGACGACGCGCTGCGCGGTGGCGAGCGCCGTGACGGCGCCGTCGACCTGCTCGCGGGTGAGGTTGCGCGCCGTCTCCTCGAGGTTGGCGTAGTCGGCGCCGAGCGAGGCCTCCAGCTCGGAGTGGTCGAAGGAGAAGAGCGCCCCGGCGCC
>DASTHF010000056.1:0-11468 GCA_035605615.1 Solirubrobacterales bacterium
TCGTCGAACCGGTGCAGCTCGGAGACCGGAACCCGAGCGTGTACCAGCACCCCGTCCTCGCGCTCGGTCCGCTCCAGGTCGCCGGCCACCTCGTGCAACTCGGAGAGGCGCGCCCCCTCCGAGTAGGGGACCAGCAGCTCGACCTCGGCCAGCGTGTCCTCGAAGGCCGCCTCGATCCGCTCCCCCAGCGCCTCCAGCCCCCCGCCGCTCAGCGCCGAGACGAGAACCGCATCGGGATGCCGCAGCAGCGCCTCCTCCCGCTCCTCCGCGTCGAGCAGGTCCGCCTTGTTGAGGACGAGCAGGCGCGGCTTGTCGCCCGCCCCGATCTCCTCCAGCACGGCGTCGACCGCCCGCATGTCCGCCAATCGCCGCTCCTCGGGGGTGGCCGCGTCGACCACGTGCAGGATCAGATCCGCCAGCACGGTCTCCTCCAGCGTCGCCTTGAAGGCCTCGACCAGCTGGTGCGGCAGCTTCTCGATGAAGCCGACCGTGTCGGTCAACAGGCAGTCGCGGCCGCCGAGGCTGAAGCTGCGCGTGGTCGGGTCGAGCGTGTGGAAGAGCCTGTCCCCCACTCCCACCTCGGCGCCGGTGAGCGCGTTCAGCAGCGTCGACTTGCCGGCGTTGGTGTAGCCGGCGAGGGCGATGCGCGGCAGCGAGGAATGCTGCCGCCGCTCCCGCATCACCTCGCGGTTGCGCTCCAACCGCTCGAGGCGCCGGCGCAGCGCCGCGATGCGGTCGCGGGCCAGGCGCCGGTCGGTCTCGATCTGGGTCTCTCCCGGCCCCCTCGTGCCGATCCCGCCGCCGAGCCGCTCGAGGTGCGTCCAGAGGCCGCGCATCCGCGCCAGGTTGTATTCGAGCTGCGCCAGCTCGACCTGCAGCTTGCCGGCGGCCGAATGGGCGTGGTCGGCGAAGATGTCGAGGATCACCGCGGTGCGGTCGACCACCGGCACGCCGAGCGCCGCCTCCAGGTTGCGCTCCTGGCGCGGCACCAGCTCGTCGTCGCAGGCGACCAGGTTGGCGTCGCAGGTGGCGACCTGCTCCTTCAGCTCGGCCAGCTTGCCGCGGCCGAAATAGCGGTCGGGATCGGGCGCGGCGCGCTGCTGGACCGCCTCTCCCGCCGTCGCCACGCCGGCCGTGCGCAGCAGCTCCTTCAGCTCGGCGAGTGGATCGCCATCCTCGCGGCCGTCGACGACGCCGATCGCCAGCGCCCGCTGGCGGGCCCGTGGGTTGGAGACGCCGGCGCCCCCCGCGCCATAGCCGGTCTGCGTCCTGCGGCCGTTCCGGGATCGATCCACTCGATTCGATTGTAGGTCGTGCGCTGGCCTTCCGAGCGCCGCGGATAGGCTTTGCGGCCGTGAGGGTCTTCGTCACCGGCGGCACCGGCTTCATCGGCGGGGAGGTCGTCCGCCAGTTGCGCGCGCGGAACGACGAGGTCGTCTGCCTGGCGCGCAGCCTCGAGAAGGCGAAGGCGGTCGAGGCGGTCGGCTGCGAGATCGTCAGCGGCGATCTCGGCGATGCGGCGGTCATCCGCGCCGGCATGGAGGGATGCGACGCAGCGATCCACGCGGCGGCGATCTACGAGGTGGGGATCCCTGCCTCGCAGCGCCCGGCCATGTACGAGGCGAACGTCGCCGGGACCGAGCGGGTGCTGCGCGCCGCCCTCGAGGTCGAGGTTCCCAAGGTCGTCTACGTCTCCACGGTCGGCGTCTTCGGTAACACCAACCACAAGGTGGTCGACGAGTCCTATGAGCACCCCGGCGGGAAGTTCACCTCCTATTACGAGGAGACGAAGCTCGAGGCGCACCGGATCGCCAGGCGGTTGATCGCCGAGGAGGGCCTGCCCTGCACGATCGTCCAGCCCGGCGGCGTCTACGGGCCCGGCGACACCTCCTCGATCGCCGCCCTGCTCGACCAGTTCCTCTCGGGGAAGATGCCGCTGCTGCCCTTTCCCGAGCTGGGGATCTGCCTCTCGCACGTCGAGGACGTGGCGGCCGGCATCCTGCTCGCCCTCGACAAGGGCCGGACGGGCGAGGCATACGTGCTCAGCGGGCCCGTGACGACGGTGCGCGAGGCGATCGGAACCGTCGCCGCGATCACCGGCCGCAGGGCGCCCAAGCGCGCCATCCCGACGCCCCTGATGCGGGCGCTGACCCCGATCGGGCCGCTGATCGGCAGGCTGATGGGCCAGCCTCCCAACCTGCGCGAGCTGATCGCCTCGGCCGACGGCGTCACCTTCTGGGCAAGCCACGAGAAGGCCAGCCGCGAGCTCGGCTACGCGCCGCGCAGCCTGGAGGAGGGCCTGCGGCAGACGCTTGAAGCGGAAGGCAGGCTGGCCGGCGCCGGGGCGGCCACCTAAAGGGATGAGCCGATGCGGCTGATCGACGTCATGCACCTGGGGCGCCCGCACGTGATCGGCTGCTGGCAGGTCGGCGAGGCGCTTGTCGATCCCGGCCCCGAGTCCTCGATGGGGACGCTGCTGGCGGCGCTCGGTGACGAAGCGCCGCGCGCTCTGCTGCTCACCCACATCCACCTCGACCATGCCGCCGCGAGCGGCGCCCTGGTGCGGCGCTGGCCCGATCTGGAGGTCTACGTGCACGAGCGCGGCGCGCCCCACCTGGTCGATCCCTCGAAGCTCCTGGCCAGCGCCGAGCGGCTCTACGGCGACCAGATGGAACACCTCTGGGGCGAGATCGTGCCGGTGCCCGAGGCCAACGTGAGGCCGCTCGCCGGCGGCGAGACGGTGCTCGGCATGCGGGTCGCCTACACGCCCGGCCACGCCTCGCACCACGTCGCCTACCTCCATGAGGACACCGGCACCGCGTTCACCGGCGACGTCGCCGGGGTCCGCATCCCAGGGGTAGACCTGATCGTCCCCCCAACTCCGCCTCCGGACATCGACATCGAGCTGTGGGAGGAATCGATCGGAATCGTCGAGAGCTGGAAGCCCGAGAAGCTCGCGCTCACCCACTTCGGCTCGATCGACGACCCGCTACCGCATCTTGCCCTTGTCCGCGAGCGCCTGCGCGAGGAGGCACAGCTGGCTCGCGACCTATCCGAGGCCGACTACGAAGCCCGCCACCGCAAACGGGTCAAGGAAAGCTCAGAAACCCAGGATTCCGCAATGCAGATGATCCAGTCCGTCCCTCCCGAGTACCAGTGGCGTGGGTTAAATCGTTACTGGACCAAGCTCAAAGCGACCCAGGAGGCGTCCGGGTAGGGCCCGGAACGTCTTGTACTTTTTCGGCAATTCCTGCTCGGACAGCGGCATCCGTCCCACCGAAAAAGTTAAGTGGAGGGCCCTACCCGGACGCCTCCCTCACGCAAGGTGCGAGCGCATCCGCTCGACCGCCTCCGCAATGCGGTCGTCAGGCGTCGTCAGCGAGATGCGGAAGAAGCCCTCGCCGCTCGGCCCGTACATCGAGCCGGGCGAGACGATCACCGCCGCCTCCTCCAGGACCAGCTCGGCGAAGGAGGTCGAGGTGTGGCCATCGGGCACCGGCGCCCAGACGTAGATCGTTCCCTTCGGCGCCTGCACCTGGACGCCGATCTCGCGCAGCGCCGCGACGACCAGATCGCGGCGGCGGGCGTAGGTCTCGTTCATCCGCTCGACCGGCCCGCGCGGCCCGCGCAACGCCGCCGCGCCGGCCAGCTGCACCGCCTCGAAGAGGCCCGAGTCCACGTTGGTCTTGAGCCGCCAGTAGGTCTCGATCGCCTCGGCGTTGCCGAGGATCGCCGCGCAGCGCCAGCCGGTCATGTTGAAGCCCTTGGAGAGCGAGAAGACCTCCACGCCGACCTCCCTGGCGCCCGGTGTGGCGAGGAAGCTCGGCGCGACGTAGCCGTCGTAGGTTGTCTCCGAGTAGGCGTTGTCGTGGACGACGAGGATGTCGTGGGCGCGGGCGAAGGAGACGACCATCTCGAAGAAGCCCTCGGGAACGACGGCGCCGCTCGGGTTGTTGGGGTAGTTGAGGAACATCAGGCGGGCCCTGGCGGCGACCTCGGCCGGCACGGCGCTGAGGTCGGGGGCGAATCCCAGCTCGGGCAGCAGCGGCAGCAGCTCCGGCGTCGCCCCGGCGAGGATCGGGCCGCCGGTGTAGACGGGGTAGCCGGGATCGGAGGCGAGCGCCACGTCGCCGGGGTCGAGGAAGGCGAAGCAGAGGTTGTAGATGCACTCCTTGGCGCCGATCGCGGGGATCACCTCGGACTCGGGGTCGATCTCGACGCCGAAGCGGTCGGCGTAGAACTCGGCGAAGGCCTGGCGGAACTCGGCGCGGCCGCGGTTGCTTGGGTACTTCTGGTTGGCGGGGTCGGCGACCGCCTCCTGCATCGCCTTGACGATGTGCGGGTAGGTCGGCTCGTCGGGATCGCCGATCCCGAGGCTGATCACGTCGATGCCGGCGGCGCGCTTCTCGGCGACGCGCCGCTCCAGCTCCGCGAACATGTAGGGAGGCATCGCCTCGAGGCGCCTCGAGGGCGCGGCGATGCCGGGCTTCGTCGGTACGTCCGCCATTGGGCGCGAACCCTAGATGACCGGGATGTCGTGGATCAGTCGCGGAGCGCCGCGAGGGCGGCGAGCAGCTCCGCCGACAGCTCGCCCGCGCAGACCGGTTCGGCCCAACCGGTGAGGCGCACGTCGAGGTCGTCCGAGACCTCCACCTCGAGCTCGCCGCCGTCCAGCTCGACCGCGATCGGGCTCGGCGCACCGCGCAGGAAGGCGGTGACGGCGGCGCCGCTGGCGCCGGTGCCCGAGGAGAGCGTTTCCCCCACGCCGCGCTCGAAGATCCTGGCGCGAACCCGGCTGCCGTCGATGCGCAGGAAGGAGACGTTGGTGCGGTTGGGGAAGAGATCATGGCCTTCGATCCCCGGTCCGATCGCGCCGAGGTCGAGCTCATCCAGCTCGTCGCCGACCTCGATCGCGCACTGCGGGTTGCCGATCGAGACGTGCTGGAACTCCCACTCGCGGCCCCCAGCCGCCAGCGTGCCGCAGCCGTCCTCGCCGCCCGAGGGGAAGTCCTTCGAGCGGGTCGAGGCCCGGCCCATCTCCACCGAGCAGGTCCGCTCGGAGGTGATCGTCGGCGTGATCGGCCCCGCAACCGTGCGGATCGAGAAGACGTCGGCGTCGGTCCAGCCGTGGCGGCGCAGGTAGAGGATCGCCTCCCTGGCCCCGTTGCCGGAGAGCTCCGCCTCGGAGCCGTCGGGGTTGAAGATGCGCAGCTCGGCGACGAAATCCGGGTCCGCGCTGCGCGAGAGCAGCAGCACGCCGTCCGAGCCGACTCCGAAGTGCGGGTCGCAGAGCCGCCGCACCCGCGCCGCGCTCAGCTCCCAGGGCAACTCCTCCGCCTCGACGATCAGGTAGTCGTTGCCCAGCGCCGTCCACTTCTCGAAACGCATTGCGGCGCGCAGCCTATTCGTCGAGCGCGGCGGCGATCTGGACGGCCACCTCCTCATCGGAGAGGGCGGTGCGGTCGATCGTGTGGAGGTTGGGGATCTTGCGCATCCAGGTGAGCTGGCGGCGGGCGTAGTTGCGCGAGCGCTTCTTCATCCGCTCGACGTCGCCGGAGAGCAGCTCGTCGAAACCGAGCGCCTTGCGGGCGGTCCGCGACGGCCCCGCCGCTTCGGCGCTGCGCACCTCCCGCTCGGCGCCGGCGGCGACGATCGCCTCCGTGCGCGCGTCGATCCGTCCATAGAGCCGCTCCCGCTCCATGTCGAGCCCGAACAGCAGTGTCGGGTGCCTCGTCTCGGGCGACCACAGCTCCGAGTCCTCGGCTTCCGGCGGGGCCTTGACCAGCGACAGCGCGGCGATCGCCGCGCGCAGGTAGAGCCCCGTGCCCCCCACCACGATCGGCCGCCGCCTTGCGGCCAAAGCCTCATCGACCTCCTGATGCGCCAGCCGCATGTAGTCCCCCACCGAGAACGGCCGCGTCACAGGTACGAACCCCACCAGCCGGTGCTCGAGCTTCTCCCGCTCCTCGGCCGTCGCCACACCGGTCAACGTCCCCATCCCCTCGTAGACCTGCAGCGCATCGCAGGAGATCGCGACCGCATCCTCCCCCCGCTCCCTCAGCAGCTCGGCGAGCGCAATCGCCACCCCGGTCTTGCCAACCGCGGTGGGCCCAAAGATCGCGAGTACCTTCATCGCATGACGAGGGGTGGGGGTACTGCCCCGAACGGCTTGTACTTTTTCGGCAACCGAATCTCGGACGGCCGCAAACGACTCACCGAAAAAGTTGAGAGAGGGGTTGCACCCCCACCCCTCCCAACGTCGTCGAGGTGGCAGTCGTGATCTCGACCTCAACGAGGTCCCCGGGGTCCGCGACCCCGTCGAAGTTGACCGTCTTGTTGTGGCGGGTACGGCCTCGTAGACGGGTGGGGTCGGTCCGGCTCGGGCCCTCGACCAGCACCTCCATCGTGCGCCCGACAAAGCGCTGCGCCCGTTCCGTCGCGCGCCGCTGCACCAGCGCGACCAGCCGCTCCATCCGGTCCCGCTTGACGGCGTGCGGCACCTGCTCGCCCATCGTCGCCGCCTCGGTTTCGCGTCGCGGCGAGAAGACGAAGGTGTAGGCGCCGTCGTAGCCGACCTCGTCGACGACCTCCAGCGTCTGCCCGAAGTCGGCCTCGGTCTCGCCCGGGAAGCCGACGATGACATCGGTGGTGATCGCGCAATCGGGGACGTGCTCGCGGATCAGCGCGACCCGCTCCATGTAGCGCCGGCGGTCGTAGGTGCGGCGCATCCGTTTGAGGATCGCGCTCGAGCCCGATTGCAGCGGCAGGTGGATGTGCTCGCAGAGCGCCGGCAGCTCCGCGTGGGCGCGGATCACGTCCTCGCGCATGTCCTTCGGGTGCGGGCTGGTGTAGCGGATCCGCTCGATCCCCTCGACCGCGTCGATCCGCGCCAGCAGCTCCGAGAAGCCGATCCGCGCCGCCACGGGCAGGTCGCGCCCGTAGCTGTTGACGTTCTGCCCGAGCAGCGTCACCTCGCGCACGCCGTCGGCGGCAAGCGCCTCCGCCTCGGCGACCAGCTCGGCCGGATCGCGGCTCACCTCGCGGCCACGGGTCGAAGGCACGATGCAATAGGCGCACCTGCAGTTGCAGCCCTGCGATATCTGCAGCCAGGCCTGGAACTCGCGCTCGCGCCGGCCCGGCAGGCAGCCTGAGAAGCCCTCGAACTCGAAGTAGCCCTGGGCAGTGAGCGAGTCGGAGGCGAGGAATTCGGCGAGCCCGTGGATCTGGCCCGGGCCGAAGGCGACGTCGACGAAGGGAAAGCGCTCGAAGACCTCGTCCTTGACCGATTGCGCCCAGCAGCCGCCGACTCCGACGACGCGCTCGGGGTCCTCGGACTTCAGTCGCTTCGCCTCGCCGAGGTGGGCGATGAAGCGGTTGTCGGCCGACTCGCGGATCGAGCAGGTGTTGAAGAGGATCACGTCGGCCTCTTCGCGACTCGCGGCCGGCTCGTAGCCCAGCGACTCGAGCATGCCCTTCATGCGCTCGGAGTCGTGCACGTTCATCTGACAGCCGAACGTCGTGACGTGGTACGTGGACACGACGCTGAGCGTAGCCGTTGGGTGTGGGGAGGCTGGCGCTCTACCTGGCTTCGGCCGCAACCTCGGCCGCCCTGGCCTGTTCCTCGTCCTGGCCATGGAGCACGGCGAAAGTTGTGGTGAAGGCAATCAGGACGATGAACCAGAGGGCGATCAGAGGCGCAGCGCGGCCGGGGAACCTCTGGGGGAGCTTCAGCCCCAGCAGGCTGACCGTCACCGCTGAAACGGCGAGCAGGCCGCCGATGACGTAGTAGAGCGTGCCGCTGTCCATGGGCCGGGAAGCCTAGCGAGTGGCGTCAGGCGGCCTCGGCAACCGGCGGATCCGCCTCCGCCGCGGGGATCGCGGGCGCCTCGGCGCCGATCCCGAGCGCGGCGCGGATCTTGGCTTCCAGCTCGGCCGCGACCTCGGGATTCTCGGCGAGGAACTGCTTGGCGTTGTTACGCCCCTGTCCGAGCCGGATCTCCCCGTAGGAGAAGAAGGAGCCCGATTTCTGGACGAGCTCCTGCTCGATGCCGAAGTCGAGCAGGCCGCCCTCGCGCGAGATGCCCACCCCGTACTCGATGTCGAACTCGGCCTGCCGGAATGGCGCCGCCACCTTGTTCTTGACGACCTTCACCCGGACACGGTTGCCGACCGCCTCGGTCCCCTCCTTGAGGGTTTCGATGCGGCGGATGTCGAGCCGCTGCGAGGCGGCGAACTTCAGCGCCCGGCCGCCCGGCTGCGTCTCCGGCGAGCCGAACTGGACGCCGACTTTTTCGCGGATCTGGTTGGTGAAGACGCAGACGGTGTTGGTCCGGTTGAGGTTGCCGGCCAGTTTGCGCATCGCCTGCGACATCAGGCGCGCCTGCAGGCCCACGGTCGTGTCCCCGATCTGCCCTTCCAGCTCGGCCTTCGGCGTCAGCGCGGCGACCGAGTCGATCGCCACGACGTCGATCGCCGCCGAGGCGATCAGGCGGTCGGCGATCTGCAGCGCCTGCTCGCCGAAGTCGGGCTGCGAGACGAGCAGCTCGTCGGTGTCGACACCGATCGCCGCCGCGTAGACCGGGTCCATCGCGTGCTCGGTGTCGATGAAGACGCAGACGCCGCCCCGGGCCTGCGCCTCGGCGATGATGTGGTAGACGAGGGTCGTCTTGCCCGAGGACTCAGGCCCGAAGATCTCGACGATCCGACCGCGCGGCACGCCGCCGATCCCGAGCGCCAGGTCGAGCGCCAGCGCACCCGTCGGGATCGCTTCAACCGGCACGGCGTTGTCGCTGCCAAGTCGCATCAGGGAGCCGTCGCCGAACTCCCGCTTGATGTGCGTCACCGCGTTCTCGAGGGCGGCGTCTCTCGCCTTCGCCTCCTTCACCGAGGCGTCCTTCAGAGCTGTCTTCCTGTCTGCCATCTATCTCACCTCACTGCCGCCCTCTCGGGACAGCTCGATTCGGGCCAGCGGGATGTATCGCGCACCCTGCGGCTTGAGTTCGGAACGGTAGAGCGTCATCCGGACGCCATCGAAGGGCCGCAACAGCGCCTTCGGCAGGCCCGCGGGTTGTCGCGAGACCCGCATCGGCCGCTTCGAGCCACGCTCCTCGGGGCGCACCCGGGCGACCGTCACGTGGGACCAGAAAGGACGCTTCTCCGGTTCGTAGAGCCGTGCCTCGACCAGCCTCCCCTCCAGCTCCGCCTGCAGCGAGACCGCCCCAGGGGAGTCGGCGGGCAGGGCGAAGAGGCGCGGCCGGCCTCGCGGCGGGACCGGAACCGGGTCCCGCAGCTCGATTCGCGGCGCCGGGCCTGCGCTGGCGGCGACGATCTCGGCGAGCCGCGGGATCTCCTTCTCCGGCAGATAGCCGAGGAAGGCGAGCGTGATGTGAAGCGAGTCCGGGGCAGGGAGGCGCAGAGCCGGACCGCTCAGCGCCTCCCGGCCCCACGCCGCGATCGCCGACCGCACCTGGGCGGGCAGCTCGAGCGCGACGAACAACCTCGCCCGCGGGCTCTTTAGCCTCTCCTTCGCCATCGCCGCGGGACGCTACGCCGCCGCGGCGCACGAGACAACGCACGAGCGCAAGAAGTGCGGGACCTATCCGTCACAGGGGCGTGTCGGCGCCGCTGAGCAGGATGCGGAGCAGGTGCATGCCGACCAGCGCCGAGCGTTCGCGCACGTCCTCGCGGCTACCCGGGATGACCGGATCGCGGGCGATCGCGCGGCCGCCGGCGAGGCGGGCGTCGAAGCAGACGTAGCCGACCGGCTTCTCCTCGCCCCCGCCCTCGGGGCCGGCGATGCCGGTGATCGCGACGGCGACGTCGGCGTCGAAGCGCTCCAGCGCCCCCAGCGCCATCGCCTCGGCGACCTGCGGTGAGACCGCTCCGTGCCGCTCGATCAGCGTCGGGTCGACCCCGAGCAGTTTCGCCTTGGCCTCGTTCGAGTAGGCGACCACCCCGCCCGCCATGTAGGCGGAGGCGCCCGGGCGATCGGTGATCCGCGCCGCGAGCAGGCCGCCGCTGCACGACTCCGCCAGTCCCAGCCGGTGCCCGCGCAGCAGCCTCGCCACCTGCGAGTCGATCGTCTCGCCGTCGAGGCTGAACATCTGGCGCGGGTGGCGCGCCGCGAGGCCCTCGCGGACCGCCTCCGCTGTCGCCTTGCCGCCGTCGCGCCAGCGCACGTCGATCTCGATCTCGCCTTTGCGCAGGCAGGTCGTGATCTCGACCTCGTCGAGCGCCATCCCGCCGGCCTCCAGCTCGCGCAGGCTCTTGGCCAGCTCCGACTCCGGGATGCCGAACATCCGCATCGTGTAGCCGTGCAACGCCGTCGTCCGCGCCAGCAGCTCCTGCGCCGGAGCGGTCGCCAGCGCCGCCGGCCACATCGGCCGCAGCTCGCGCGGCGGCCCGGGAAGCACGACGACCACCTGCCCGTCGGCCGGCACGACCAGCCCCGGCGCGGTGCCGACCGGGTCCAGCGCGATCGCCCCCGCGGGCACCATCGCCTGCTTGCGGTTGGCGGCCTGCACCGCCTCCTCGTCGAAGCGCAGGCGGCGCGAGAAGCCGCGCATGATCGCCGCGATCTTCTCCCCCATCGCGGCGTCGAGCACCAGCTCCCGCCCGGCGAAGCGGGCGACGACCTCTGCGGTCAGGTCGTCGGCGGTGGGGCCGAGCCCGCCGGAGGTGACGATCAGGTCCATCCTCTCCTCCGCCATGAAGCGCAGCGCCGCCTCCAGGTCCTCGGCGCGGTCGCCGACGACGAGGATGTGGGCCACCTCGACTCCCAGCTCCGCCAGCCGTTCGGAGACCCACGGCCCGTTGCGGTCGGCGATGCGCCCGGTCAGGACCTCGGTCCCGGTCACCACTATCCCGGCGCGCACCGGCGCCCCGCCCCCCTCGCTCACGTGCAGGTGGGCCTTTCCGCTTCCGTCAGCGGCTTCAGCCCGCCGTCGGATTCGATCTCGTAGCCGACCGGGCTCGAGCTGGGTGGGATGCGGGCCGGCCGGCCGTCGACTCGAAGCTCGACTTCCCCGTTGCCGAGCGAGACGGTGAAGCGACCGGAGCGGTACGGCCCCTCCTCCGCCCCGGCTTCGAGGATCCGGCCGTCGATCAGCTTTTCGCCGGCCGCGTCGAGCAGGCAGACCCAGACTTCCGCCCGCGCCGCCAGCCGCACGGAGACGCCGGGGCGCGCCGCGACCTCGCGGAAGCCGCTCCTGTGGGGAGTTCCCTTACGGGCCTGCTTCGATCCCGGGTGCGCCGCCGGCGTGCCGCCCCCACCCCTGCCGGCGAGGCCCACCGCGACCAGGATCGCGACCATCGCCAGCGAGACGGCGACCGCCGCGAAGCGTCCCGAGGGGAAGCGCAGAGGACGGCGCGGCGGACCGGGCGGGAGCGCCGGCGCCGGCTCGGGCCCCGGATCCCCCTCGGCGCCGGTCGCGCGCCGGTACTCGTCCACGAGGCGTTCGCCGTCGAGG
>DASTHF010000068.1:0-21096 GCA_035605615.1 Solirubrobacterales bacterium
TCATGCCCTTGTGCGACGAAAGCGTCCCACCTACCTCCACCTCGCAGTCGACCCCACCGTCCTCCGGCGCCCGCACGCGCAGGCGGATCGCCCCGTCGGCGAGGTAGACCAGCTCGTTCTCGTGAAGCGTCGCCACCCCCGGCCAGTCGACCGGGATCGTCTCGGCGTCGCCGCGCACCGCCTGCGGCGTCAGCCTCACGTGCATTCCCGTCTCCAGCTCGGCAACGTCCCCCTGCAGCTCGCCGATCCGCAGCTTCGGGCCCGGCAGGTCGCCGAGCACGGCCACCTCGCGCCCGGCCCGCTCCGCCGCCGCGCGGATCGACTCGATCGTGCGCGCATGGCGCTCCCGGTCCGCGTGAGAGAAGTTGAGGCGGAGGACGTCGGCGCCGGCTTCGATCAGACGGGAGAGCGTCTCGACGTCCCAGCTGGCGGGCCCCACCGTGGCGATGATCTTGGTCTTGCGGGCGTTCAGCGGAGAGGGAGGGATTCGAACCCTCGAGAGAGCTTGCGCCCCCTACTCGCTTAGCAGGCGAGTGCCTTCAGCCGCTCGGCCACCTCTCCGGGGCACAAAACATTAGCGCCGGGCCGCCGGGCCGGCGGCGGACTGGGCGAGGGCTGGACGGGGACGCGGGAGGCGCATCGCGGGCAGCGTCAGGAAGCGGTGCGCGTAGACGGCCGTGAGGACGAGCAGGGCGGCGACGGCGAGGCTGGGCGCCGCGTAGCCGGCGGCGCCGGCGAGCGCGCCGCCGGCCAGCGCCCCCGCCACCTGGCCGGATGACCAGGCCATGTTGGATAGACCCGCCGCGAAGCCCTGGTGGAGACTGCTCGATTCGGCGGCCTCGGAGAGCATGGTCATGGCTGGGGCGAAGCAGATGCCGGCGCCAAGCGAGCCGAGGATGAGCGCGAGGAGCACCGAGCCGAGCGCCTGGGCGAAGCCGATGCCGAGCATCGCGCCGGCGCAGATTCCGATGCCGGCGACAAAGGGGGCGCGGCGGCCGGCCCGATCGGAATAGCGGCCGGCGATCGGGGCGAGCGCGCCCTCGAGGGCGGCGCCGACGATGAAGCCGGCGGCGATCAGCGCGTGGCCGCCGCCCAGCTCGGCGATCCGCAGGGGGACCAGCACCTCGACGGCGCCGAACATCAGGGAGGGGACGGCGACGAAGGCGGCGGCGGAGAGCAGCGGCCTGCTGAGCAGAGTGGCGGCGACGTCGCGGAGGGGTTGGCGACCGGGCAGGACCGACTCCGGCTGGCGCGCCGCGAGCGTCGCGAGGAGCAGCGCAACGCCGAGGACGGCGCCGAAGACGAGCTTGGTGCCGGCCGCCGCCGCGACCGCGCCGAGCAACGGACCGATCAGGGCGCCGGCGATCGCCGTCCCGAGCGCGGTGCCGATCGCCGCGCCGCGCCGCTCCGGGTCGGCGCTGGCGATCAGCCAGGTCAGCGAGCCGGCCCAGATCAGGGCGCCGGAGATGCCCTGGGCGAAGCGGGCGGCGTCGAGCACGCCGATCGAGCCGCCGAAGCCGAAGACGAGGCTGGCGAGGCCAAGCAGCAGCAGGCCGGCGATCGCGGTGCGGCGCGGTCCGATCCGGGTCGCGAGCAGGCCCGCGGGGAGCGAGGAGAGCAGCGTGCCGGCGGCGTAGGAGGCGGCGAGCACGCCTGCCTGCGCCTTGCTGAGGTCGAAGCGCGCCACGTAGTCGGGCAGCAGCGGCGCGATCGCCGCGTAGAAGGCGACGTCGAAGAAGACCATCGTCGAGGCGAGGATCAGCAGCCGGCGCATCTCTCCATCCAAGCACCCGGGAAGCACATTCCCTCCAGTCTTTCCGTCCATAGTTCGGCGTCTAACATCGACACCCGGTATAGACCCACGAGGGGTCGACATCGATACGACCGGGCCAAGGTCGACATCGAGACGACCCGGAGGGGCTGGCACCGGATACCCGGAGGGGTGGCAGAGCGGTTGAATGCGGCGGCCTTGAAAGCCGTTAGGCGCCTTCGGCGCCTCGGGGGTTCGAATCCCTCCCCCTCCGTTTTCTGAAGCGGGATTTGGCTAACTCGAACGCCTTCAATTTCATCGGGTGAACAACTGGTTGCCCCGCCTCACCTGATGGGCGACGTGACCGGGACCGGTCATCCTGCCGGGGGCCTGCGCGAACCAGGTTGAAACCGGCGGATCGGCGTGCCGATGCACCAGTGCTCCTCCAAGCCGTTCTCCTCATTAGCCGGCCGACCCGGCCGCTACTCGTCGTGGGAGGCCCAGTAGGCCTTTGCCTCCGCCTCCATGACTGCGAGGCGGGTGTAGTAGTCCGGGAACTCGTTGAGGTGGGCGCAAGCTATTTTCCCGGTCACGATCAAATCGTCGTCAGTGACGTTCGTCTCGGGACCCCGCGTACCGTGCTCGAGCTCGACGTCCATCCCCATCCGAAACTGCTCGACGTCGAAGGACGATGTAGCCCAATCGATGCCGATCCGCTCGCCGGTCGTGCGGGCTTCGTCGGCCGTGAAGTGGGCCTTATCGCCCATGCGCAGGAGGATACGCTCAGCGCACCAGGATCCGTCGTAGGAACGCAGCGATTCGACCGTCGCGCCGGGCGATGGCGGTCAAATGCCCGCGACGGTCACGGCGACCAGGATCAGCGAGAGGGTCGAGGTGGCCGCCACGGTCGCCGCCGTCACCCAGTCGACGATGCCGCGGTTTCGGTGCTCGCCCATCAGCTCCTCGCTGCGGGCAAGCCGCCAGACGAAGAAGAGGTTGATCGGGAGGAGCAGGCCGTTGACCACCTGCACGCCGACGAGCAGGGAGATCACGGGGACGCCGGGGATCACGGCGACGATCGTCGAGACGGCGATCATCGCGGTGATCAGGCCCATGAAGACGGGCGCCTCCTGGGTGCGGCGGCCGATCCCCTTCTCGAACCCGAGCGACTCGGCGACGACGTAGGAGGTCGCGATCGGCAGGATGGCGGCGGCCAGTAAGCTCGCTCCGAGCAGGCCGATCCCGAACAGGAGCTCGGCGTACTGCCCCGCCAGCGGGCCGAGCGCCTTGGCCGCATCGGCGGCCGAGCCGATCGAGTGGATGCCGCTCTCATAGAGCGTCGCCCCGGTGGCGATGATGACGAAGGCCGCGATCAGGTCGGCGAAGAGGGCGCCGCCCACCGCCTCGCGGCTTTCCGCGGGCAGATCCTCCTCGCTCGCCCCCCGCTCCACCACCGCCGACTGCAGGTAGAGCTGCATGTAGGGGGTAATAGTGGTGCCGGCCATCGCCACGAAGAGCAGCAGGAAGGCGGGGGTCGTCTGGAAGTGCGGCACGACCAGTGCATGGCCGACCGCGCTCCAGTCGGGATGGGCGAGGATCGCCGCGACTGGATAGGCGAAGAAGGGGATCGTCAGCCAGATGAAGACCCGCTCGGCCGAGCGGTAGGAGCCGCGGACGATGATCAGCCAGATGCCGACGGCGGCGATCGGGACCGAGACCTGGGCGGGGATGCCAGCCAGCCCCAGCGCCGCCCCGACGCCGACGAAGTCCGAGATGCAGATGCCGAAGTTGGCGATCAGCACGGCGAGGGTGGCGAAGGCGGACCAGCGGATGCCGTAGCGCTCGCGGATCAGCTCGGCGAGCCCCTTGCCGCTAACCACCCCCATCCGGGCCGAGGCCCTCTGCACCATGACCAGGGAGAGGGTGATCAGCACCATCGCCCAGAGCAGGCTGTAGCCGTACTTGGCGCCGACCGAGGAGTAGGTGGCGATGCCGCCGGCGTCGTTGCCGGCGTTGGCGGCGATCAGGCCGGGGCCCAGCAGGCCGAGAAGAAGAAGGGCGCGACCGCGCCGCGAGCGGGGCTTCAGCGCCTACTCCTCGCCCAGCAACCCGAAGCGCCGCCGCCATCCCTTCGGCAGGAGCACCTCGAGCACGTCGTCGACCGTGACCACGCCGATCATCCGTTCCTCGCCATCGACCACGGGCGCGGCCGTGAGGTTGTAGTCGGCCATCAGGCGGGCGACCTCCTCGAAGTCGGCCTCGGCGAGGAGACGGGGTATGTACTGGACGTCCAGCCCGGCGACACCCGCTTCGGAATCGGCCCGCACGAGGGCGGCCAGCGGCACGGCGCCGACGAAGCGATGGCCCGAGTCCATCACGTAGACGGTCGCGAGCAGCTCGTCGGAGAGGGAGCTGCGCCTGACCCGGTCCAGCGCCTCGGCCACGCTCGCCTGGCGGTAGACGCTGACGAAGTCCGGGCTCATCAGGCCGCCCGCCTCGGCCGGATCGTAGCCGAGCAGGGCGCGCACCTTGCGCCGCTGAAGGGGCGGCAGCCCCTCTAGCACCGCCTCGCGGCGCCCCTGCCCCAGCTCGGCGAGGAGGTCGGCGGCGTCGTCGGGCGCCATTCGCGAGACCAGCTCCGCGACTTCCCCGTCGCTGCGCTGCTCGAGGAACTCGAGCCGGTGCCGCTCGTCGAGCTCCTCGAAGACGTCCGCCTCCAGCTCGCGGTCCTGGCCTACCGCCTGGATGATCTCCTCGCCCTCGTCATGGGAGGCGGCCTCGACCAGGTCGGCTATCTGGGCAGGATGAAGCTTGGCCAGCTTGGGGTGGAGGATGCGCAGGCGGACGGCGGCGACGTCGCCGGCGAAGGGCTCGACGCTCGCCCAGTCGAGGAACTCGCCGGTGGCGATCCGCCTGCCGAGCGGCCTGGGCAGCAGCCGCCGCAGGCCGCCGCGCGGGCCGGTGTCGACGCCGACCACGCGCCACCATCCCTCCAGGCGCGCGAGCTCGATCTCGTTGGCGCGGACCAGCCGGGCGCCCTCGACGTTGATCAGCTGGTGGTCGAGCACGTCGTGCTTGAGCAGCACCTCCTCCGGCCGCCGCGAGAACGGGCGCAGGTCCAGCTTCGCCTTGCTCAGGGTCACCGCGCCAGGGGCGATCGAGGCGACCCTCTCCGCCGACAAATACGAGCGGCGCCCGGCGACGGTGACGAGGAAGCCGGCGATCGGCGGATAGCCGGTGCCGCCGAGACGGACGATCAGGTCGTCGACCCGGCCGAGCTTGGCGCCGTCGCTGTCGCGGAGGGCGGAACCGGCGATCAGCGAGAGGTGCAGGACCTGGGAGGGTTCCGCCGCGGCGACGGGCATCGCCACATGCTATGTCCGGGCCGAGCACCCGCCACGAGGCGACGATCCCGTGCCTCTATGTGTGACGGATCTCCGTTGTGACGGATTACCGCCCGGCGCAGCGGCGAAGGCTCATATTGGAGTCATGACTGCAATCGGCGTAATCGCGGCCCTCTTCCTGCTCGCCTGCCTGCTGACGTTCAGCTACACGCTCGTCGAATAGTCCCCTCCATGTGAGAGGCTGGCGGCACCCGAGCAAGGAGGGCGTTCGTGGACATAGCCGCAATCCTCCCCCTGGCCATCGTGATGGTCGCTGGCCCGCAGATCATCAGTGCCTTCTTCTTCGCGACCAGCCCCGAGTGGAAGAAGACGTCGGCCGTCTACGTGCTCGGCGCGGCGATCTCGATCCCGCTGGTCGTCGCGATCGGCTACCTGCTGGCGAACAAGGCGCTTGGCGGCGAATCGCAGGAAGGAACCGACTTGGGGATCGTGGCCCTGCTGCTCTTCGCGATGTTCCACAAGTTCCGCACCCGCGAGGAGAGCGAACCGCCCAAGTGGATGGGCAAGCTGCAGACCGCGACGACGCGGTTCGCCTTCATCCTCGGCTTCCTGCTGCTCGGCTTCTTCCCCAGCGATCTCGTGACCGCGCTCAGCGTCGGCGGCAAGCTGGGCAACGGCGAAGACCCGCTCTGGCACGCGATCCCCTACATCCTCCTCACCCTGCTCCTGCTCGGCCTGCCGGCGCTGGGCGTCGCGGTTCTCGGGGAGCGGGCCCAGCGGCGACTGCCGACGATCCGCGACTGGATGAACGACAACTCGTGGATCGTCAGCGAGGTGGTGCTCGCCTTCTTCGTCGTGATCGTGCTGACCGGCTGAGCGGTTAGCCGCCGAGCATCGCGCCGAGCGCCGCGAGCTGCGACTCGATCCCGGCGCAGACTTTGTCGCATAGGTCGAGCACGCCGGGGTCGGAGATCCGGTAAAGCGAGCTGGTCCCCCGCTTGCGGCGGCTGACGAAGCCCTCAGCATGCAGGGCGGCGAGGTGCTTGGAGACGTTCTGCTGGGAGCCGCCGAGAGCCTCGGTCAGCTCGCCGACGGAGGCCTCGCCGCGCGTCCGCAGCTGGTCGAGGATGCGCAGGCGGGTCGGGTCACCGAGCGCTCGGAACCTTCGGGAGATCAGCTCGGCCGCCGCGTTGTCGAGGGGGCTCTTCATCTTCAGCGCCACCCCTGCTATCTTACCGGATCACAACTGTTAAGTTGTTAATTGGTAAAGCGATGGAAGGACTGCCATGAACTGGCCACTGGAGCGGATTCTCTTCCTGATGGCGGGCACGATGACGGCGCTCAGCGCCGTGCTGAGCGCCCTCGTCAGCCCCTGGTTCCTGCTGCTGACCGGCTTCGTCGCCGCCAACCAGCTCGCCTTCGTCACGGTCGGCAACTGCCCCAGCTCCTGGGTGCTGCGTAACTACCTCGGCGTCAAGAGCGCCTGCGAGCGGTGAACGGACTCGGCCCGGTCGGGCGGCTCGGGCGGCTGGCGGCGACGCACCGCCGCCGGGTGTTCGTCGCCTGGGCGGTCGTCGCGGTCGCCCTGGGGGCACTGGCGCCGCGCATCGAGACGGCGCTGTCGGGCGCGGGCTGGCAGGCGAACGGCTCGGAGTCGGTGAAGGCCCGCGCCGCGGTCGACCGCGCCTTCGCGGGCGGCGGCGCCTACGCGCTCCAGGTCGCCGTGCACTCGTCGCGACTGACCGCGGCCGATCCCGCCTTCAAGCGCACACTGGTCCGGGCCGAGCGGGTGCTCGCCGCCGACCCGGCGGTGCGTGGCGTCACCCCTCCCCGCCCCGGCGTCTCGATCTCCCGCGACGGCAGCACCGCGGTGATCATGGCCGGCGCGGCACACGATCCCAACGGGATGGTCACCGCCGCCGACAGCCTGCGCGGCACGCTCGCCGCGACCGCGGCGCCCGGCGTCCAGGTCAACCTGACCGGCGCCACCGGCATGTGGTCGGACTTCAACGAAGCGAACCGCAACGCGATGCTGAAGTCGGAGCTGCTCTCCTGGCCGGTGACGATGGCGATCCTCGTCCTCGCCTTCGGCTCGCTGGTCGCCGCCGGCCTGCCGCTGATGTTGACGATCGTCGGTCTGATCGCCTCGGCCGGCGTCCTTTATCTGGGCACGCAGCTGGTGCCGATCTCGATCTGGGCGATGAACTTCGCGCTGATGTTCGCGCTGGCGCTCGGCATCGACTACGCGCTCTTCATCGTGATGCGCTTCCGCAACGCCCACTTCGGCCAGCGGCTGGCGCCGGTCGACGCCGTCGCCGCGACGATGGACACGGCCGGCAAGGCGGTCCTCTTCTCCGGCCTGACCGTGCTGATCTCGCTTTCGGCGGTGATGCTCGTGCCCAGCCCGGCCTTCCGCTCGATGTCGCTGGGGATCATGATCTCGGTCCTCTTCGTGCTGGCGGCGACGCTGACGCTGCTGCCGGCGGTGCTGGCCAAGCTGGGGCCGCGAGTCGACAAGCTCGGCCTGCCCTGGGTGCACGGCGGCGACCACCGCTCGTTGCGCTTCGCGCGCTGGGGCGAACGGCTCTGGCGCCGCCCGCTCCTGTACGGCGGCGTCGCGCTCGCCGCGCTGGTCGCCATGGCGCTGCCGGTTCTCGGCCTGAAGACCGGGATGCCTTCGATCAAGGTGGTGCCGAACGGCGACCACTCGCGGCTCGGCTACGAACAGATCGTGCGCGGCTTCGGGCCGGGGGCGCCGGGCGCGCTGCAGGTGGTCGCGCCGCAGGGCGAGGCCGGCCGCACCGCGACCGTGCTGCGCTCCGACCCGGGTATCGCCGCGACGCTGCCCGCGCTGGCGGGTGCCGGAAGGCGGCTGGCGCTGATCGAGGCGATCCCGACCAGCGGCCCCTCCACCCCGGCGCTCGGCGCGACAGTGGACCGGCTGCGTGCGGCGCTGCCGCCGGGGGCGCTGGTCGGCGGCCCGGCAGCCGAAAACCACGATCTCGAAGCGGCGCTGGCGGCGAAGACGCCGCTGGCGATCGGAGTCGTGCTGGCGCTCGGCTTCCTGCTGCTGCTGGTCGCCTTCCAGGCGCCGCTCGTCGCGGCGATCGGCGTGCTCGCCAACCTGCTGGCGACGGGAGCGGCCTTCGGCATCGCCAAGCTGATCTTCCAGGACGGCCACCTGACCGGCCTGCTCGGCTTCGAATCGCAGGGCTACCTCGACGCCTGGGGGCCGATCTTCTTCTTCGCGATGATCTTCGCGATCGCGATGGACTACACGGTCTTCCTGCTCTCCTCGGCGCGCGAGCACTGGGAAGAGTCCGGTGACGCGCGCGAGGCGATGGTCGGCGGCCTGGCGCACTCGGGCCGCGTCATCCTCGCCGCCGGCGCCGTGATGGTCGCCGTCTTCTTCACCTTCGCCCTCTCCGGGCCGCTGCCGCCCAAGGAGATGGGGGTGATCCTCGGCATCGCCGTCCTGCTCGACGCCTTCCTGGTGAGGCTGACCCTGCTGCCGATCTTCCTCCGCCTCGCCGGCCGCGCCGCCTGGTACCTGCCCCGCCCGCTTGGCCGGCTGCTGCCGTCAGTTCATTTCGGTCACGGCCACCGCCCCGGGGCGGGCCTGGGACCGCCCGCTGCGTCGCCGGCGTCGGAGCCGGCGGCCGGGGGCTGAGCCGGCCGCTACTCCGAGAGCTCGATGCGCTCGATTACCTGGGGCTCGAGCGGACGGTCGGACGCGTCTGTGCCCGTCGACTCGATCGCGTCGACCGCCTCCATGCCCTCGACGACGCAGCCGAAGACCGTGTGCTTGCCGTCGAGCCAGGGCGCCGCCTCAGTGGTCTCGATGTAGAACTGCGAGCCGTTGGTGTTCGGACCGGCGTTCGCCATCGCCAGCGCGCCACGGACGACCTTGCGGTCGTTGATCTCGTCCTCGAACGTGTAGCCGGGCCCGCCGCGACCGGTGCCCTCGGGGCAGCCTCCCTGGATCATGAAATCGCGGATCACGCGGTGGAAGACGAGGCCGTCGTAGAAGCCATCGGCCGCAAGCTTGCGGAAGTTCTCGACCGTCTTCGGCGCGTCGTCGTCATAGAGCTCGACGACGATCGCCCCGGCGCCGGTGTGGAGGGTTGCCTGCGACATGGCCCGCCACCCTACCCGGTGACGCGAACCGTCACCGGGCGGGAGGCGCGGGTGGCGAAGGGCCAGCGTTCCTCGGCGAGGGCGGCGGCGCGGAGGTGGATCCGCGCCGTGCCGCTCACATAGCGGAAGCGGTAGCGCGCGTGGAAGCGGCCGTGGCGATCGGTGCGGGTCAGCAGCACCGGGCGCCAGCGGCGTGCCGCCGACTCGAAGTACTGGATCGCGACCAGCTTGCCGCGGCGCGGCAGCGGCACGCCGTGACTGCGAACCCGCCCGCTGAGGCGAACCGACTCGCCGGTGCGCAGCGTCCGCGGGATGGCGTGGAGTACGACGCGCAGCCAGGTGAAATCGCGCGTCCTTCCCGACCCGGATCCCGCCTTCCCCCCCACCTTCGCGGCAGGCGCCGGCGGAGCCTTGCGCAGCGCCATCTCGGTGCCGTCGGCGCGCCGCGTCGTCGTCGCCGTGTTGCCCGCCGCATCGACCGCGTCGGCGCGGAACACGTAGATGCCGGGTTCGAGGCCGCCGGGCAGGCTGGCGGCCAAGTGGGCGGTGCCGGCGGCTTCGGCGGCTTCGAGCTTGGTCGGCAGCTCGATCCACTGCGCGGCGCCGAGGCGGCGGTAGTAGATGGCGCCGCTGGCCGGGCCGGAGTGCGCATCGGCGACGTCGGCGTGAATCGCTTCCGGCAGGCCGCCTTCGGGAGCAGGGTCGACGCCGAAGGCGACGCCCGGCGGGACGTCGTCGAAGCGCAACGGCACGGACACCGCGGTCGACGGCGCCTCGTTGCCGGCCTCGTCGCGCAGCCAGATCTGCAGCGCGTAGGCGCCGGGACCGGGCACGCGCAGGTCGCTCAGCGCGCCCAGGTTGCGGCCGGCCGTGAAGCGCACGCCGCTGTCGTAGCCGGCCGGCCCGACGATGCGCCAGGAGGCGCCGCCGATCGGACTGGCCGGTCCCTGATCGGGGTTGCTCCAGCTGAGGTCGAAGTCGTTGACGCGGCGCCAGTCGTCGCCGCCGGCGAGGGTCGCTTCCCGAACGTGAGCAGGCGGGTTGTTGTCGATCAGTACCGTGCTCGGCGGCGCGCAGGCGACGTTGCCGGCGAAGTCGGTGGCGCAGTGACCGAGCGTGTGCGGTCCATCGCTGAAAGCGGTCGTCGCCACGGTCGCCGAGCCGGAGGCGCTCGGTTCGCAGGGCCGCATCCGCGTGCCGCGCCACTCGCTGCCGATCAGCGCCTCGGCGCAGGGGTACTGGGTGAAGGCGACGCGGGCGCCGTCGAGCAGCGTCTCGCCGTAGCGGATGCCGCCGCCGGCGTCCGAGCCCCAGAACTGGACGGTCTGGTTGCCCCGACGCCAGCCACCGGCCGCGAGTTCGCCGCCGACGCCGGGTGCCGGGGCGGTGTCGTCCTCGATCGTGATGGTCAGCGCCCGCAGGGCCGACCAGGAGCCCGGTTCGAGGCTGCACCACTTGGTGTCGACCTTCGCGCAGAGAAGGCGATCCTCGAGCGCCGGCATCGGGGAGGCGAAGCCGGCGACGAAGTCGCGCGGCGTCGTGTCGGTTTCGCCGGCGGTCGCGAAAGGGCTGAAGCTGCCGCTCGGCGTGCCGACCCCGATCCGCTGCTGCATGCCGTCGTGGAGGACGTGCCACCAGGTGCCGCTGACGCGGGTGATGCCGGTGCCGGGCGGAGCCTCCCAGCGCCAGCGCGCGAAGCGCGTCCCCCAGACCGACGTCTGGCCCTCCCGCGTGAAGCTCTTCATGTGGATGCCGTCGAAGGGATCGGCGCTGGGCGAGGTCGCGCAGTAGGAGTCGGGACGGAACTTGACGCCGCTGGTCGAGTCCGCCCATCCCGCGTCGATGCCGACGTGCCAGCCGCACTGGGCGACCGAGTACTTGGCCGCGTTCGCCTCGCGCGCCGCGAGCAGCAGCAGGGCCAGGGCCAGGGCCACCCCCAGCCCGACGATCCTCCCCGCGCCGCGTCCGAGCCCGCCTTGTGCGCCTGACCCTAGTCCGCCTTGTGCGCCTGACATACGTCCCCCTTCCGTTGACTTCACGTGGAGGGCTAAGCGGAAGGCGTGCGAGTTCTCTCCCCCCTCTCGGCGGATTCATCCCGTTCGCAGCCGCGGGCGCCGCGACGGCTGCCGCCGGGCGGCCTTTGCCAGAATGACCCCGATGCCCTCACCGACCAGGGACCAGGTAACCGAGAAGCTGCGCAACGTGATCGACCCCGAGCTGCGCCGCTCGATCGTCGAGCTGGGGATGGTGCGTTCGATCGAGACCGGCGAGGACGGCCGGGTCGAGGTGGTCGTGGCGCTTACCACGGCGGGCTGCCCGATCCGCTCCCACTTCGAACAGGCCGTCGCCCAGCAGGTCGGCGAGCTGGAGGGGGTGAGCGAGGTCACGGTGGGCTTCGACGTCCTCTCCGACGAGGAGAAGGCCAAGCTCGGGCAGACGCTGGGCCGCAGCCGCCTCCCCGAGGGCGCCCTGGCCCAGGTCAAGAACGTGGTCTGCGTCGCCTCCGGCAAGGGCGGCGTCGGCAAGTCGACGATGACCGCCAACCTGGCGGCGGCGCTGAGCGCCGAAGGCCACGCCGCTGGCGCCCTCGACTGCGACGTCTACGGCTACTCGATCCCGCGCATGCTCGGCGTCAGCCGCCGCCCCGAAGTCGACGCCGAGCGCAAGATCCTGCCGCTGGAAGCGGCGGGCGGCGTCAAGGTGATGTCGATCGGCTTCTTCGTCGAGGAGAACGCCGCGGTCGTCTGGCGCGGGCCGATGCTCCACAAGGCGATCCAGCAGTTCCTCGAGGACGTCGCCTGGGGCGAGCTGGAGTACCTGCTGCTCGACCTGCCGCCGGGGACCGGCGACGTCGCGATGACGCTCTCGCAGCTGCTGCCGCAGGCGAAGGTCGCGCTGGTGACGACGCCACAGCCGGCCGCCCAGACGGTGGCGCGGCGCTCCGCCGAGATGGCGGCCAAATTCGACCTCGAGCTGCTCGGCGTGATCGAGAACATGTCCGGCTTCACGACGCCGGACGGCAAGCGCTTCACGATCTTCGGCGAGGGCGGCGGCCAGTTGCTCGCCGACGCGCTGGAGGTGCCGCTGCTGGGCAAGGTGCCGCTCTCCGAGGAGTTGCGCGAGCACGCCGACGCCGGCACGCCGCTGGTCGTCGAGGAGCCCGACTCACCCGCTTCCCAGGCGATCCGCCAGATCGCCCGCGGCATAGTCGCCGCCACCCCGCAGGAGCTGCCGGTCCTTCAGGCGGTCCCGGGCGCCATGGAGGCGCCGCCGGTCGGCGGCACCCCGCTGCCGATGGCGCAGTAGACGGTCCGGGCATGAAAAAGGCGGCCTGGGCCGCCTTTTCGAAACCCGCTGTCCGCCTTCCTAAGCGGCGCTCTTGCTCTGGTAGTACTGGGCGTTGATCTCGGCGTACTTGGCCCACTCGGAGGGCAGCTGGTCCTCGGCGAAGCAGGCGTCGACCGGACAGGCCTCGACGCAGGCGTCGCAGTCGATGCACTCGTCGGGGTCGATGTAGAGCATCTCGACCGAGTCGTAGTCGGGCTCGTCCGGGGTCGGGTGGATGCAGTCGACCGGACAGACCTCGACACACGAGTTGTCCTTGGTGCCTATGCACGGCTCGGCGATGACGTAGGTCATTCGATGCTTCTTCTCCTAAGTCGGTTTCTCGGTGCCCGGCGGGCTGGTCCCTGCCGAGGCGCGGACGCCTATTTTAGGGATCATGTCGGGATGCTGCTGCTGACAGGGGCGACGGGGAGCATCGGCTCGCGGCTGCTGCCGCTGCTGCTGCGGCGCGGCGAGGAGGTGCGCTGCCTGGTCCGCGAGCCGCGGCGGCTGGGCGAATGGCGGGTCGACGTGCAGATCGCGCTGGGCGACCTCGGCGGCATGTCCGACCCCTACCTGGTGCGGCAGGCGCTGCGCGGCGTCGACACCGTCGTCCACCTGGCGGCGACGATCCGCGACCAGCCGCCGCACCGGATCGAGGAGCTGAACGGGCTGGCGACGGTGCGGCTGCTGCAGGCGGCAGAGCGCAGCGGCGTGCGCCGCTTCGTCTTCTTCAGCGCCCTCAACGCCGCCGCCGCTCAGCGCACCCGCTTCTTCCGCGCCAAGTGGCTGGCCGAGCGCGCGGTCGCCTCCTCACCCCTGGAGACGACGATCTTCGCCCCCTCGATCGTCTACGACCACAGCGATCCCTGGGTGACGCTGCTGCGGCGCTTCTCCTTCCTGCCGGCGGTGCCGGTGTCGGGATCGGGCCAGGCGCGCTTCCAGCCAATCTGGGCCGACGACGCGGCGCGCTGCGTGGTCTCCTGGCTGGAGGGTGGAGCAGCGGCGCCCCGCCGCGACCGCTACGAGCTGGCCGGCCCGGAGACGCTGACGTACGACGAGATGTCGGACCTGGTCAGCCGCGCCGCCGGCCGCCCCCGCCCCCTCCTCCACCTGCCGCTGCCGCTGGTCCGCAGCGGCCTGATCGGGCTGCGCTCGCTCTTCGGCGAGGCCGTCTTCGCGACCTGGGAGGAGGCCGAGCTGATGGAGGTGCCGATGACGAGCGAGCGCGGCACCGCCGACTGCGAGGCGCTCGGGGTGACACCGCGCCGCATGGCCGACGTCCTGGCGGAGGCCTGAACGAGGAGGGGCCCGGCGTTCGCCGGGCCCCTCCGAAAGCAACTCGCCTGTTACGGCGAGGATACGCCTAGGCAGGCGTGCTCACATCATCCCGCCCATGTCCGGCATGCCGCCGGGCATCCCGCCGGCGCCGTCCTTCTCCGGCGGTTCGGCGACGATCGCCTCGGTGACGAGGATGTTCTTGGCGATCGAGGCGGCGTTCTGGAGCGCCGAGCGCGTCACCATCGTCGGGTCGATGACGCCGGCCTTGATCAGGTCGCCGTACTCACCCGTGTCCGCGTTGAGCCCTTCGCCGGGCTTCAGGTCGCGGACCTTGTTGACGACCACCGAGCCCTCCAGGCCGGAGTTCTCGGCGATCTGGCGGACCGGCTCCTCGAGCGCACGGTGCACGATCCGGGCGCCGGTCTGCTCGTCGGGGTCGTCCAGCGAGTCAGGGTCGAGCCCGGTCTGCGCGTTGAGCAGGGCCACGCCACCGCCGGGCACGACGCCCTCCTCGAGCGCCGCCCGGGTCGCCTGCAGGGCGTCCTCGACGCGGTGCTTTTTCTCCTTCATCTCGGTCTCGGTGGCGGCGCCGACCTTGACCACCGCGACACCGCCGGCCAGCTTGGCGAGCCGCTCCTGGAGCTTCTCGCGATCGAAGTCGGAGTCCGTGTTCTCGACTTCCGATTTGATCTGCTTGATCCGGCCCTTGATGTCCTCGGGGTCGCCGGCGCCGTCGATGATCGTCGTCGTGTCCTTGGAGACGACGACGCGACGCGCCCTGCCGAGCTGGGAGAGCTGGGTGTTCTCGAGTTTGAGCCCCATCTCCTCGGTGATCACCTCACCGCCGCTGAGGATCGCGATGTCCTCGAGCATCCGCTTGCGGCGATCGCCGAAGCCCGGCGCTTTCACCGCGACGCCGGTGAAGGTGCCGCGGAGCTTGTTGACGACGAGGGTCGCGAGGCACTCGCCCTCGACGTCCTCGGCGACGATCAGCAGCGGCTTGCCGCCCTGCATCACCTGCTCCAAGACCGGCAGGATGTCGCGCACAGAGCCGATCTTCTGGTTGGCGATCAGGATGAAGGGGTCCTCCAGCACCGCCTCCATGCGGTCCTGGTCGGTGACCATGTACGGGGAGATGTAGCCCTTGTCGAACTGCATCCCCTCGGTGAACTCCAGCTCCATGCCGAAGGTCTGGCCCTCCTCGACGTTGACGACGCCGTCCTTGCCGACTTTCTCGATCGCGTCGGCGATCACGTTGCCGATCTCGTCGTCGGCGGCGGAGATGGCGGCGACGCGGGCGATCTGGTCCTTGCCGGCGACCTCCTTGGACTGCTTCTCACGGAGGTTGTCGACCACCTCGTCGACGGCCTTCTCGATGCCGCGGCGCAGGGCCAGCGGGTTGGCGCCGGCTGCCACGTTCTTGAGGCCTTGGCGGACGATGATCTGGGCAAGCAGCGTTGCCGTCGTGGTGCCGTCGCCGGCCACGTCGTTGGTCGCCGTGGCGACCTCGCGGACGAGCTGCGCGCCCTGGTTCTGGAAGACGTCCTCGACCTCGATCTCGCGGGCGATCGTGACGCCGTCGTTGGTGATCGTCGGGGCGCCGAACTTCTTGTCGAGCACGACGTAGCGGCCCTTCGGGCCGAGGGTGACCTTGACCGCGTCGGCGACTGCGTCGACGCCGGCCTGCAGGGCCCCCCTGGCCTCCTCCTTGTACTTCAGCTCCTTATGAGCCATTGCCTTCAGTCCTCCTTGGTGTCTAAGTCCGGTTGCGGGACGGCTCAGCCGAGCTTCGCGAGGACGTCCGACTCGCGCAGCACGAGCAGTTCCTCGTCCTCGACGGTGACCTCGGTGCCACCGTATTTCGAGTAGAGGACCTCGTCGCCCTCGCCGACGTCGATCGGGCGGCGGCTGCCGTCCTCGTTGTAGGCGCCCTCGCCGACGGCGACGACCTTGCCCTTCTGCGGCTTCTCCTTCGCCGTGTCGGGGAGGACGATGCCGCTGGCGGTCGTCTCCTCCTCATCGATCGGCTTGACGATCAGCCGGTCCCCGAGGGGCTTCAGCTTCATCCGTGTACCTCCGTCTATGGATCAGGTAAGTGGTAATTCGACTGGATTGGCACTCTCGTCTGGAGAGTGCCAGCAACCGGAAAGATAGCGGGTCAGTTGTGGCTCGGGGTCTCGCCGTTGCCGAGATGCGCGCGAGGCGGCTCGACGATCTGCGAGAAACGGATCACGGTGACGACGTCATCGGGGCCGATCGTGCGCCCGTAGATCTGTTCGAGGAAGTTGACCTCGTCCTCGAGGCGGCGGAACTCGGGGTTCTCGTGCTCGATGTCGCGCGGCGAGAGCTCGCCGACCCGCTTCACCTCGACGTCGTCGATCACCGCGGAGAAGATCTTCTCGCGCGGGCTGTGGCGGAAGCCGACCGTGATCCAGACCACCTGGCCGCGTTCGTACTTGGCGCTCTTGTCGCCAAGCCGGATCGTCGCGGTCTTGCGGCCGCGCTTGAGCTGGTCCGCGAAGACGGGCGAATAGAAGTTGAGAACGAATGTCCCGCCCTTCACGGCAAGCGAGGGTATAGGACCGGCTGCTCCACGGCCATCCCGCAGCCTCAGTAGATGTAATTGCCCAGCTTCGCCGGGGCGAGCACGGTGACGCGGCCGCGGCCCGGCCGCACCACCCCCGCCCGCTCGAGGTCGGCGAGGAAGCGGCTGACGCTCTCGCGCGAGGTGCCGGCCAGCTGCGCGAGGTCGGCCTGGTTCATGCGGATCGTCACCTCGCCGCCCTCGCGCGCCGCCGGGGCCTCCTCGGCGACGAGCTGGGAGAGGACGCCGGCGACCCGGCTGGGCACGGTCTGGAAGGACTGGCGCGAGATCCGCTCGTTGGCGGCGCGCAGCCGCCGCACCAGGGCCGCCACCAGCTTTACCGCGATCTCGGGGTGACGGGAGAGCAGCGCCCGCACCTCGCCCCCCGGCAGGGCGAGAAGCTCGCCGTCGGCGAGCGCTTCGACGCTCGCCGAGCGGACCTCGCGGTCCAGCATCGCCAGCTCGCCGAAGATGTCGCCGAGGCCGAGCGTGGCGAGCGTGATCGCGCGGCCGTCGGGGTGCTCGCGGGTCACCCGGAAGCTGCCGCTGCGGACGATGTAGCAGGCGTCGGAGTGATCGCCCTCGTGGAAGACGCGCGTGCCGGCCGGAAAGGAGCGCGGAACGGCGACGCGGGAGAAGCGCTCCAGCTCGCCCTGCTCGAGGTCGGCGAAGAGGGGCACGCTGCGCAGCAGCTCGACCGGGCTCTGCTCTCCGTCCCCCACGCTCTGGATTATCGCTGCTTCGCGCTGCGCCGGCGGAGACGACGAGGAGGCAGGAACGGCGCCTCACGACCGGCGCAGCGCAAGTAGCTGACCCAGTGCAGCGCGGATCGGGTTCGAGCGGTATCGGTCGGCGAACCGAAATGCGGTAGGGCCGGCGACCGATACGGCCGCTCAGGGCTCGATCAGGCCGGTGCGGATCGCGTAGCGCACGAGGCCGGTGCGCTCGTGCAGGCCGAGCTTCTCCATCGCGTGGGCCCGGTGCGTCTGCACGGTCTTGGCAGAGATCGAAAGCAGCTTGGCGATCTCGGCGCTGGTGTGGCCCTCGGCGACCAGCTTGAGGACCTCGCGCTCGCGGGCGCTGAGCGTGCCCAGTGCCAGGTCGTCCTGACCGGCGCGCACCCGGCCGACGAAGTCCTCGACCAGGCTGCCGGCCAGCTCCGGCGAGAGCCAGGTCCTGCCCTCGGCGACGGCGCGGATGGCGCGGCGCAGCTCCTCGCCGGGGGAGCGCTTCAGCACGTAGCCGTGGGCGCCGGCCCGCAGCGCCTCGAAGAAGAACTGCTCCTCGGCATGGACGGTGAGGATGACGATGCGGGCGTCCGGGTGCTCATCGCGGATCCGCTTGCAGGAGGCGAGGCCGTCCATGCCGGGCATGCCGACGTCGAGCAGCGCCACGTCGGGGTGCAGGCCGCGAAAGGCCTCGATCGCCTCGAGGCCGCTCGCCGCCTCCCCCACCACCTTCATCTCGCCGCCCACCTCGAGCACGGCGCGCAGGCCCTCGCGGATCAGGGCGTGGTCGTCGACGAGAAGCAGGCGGATGCTCACGTCTGCTCGCCTTCCAGGGGGACCGTGACGCTGAGCCGCGTGCCCTCACCGGGTCGCGAGCGGACGACGAGGACGCCGCCGACCAGCTCGGCGCGCTCGCGCATCCCGATCAGGCCGAGCGAGGAGGGGTCGACGTCCGTTTCCCCCGTCTCGAAGCCGGCGCCGTCGTCGATCACCTCGAGGCTGACCAGGCCCGGTTCGAAGCTGAGCACGAGCTCGGCGCCGGTGGCGGCAGCGTGGCGTACGACGTTGGTCAGCGCCTCCTGGGCGATCCGGAAGAGCGCCGTTTCCACCTCCGGCCGCATCCGCCGCGCCTCGCCCCGCACCTCCAGCCCCGTCCGCAGGCCGGACTGGGAGCGGACCCGCGCCACGTACCAGCGCAAGGTCGCCACCAGGCCGAGGTGGTCGAGCTGCGCGGGGCGCAGGTCGAGCACGAGGCGGTCGAGCTCCTCGATCGCGTCGCTGGCGACGTGGGCGAGGCCCCGCAGCTTCACAGCGAGGCCGCCGTCGCGGCCGCCGCGCAATTCCTCCGTGGCCGCTTCCAGGCCGAGGCCGAGCGCGGCCAGCGACTGACCCGTCTCGTCGTGCAGCTCGCGCGAGATGCGCCGCCGCTCCTCCTCCTGCGCGCCGATCACCCGCTTGAGCAGCAGGCGGCGCTGCCGGGCGCCGAGGGCGACCTGCTCCATCGGGCGGCTGATCGTCCGCGCCAGCAGGAGGGCGAGGCCGATCGCCGCCGCCAGCGAGACGGCGCTGCCGATCACGAAGATCCGGAAAGCTTCGTCCTCCTCGGACTCGGCGGTGGCCTGGGAGGCGCGGATGCGGGCGTCGACCGCGTGGTGGCGCCGGCTGAGGATCGCCATCTGCTCGCGCGCCTGTTCGATCGCCAGCGCCTTGGCCGCCCGGGCGCGCGGTCCGGCCCCCGCGGGCAGCGGTCGCAGGGCGGTTTGGGCGACGGCGAACTGGACGTCGGCGATGCGGTGCATGCGCTGGCTGAGCGCGCTGAGCCGCTCGTTGAGCGTGTGCTGACGGTGCTGGTCGTAGAAGGTGACCGCCAGCGCCGTCTCGGCGACGAGGATCACCGCCAGCAACGCGAGGAGGACGCGGGAGCGCAGCGAGAGGCGGCGCTCGCCCCGCGAGGCGCTCACCGGATCGAGCGCGCGCCGGCGGCGCTTCGCGGCAGGTATCGGCGTCGTGGTGCCTATGGTTGCCCCCTCGTGATGGGGCGGGTCGAACCCCCGCCCGGCTCGCGGTCCATCGAAGCACGAGCCGGCCGGCCGCACATTGGGGAAGACAGTGGCGCTCGTGCGTGGCGAGCACCCCGCTCCAGGGGGCTCGGCCGCTTCCCTTCTGCGGATTCCTACTGATGGCGGGCCATGGCGGCGCCTATAACGTCGCTCTCCGGCCGGCCAGGAGGCACCGGCGCGACGTGTCAACGACGACAGCCAAGAGACAAGAGCGAGTCATCATCCGCTTCGCCGGAGATTCGGGCGACGGCATGCAGCTGGTGGGAGCGGGGTTCACGGCCGCCACCGCGCAGCTCGGCAACGACCTCGCCACCCTCCCCGACTTCCCGGCCGAGATCCGCGCCCCGGCCGGCACGCCGCGCGGCGTCTCCGCCTTCCAGATCCACTTCGCCTCGCGCGACATCCTCACTCCCGGCGACCACCCCAACACGCTGGTCGCGATGAACCCGGCGGCGCTGCGCTCGCATCTCGAGGCGCTGGAGTCGGGCGGCACGCTGATCGTCAACGAGGACGCCTTCACCGAGGCCAACCTGCGCAAGGCGGGCTACGAGGCCAACCCGCTCGAGGACGGCACCGTCGACGGCTACAAGGTCGTGCGCGTGCCGATGACGACGATGACGACGCGGGCGGTCGAAGGCGTCGAGGGGATCAAAGCCTCCGAAGGGCAGCGCAGCAAGAACGTCTTCGCGCTCGGCCTGATCTCCTGGATGTTCGGGCGCCCGGTCGAGGCGACGCTGACCTGGCTGGAGGGCAAGTTCGGCAAGAAGCCGGCGATCCTGGCGGCGAACGTCGCCGCCTTCAAGGCCGGCTACAACTTCGGCGAGACCGCCGAGCTCGCCGCGACGCCGATCGAGATCAAGCCGGCGCCGCTGGAGCCCGGCGAGTACCGCAACGTCGACGGCGCCCAGGCGCTGGCGCTCGGCCTCGTCGCGGCCGGCGTCAAGAGCGGCCTCCAGCCCTTCCTCGCCAGCTACCCGATCACGCCGGCCTCCGAGCTGCTCCACCACCTCGCCGGCTACGGCCGCTTCGGCGTCCACACGCTCCAGGCGGAGGACGAGATCGCCGCCGTCAACATGGCGATCGGCGCCGCCTTCGCCGGGCAGCTCGCGATCACCTCAACGAGCGGGCCCGGCCTGGACCTGAAGGAGGAGGCGATCGGGCTGGCGGCGATGGTCGAGCTGCCGCTGGTGATCGTCGACGTGCAGCGGTCCGGCCCCTCGACCGGGATGCCGACCAAGACCGAGCAGACCGACCTGATGGTCGCGCTCTACGGGCGCCACGGCGAGGCGCCGCTGCCGGTGATCGCCGCCGCCACGCCGGCCGACTGCTTCGCCTGTGCGGTGGAGGCGGTGCGGGTCGCGGTCCACTACCGGACGCCGGTCATCCTGCTCGCCGACACCTTCCTCGTCAACTCGTCCGAGCCGTGGCGGATCCCGAGCGCCGACGAGCTGCCGGAGATCGACCCGCACTTCGCCGAGCCGCCCAGCGACGGCGGCGAGTTCCTGCCCTACTCGCGCGACGAGCACGGGGCGCGGCCCTGGGCGATCCCCGGGACGCCCGGCCTGCAGCACCGGATCGGCGGGCTGGAGAAGGAGGACGGGACCGGCAACATCAGCTACGACGGCGCCAACCACGCGCTGATGACGAAGCTGCGCGCCGGAAAGCTGGAGAAGCTCGCGGAGGAGATGCCGGAGCTGGAGGTCGAGGGCGACGAGGACGGCAAGCTGCTCGTGCTCGGCTGGGGCTCCACCTACGGCGTGATCCGCGCCGCGGCACGACGTGTGCGGGAACAGGGCACCCCGATCGCGACTACCCACCTGCGCACCGTGCAGCCGCTGCCGACCAACACCGGCGAGGTCCTGAAGCGCTTCCCGAAAGTCCTGGTGCC
>DASTHF010000069.1:0-5232 GCA_035605615.1 Solirubrobacterales bacterium
GATGGCTGCTGGAGCGGCTGCCGCGGGGGCGGGTGATCGGCGTCGACGGCTCGGAGTCGATGGTGGCTGAGGCCCGTCGCGCCCTGGCCGCCTACGGCGATCGCCTCGCCTTCATCCACTCCGACCTGCTCGAGCTGGAGCTCGACGAGCCGGTCGATGCGGTCTTCTCCAACGCCACCTTCCACTGGATCGCCGACCACGACCGGCTGTTCGCCCGTCTACGCGCCGCGCTGAAACCGGGCGCGCCGCTGGTCGCCCAGTGCGGCGGCGAGGGCAACGTCGCCGAGTTCGAGGCGGCGATCGAGCATGCGATCGCCCAGCCGGAGTTCGCCTCCTTCTTCGCCGGCTGGCCGACCCCCTACAACTTCGTCGGCCCCGCCGAGACGGAAAAGCGGTTGCGGAACGCAGGCTTCGAGGACGTCCGCTGCTGGCTGGAGGGGAAGACGATCGAACCGGACAGCCCTCGCGACTTCGCCGCCGCGGTAGGCCTCGCCCCGCACCTCGAGCGGCTACCGAAGCAGCAACGCGACAGCTTCGTCGACGCAGTCGTCGAGCGACTCCAAAACCCCGTCGTCTTCCACTACGTCCGCCTCAACATCGACGCCCGGGCGGGCGATCGGGCCCACGATTAGAGTCCCCGCCGTGGCGAGCTCCCTCCGCATAGTCCTGCTGCCCGGCGATGGGATTGGGCCGGAGATCGTTGGTGCGGCGCGGCGGGTGCTGGAGGCGGTGGGGGAGTTCGAGTTCGAGGAGCGGCTGATGGGTGGGTGCTCGATCGACGCGCACGGCGTCGCGCTGACCGGCGAGGTGCTCGAGGCGTGTCGCGCCGCCGACGCTGTGCTGCTCGGCGCCGTGGGCGGGCCGAAGTGGGACACGACCGACCCAGAGGCGCCACGCCCCGAGCAGGGGCTGCTCGGACTGCGCAAGGGGATGGGCCTCTACGCGAACCTGCGGCCGGTGCGGCCCAGTCCCGCCCTGGTCGCCTCCAGCCCGCTGCGCGAGGAGCGGATCGTCGGCACCGATTTGCTCGTCGTCCGCGAGCTGACCGGGGGCATCTACTTCGGCGACAGCGGCCGCGACGGCGATGTCGCCCACGACACCTGTGAGTACTCGATGACAGAGATCGAGCGGATCGCCCGCACCGCCTTCGAGGCGGCGCGACGGCGCGCCGAGGGCTCGGACCGCGAGCCCCGCGTCACCTCCGTCGACAAGGCCAACGTGCTGGAGACCTCGCGCCTCTGGCGGGAGGTGGTGACCGGCGTCGCGCCCGACTACCCCGGCGTCGAGCTGGACCACCTGCTGGTCGACAACGCCGCCATGCAGCTCGTCTCGCGGCCCGCCGACTTCGACGTGATCCTCACCGAGAATCTCTTCGGCGACATCCTCAGCGACGAGTCGGCGATGCTGACCGGCTCGCTGGGCATGCTGCCCTCGGCCAGTCTCGGCGCCGCCGGCGAGTCCGGCCTCTTCGAGCCGATCCACGGCTCCGCCCCCGACATCGCCGGCCAGGGCGTCGCGAACCCGCTGGCCACCATCCTCTCCGCGGCGATGATGCTCGGCCACGGCCTCGACCGCTCCGCCGATGCCGCCCGCATCGAGGCCGCCGTCGACGCCGTCCTCGAGCGCGGCCTCCGCACCCCCGACCTGCTCGGCGGCGGATCGGGCGAGCAGGAGGTCGGCACCGAGGAGATGACCGACGCCGTACTCGCCGCTCTCTCCTAACTTTCCGCTGTTCCTTTTCCGCCCTATATGCGGATAAGGCGCAGCGGAACTGGGTTTGGGCGCATCGGGCATACTTCCGCCATGGAAACTGCCGAGTTCATCTGGCAGAACGGCGAGCTCGTGCCCTGGGAGGAGGCGCGGGTCCACGTGCTCAGCCATGGGCTGCACTACGGGACCGGGGTCTTCGAGGGCATCCGCTGCTACGAGACCGAGCGCGGGCCGGCCGTCTTCCGCCATCGCGACCACCTCGAGCGGCTGGAGAAGTCGGCCGAGCTCTACTACTTCTCGCTGCCCTACTCCGTCGAGGAGCTGCGCGATGCCACCCACGAGCTGATCCGCCGCAACGGGCTGCGCTCCTGCTACATCCGGCCGCTCGCCTTCCGCGGCTACGGCGAGATGGGCCTCTACGCGCACAGCGCGCCGATCGAGGTGATCGTCGCCGTCTGGCCCTGGGGCGCCTACCTCGGCGAGGACGGCAAGCGCCACGGCATCCGCACCAAGGTCTCCTCCTGGCGGACGATCTCTGGTGAGAGCCTGATCCCGCACGCCAAGGCCTCCGGCCAGTACCTCAACTCGATTCTCGCCAAGACCGAGTCGGCCAACGCCGGCTACGACGAGGCGATCCTTCTCGACCAGCACGGCTGCGTCTCGGAGGGCTCCGGCGAGAACGTCTTCCTGGTCCGCGACGGGGTGCTCTGCACGCCGCCGCACACCGCATCGATCCTCGACGGGATCACCCGCAACTCGGTCGTCCAGATCGCCCGCGACCTCGGCTACACGGTCGAGGAGCGCGACATCGCACGCTCCGAGCTCTACCTGGCCGACGAGATGTTCCTCAGCGGGACCGCCGCCGAGCTGGTGCCGGTGCGCGAGGTCGACGACCACCTGCTGGGCGAGCCGGGCGAGATCACCCGCGTCATCCAGGCGAAGTTCGAGGACGCCGTCCACGGCCGCGCCGAGGAGTACCTGGAGTGGCTCGACTTCATCGAGGTGCCTGATTCCGAGTCGATCGGGCGAATTACTCCCGCCGCCTAGCGGCCGGCGCGGCACGTTCGCGCACGCGGGCCATTGCGCCCCTCCCCGGTCTTCCGACTCGAAAGGCAGCAGCAGATGGAACAGGTGAAGCTCTACGACACGACCTTGCGCGACGGCATGGGCGGAAAGGGCATGTCGCTCTCCGTCGGCGAGAAGCTGAACGTCGTGCGCGCCCTCGACGGGCTCGGCGTCCACTTCATCGAGGCCGGCTTCCCCAGCTCGAACCCGAAGGAAGCCGAGCTGTTCGAGCTGCTCTCCGAGCTGGAACTGGAGCAGGCGACGATCGCGGCCTTCGGGATGACCCGGCGCCGCGGCGCCGCCGCCGAGGAGGACCCGGCGCTGCGCACCCTGGTCGAGTGCTTCGCCCCGGTCGTCTGCCTGGTCGGCAAGAGCTGGGGGCTGCACCTGGAGAAGGTGACGAGGGTCAGCCGCGAGGAGAACCTGGCGATGATCGCCGAGTCGATCGCCTTCTGCCGCGCGGCTGGCAAGCGGCCGGTCTTCGACGCCGAGCACTTCTTCGACGGCTATCGCGACGATCCGGCGTACGCGCTCGAATGCGTGGGCGCCGCCGCCGAGGCCGGCGCCGAGAACGTCACCCTCTGCGACACCAACGGCGGCAGCCTGCCCGGCTTCGTCGGCGAGACGACGGGCGCGGTGGTGCGCGAGGTCGGCAGCGCGGTCGAGATCGGCATCCACACCCACAACGACGCCGAGTGCGCGGTCGCCAACTCGCTGGCGGCGGTTGGCGTCGGGGCGCGCCTCGTGCAGGGGACGGTGAACGGCTACGGCGAGCGCTGCGGCAACGCCAACCTCGCCTCGATCCTGCCGGCGCTGCAGTTGAAGATGGGCTTCGACGTGGTCTCCGCCGAGCAGCTCGCGTGCCTCACCCAGACCGCCCATTACCTGGACGAGGTCTGCAACATGGTCGTCGATCCCGACCAGCCCTACGTGGGCCGCCACGCCTTCGCCCACAAGGCCGGCATGCACGCCGCCGGGGTCGCGGCCGACGCGCGCACCTTCGAGCATGTCGACCCGGCGCTGGTCGGCAACGAGCGGGACATCCTCGCCTCGGAGCTCTCCGGCCGGGCGACGATCCGCAGCCAGGCCGAGCGGGCCGGCCTCGAGCTCGACGAGGAGGCGGCGGCGCGGGCGGTCGAGCGGCTGAAGGAGCGCGAGCACCGCGGCTACCACTACGAGGCGGCGCCCGCCTCCTTCGAGCTGCTGCTGCGGCGCGAGGCGGGCAGCTACGAGCCGCTCTTCGAGCTGGAGAGCTTCCGCGTCACGACCGAGAAGCGCGCCGACGGCAAGGTCGAGACGGAGGCGACGGTCAAGCTGCGGGTCGGCGAGGAGCGCTACGTGCGCGTCGCCGAGGGCAACGGCCCGGTCAACGCGCTCGACAAGGCCCTGCGCGGGGTGATCGCCGAGCACCACCCGCACCTCGCCGACATCGAGCTGACCAACTACAAGGTGCGGATCCTCGACGAGAGCCACGGCACCGGCGCCGTCACCCGCGTCCTGCTCGACTCCACCGACGGCAGGCGGGAGTGGGGGACGATTGGCGTCTCGGAGAACATCATCGAGGCCTCCTGGGAGGCGCTCGTCGACTCGCTGGAGTATGCCTTCCAGCCGCGATGAACGAGATCCCGCTCGCCAAACCCGAGATCGGCGCCCGTGAGGAGGAGCTGGCGCTGGAGGTGCTGCGCTCCGGGCGGCTCTCGCTGGGCCCGATGGGCGAGCGCTTCGAGCGCGACTTCGCCGCCTGGCTGGGCGCCGCCGACGCGGTCGCCGTCTCGAGCGGCACGACGGCGCTCCACCTCGGCGTGCGGGCGCTCGGCTGGGGGCCCGGCGACGAGGTGCTGACCAGCCCCTTCAGCTTCGTCGCCTCGGCCAACTGCCTGCTCTACGAGGGGGCGCGGCCCGTCTTCTGCGACATCGACCCGGTGACCCTCAACCTCGACCCGGCGGCGGCCGAGGCCGCGGTGGGGGAGAGGACAGCCGGCGTCCTGCCGGTCCACATCTTCGGCTGGCCGGCGGCGATGCCCGAGCTGGAGGCGGTCGCCTCCCCCCGCGGGCTCGGCATCCTCGAGGATGCCTGCGAGGCGCTCGGCGCGGTCGACTCAGAGGGGCGGCGGGTCGGCACTCGCGGCAACCTCGCGACCTTCGCCTTCTACGCCAACAAGCAGCTGACCACCGGGGAGGGCGGGATGATCGTTCCCTCGGATCCCGAGACCGCCGCCCGCCTGCGGGCCGAGCGCAACCAGGGGCGCGCCGCCGACATGGGCTGGCTCGACCATGGCGGGCTCGGCTTCAACTACCGGCTCTCCGACCTCGCCGCGGCGCTCGGCGTCGCCCAGCTGGAGAAGCTCGACGCGATGCTGGCGGCGCGCGAGCGGGTCGCGGCGCTCTACGCCGAGGGGCTGGCCGGGATCGAGGGAGTGGTGACGCCGATCGCGGCGCGCGGTGCCGAGCGGCGCA
>DASTHF010000072.1:0-5118 GCA_035605615.1 Solirubrobacterales bacterium
GGACGTGCAACTGGCGCTCGTCGGGTCGATGGCGCACGACGATCCCGAAGGCTGGGACTTCTACAACCAGACCGTCGCCTACGCCGACGGCGACCCCGACGTCTTCATCCTCTCCAACCTCAACAACGTGGGCGCCGTGGAGGTGAACGCGTTCCAGACGCACGCCGACGTCGTGGTGCAGAAGTCGATCCGGGAGGGCTTCGGCCTGACCGTGACCGAGGCGCTGTGGAAGGCGCGGCCGAGCCGCTTTCCCAGCTCCGGGTCGGCCAGCACCTCGAGGCAGCGCTGGGCGCACTGCTGCGGCGAGTCGACCAGATAGCCGCTTTCGCCGTCGTTGATCTGCAGTGGGATGCCGCCGACGTTGCCGGCGACCATCGGCCGTCCCTTCCAGAGCGCCTCGGTGACGGTCAGCCCGAAGCCCTCGCGGATCGACTTCTGCACGCAGACGTCGGACTGCGACTGGAAGGCGTTGACCTCGATCGCGCCGACGTTGTTGAGGTTGTTGAGGATCTTGATGTCCTCGTCGCCCGCCGCGTACTCCATCGTGTGCTGGAAGAACTCCCAGCCCTCGGGGTCGTCGGTCGCCATCGAGCCGACCAGCGCCAGCTGCACCTCCGGCATCTCCGCGGTGACCTCGCGGTAGGCGTCGATCACGCCGACCGGGTCCTTCCAGGGGTCGAAGCGGGAGACCTGGGTGATCAGCGGCCGGTCGACGTCGATCCCGAACTGGTGGCAGACGAAGGCGGCGTCGTCGGGCGAGAAGGCCATGTTCTTCGGCGAGAGCGGGTCGATCGCCGGCGGCACGATGCGGACCGCGCCGCCGCCGTTCATCCCGTTGGGGACGTAGCCCGGCATGTGCCAGACGGTCGCGTCGTACTCCTCGATCAGCGGCAGCAGGCGGGCGATCGGCGCCGGGTTGGGCTCGGAGAGGTCGATGTGGCAGCGCCAGACCCAGTTGCGCCCCTTCTCGGAGGCGCCGCGTCGCAGCCCGATCGGCTGCGGGTCGTGGACGACGATCGTGTCCCAGGCGCCGTGCAGGTCCTTGGAGTTGAGCGCGTTGATCTCGTCGAACAGCGCCCACTCCTCGTCGCTCAGGGTCTGCTCCGCCCCCTGCAACGAGTTGTGGAGGAGCTTGGTCGCGTTGAAGAACTCCTCCTTGCCGAAGATCACGTGCCAGTGGGCGTCGAGGCCGACGTCGCGCATCAGCGGCACCAGCGTGTAGAGGATCTCCGAGACGCCGCCGCCGAAGGCGGTGGCGCTGACGTGCAGGACGCGGTGGCCCTCGAGGGGCTCTGCGAGCTCGCGGATGCGGGCGATCTGCTCGCGGCCGGCGATGTGGGTGTAGTCGGCCAGCGACTTCTGGCCGAGGGCGACTTCCTGAAGCACGCGCGGATTTCTACAGGGCCGGGGCGGTCGCCGGTCTGCGCGCTAGCCGACCGGGCTGTCGGGGCGCTTGCCGAGGGCCACTTCGACGTTCCTGCGCTCGCTGCCGTTGTGGAGGATTTCCAGCGTCACCCGCTGGCCGGGCTTGTAGGAGGAGACGTAGCGGGCGAGGTCGTCGGGGCCGATCACCTTGCGCCCGTCGACGGCAAGGATCACGTCGCCGCCCGCCTTGTAGGCGCCGGCCTGGAAGTGGACCTTTTCGTCGCCGCCCTTGAGGCCGGCTTTGTCGGCTGGCCCGCCGGGGACGACTTCGGCGATCAGGCCGCCGAAGCCGGTGTCGAGTCCGAGCCGCTTGGCGAGCTGCGGGTAGAGCGCCTGGGTGGAGACGCCGATGTAGGCGTATTCGGCCACGCCGCCTTCCTCGAGCTGGGCGAGCGAGCGCTTCACCGCCGAGATCGGCACCGCGAAGCCGACCCCGTCGTTGGCGCCCGACGCCGTCTCGATCTGCTGGTTGATGCCGATCACGCGGGCGCCGGCGTCGAGCAGCGGGCCGCCGGAGTTGCCCGGGTTGATCGAGGCGTCGGTCTGGATCGCCCCCTCGATCTGGAACTGGGTCAGCGACTTGACCGAGCGGTCGGTGGCGGAGACGACGCCGACCGAGAGCGACTGCTGCTCGCCGAAGGGGCTGCCGATCGCCGCCACCGGCTGGCCGACGACCAGCTTGCCGTCGTTGCCCAGCTTCAGCGGGTGCAGGTGGAGGCCGTCGGGGCTGACCTGGAGCAGCGCGACGTCGGCGAAGGGGTCGAAGCCGAGGATCTTCGCGGCGACGACGTTGCGGTCGGGGAACTCGACGAAGACCGCCTTCGCCTCCTTGCGCGAGCTGCCCGCTTCTTCGGTCACCACGTGGGCGTTGGTGACGATGTGGCCGCTGCCGTCGAGCACGAAGCCGGAGCCCTCGGCACCGCCGCCTGCGAAGACGGAGCGGATCGTGACCACGCCGGGCGCCGCTTCGCTGTAGACGCGGGCGGCGTTGAAGCCGCTGGCGGCGGCCTCGACGATCACCCGCGGCTGTGCCTGCGGGGCGCTCGGCGCGCCCGCGGTCGAGCCGTTGCCGCCCGAGCCGCCGCAACCGGCGAGGACGAGCAGCGCCGCCAGCAGCGCCGCCCCGGCGGCGGGTCGCCTCACGCCCTCGTCCCCGCGGTGCGCACCGTCGGCGCCGTCGCCTCGGCGCGGCGCAGGGCCGGCGGCAGGTCGAGCGTGAAGGCGGTGAAGCGCTTGCTGGAGGAGAGCGCGATGCGGCCGTTCATGCGCTGCGCCAACTCGCGCGCGATCGCCAGCCCCAGCCCTGAGCCGCCCGCCGAGTCGGCGGTGTAGAAGCGCTCGAAGATGCGGCTCTGGACGCGTTGCGGGATCCCCGTCCCTTCGTCGGAGACGGTCAGCTCGGCGCGGCGGTTGGAGGAGTAGGTCGTCACGGTGACGGCGGTGCCCTCGGGCGTGTGGGTGAGGGCGTTGTCGAGCAGGATACGGAGGATCTGCCGCACCCGTTCGGGATCGGCGACGGCGGTCACCGCCGCGCCGGTGGTGCGCAGCTCCAGCCGCGAGCCGCGCAAGTCGGCGCGCGGGCCGAGCTCGCGCACCACCTCCCGCGCCAACACGCAGAGGTCGACCTCGCTCGCTTCCATCACGATGCCGCCGGCGTCGAGCTGGGAGAGGTCGAGCAGATCGGCGGTGAGCTTGGTGAGGCGGTCGATCTGCTCACGCATCGTCTTCACGAACTCGGCCCGCTCCTCGGGGCTCGGATCCTCCTCCTCGAGCAGCTCGACGAAGCCACCGAGGCTGAAGATCGGTGTGCGCAGCTCGTGCGAGGCGTTGGCGATGAACTGCTTGCGGGCGCTGTCCAGCTCGTAGAGGCGCCGCTGCATTTCGTTGAAGGTGCGGGCGAGCTGGCCGAGCTGACCGGAGGAGTCGACCGGGATGCGGGTCGCGAAGTCGCCGTCGGCGACCTTGCGCGCCGCCTCCTCGATCCGCTTCACCCGCCTGCCGACGAGATGGGCGCAATAGAAGCCGATCGCGAAGGCCAGCGCCAGCGCGATCAGGCCGCCGACCAGGATCGGCCTCCGCGCCGCCGTGTCGCCTTCGACCAGCACGACCCAGACGTAGACGACGACCGAGGTGCCGGCGCCGATCGCCAGCGAGACCGTCGTGATCATGCTGCCGAGCGGGGTGAGGCGGAGGCTCCTCATTCCCGGAAGCGGTAGCCGACGCCGCGCACCGTGAAGATGAACTCGGGCTCTTTCGGGTTGCGCTCCAGCTTCTCGCGCAGGTGGCGGATGTGGACGTCGACGGTGCGCGGGTCGCGGTACTCGGAGTCGCCCCAGACGTACTCGAGCAGCGCCTCGCGGCTGAAGACGCGGTCGGGGGAGCGGGCGAGCGCGGTGAGGATCTCGAACTCGACGTAGGTCACCTTGACCTCCTCGCCGTGCAGCGTCACCGTGCGGCGGCCGGTGTCGATCCTGAGATCGCCGTGGTCGATCGCCTCCTCTTCGGGGCGGCCGCTGCTCATCCGCGAGCGGCGTAGCGCTGCCCTCACGCGGCTGCGGAACTCACGCATCGAGAAGGGCTTAGTGATGTAGTCGTCGGCGCCCACCTCAAGCCCCGCGACCTTGTCGGTCTCGCTGCGCTTCGCGGTCAGCATGATGATCGGCACCTGGCTGCGTTTGCGCAGCTGACGGCAGACTTCGACGCCGTCGAAGGGGACGCCTTCGAGCTTGGGCAGCATCAGGTCGAGGATGACGAGGTCGAAGCGGCCCTCCTCGAAGCGGGCGAGCGCCTCGCGACCGTCCATCGCCGCGGTGACGTGGTAGCCCTCCTTGCGCAGGGGATAGCTGAGCAGCGTCTGCACCGACTGCTCGTCGTCGACGAGGAGGATGCGTGCGGCGGACCCATTCGCCATGGGATTAAGGGTAGTCCTCGCCTTCGGGCCGGCGGCGGGTCGTGCTCGACCGCACGAGCTGGTGAGCTTGGACAAATGTGCTAGTACCCAGAACTAATGATCCGATGGGGGAGGGACGATAGGTGAGCGATGCAGACCGATCGGCTCAAGAGCATGGTGCAGGACGGGCGGTACAGGCCCCAGCCGGCGCTCGTCGCCGAGGCGATGCTGCGCCGCCGCGGCGTGCGCGAGCTGCTGGTCGGCACGGTGACGCCGTTCACGCCAGCTGATCGAAGCCTGCGGCCGGCAGCGTCCCGCCGCCAGGCAGCCTGATCTCGATCCCGCCTCCCTCGACCACCTCGCCGACGCGGGCGAGCGCCAGGCCGCCTTCGACGGTCGCGAGCGCAGTCGCCGCCTCGTCGAGCCGCTCGGCCGGGAGCGCGGCCAGAAGCTCGTAGTCCTCGCCGCCGGAGGCCGCGAGCCGCAGTGGGTCGCGCCCGGTCGCCGCCGCCGCCTCGGCGACGCCCGCCGCGATCGGCAGGGCGCCGGCGTCGATCCGCAGGCCGACGCCGCTCGCCTCTGCCAGCCGCACGGCGTCGCCGCCCAGCCCGTCGCTGAGGTCGATCATCGCCGTGGCCCCCGCCGCCGCCAGCGCCCGCCCCGCCGCGAGCCGCGGCTCGGGTTCCAGCTGCCGCGCCGCCAACGGCCCCGAGCGACCTTCCTCGAGGAGCAGCAAGCCGGCCGCGGCGCCGCCGAGCTCGCCGGTGACGACGAGGGCGTCGCCGGGGCGCGCCCCGCCCCTG
>DASTHF010000082.1:0-3445 GCA_035605615.1 Solirubrobacterales bacterium
GAGCGGCTCGAGCACCTCGTCGCGATGACCCGCTTCGAGCCGCTGCCGACACCCGCCGAGTAGCCGCGCCACGCCCACCGCGCAACGCCTGGGCCGTGCCTGGGAACCGGTCCTCGAACCGGTCCAAACTGCGATACTGGCTCCTCATAGAAAAACCAAGCTCGAGGAGATGCGATGGCCACCGAGCAGCAGATAGGCAACGCAGCAGCCGACGGAGGGGCAGCCACCGGCTCGGAGTCGCTGAGGGTCACCGACAACCGCACCGGGCGGACGTACGAGCTCCCGATCGCAGACGGGACGGTGCGGGCGATGGATCTGCGCCAGATCAAGGTGTCGGAGGACGAATTCGGGTTGATGTCCTACGACCCGGCCTTCACCAACACCGCCGCCTGCCGCTCGGCGATCACCTTCATCGACGGCGAGGCCGGGATCCTCCAGCACCGCGGCTACCCGATCGAGCAGCTCTGCGCGCACTCCACCTTCCTCGAGGTGGCCTACCTGCTGGTCTTCGGCGAGCTGCCGACCGGGCCGCAGCTCGACCGCTGGACCTTCGACATCACCCACCACACCTTCGTCCACGAGGACATCAAGCACTTCTACGAGGGCTTCCGCTACGACGCCCACCCGATGGGGATGGTGCTGGCCGGCGTCGGCGCCCTCTCGACCTTCTACCCGGACGCGAAGCAGATCGACGACCCCGAAGAGCGCTACATGGCGGCGGTGCGGCTGATTGCCAAGGTGCCGACGCTGGCCGCCTTCTCCTACCGCCACAACATGGGGCTGCCCTACATCCTCCCCGACAACGACCTGGACTTCCCCGAGAACTTCCTCTCGATGATGTTCAAGAAGACCGAGGTGAAGTACGAGCCCGATCCGCGCCTAGCGCGGGCGCTCGACGTGCTCTTCATCCTCCACGCCGACCACGAACAGAACTGCTCTACCAGCGCCGTGCGCGGCGTCGGCTCCTCCGGCGTCGACCCCTACTCGGCCGTGGCGGCCGGCGTCGCGGCGCTCTACGGCCCGCTCCACGGCGGGGCCAACGAGGCGGTGCTGCGGATGCTGCGGCGGATCGAGTCGGTGGAGAACATCCCGGCGTTCCTCGAGGGGGTGAAGAACCGCGAGGAGAAACTGATGGGCTTCGGCCACCGCGTCTACAAGAACTACGACCCGCGGGCGCGGATCATCGAGCAGCACATGGCCGAGGTCTTCGAAGCGACCGAGTACAACCCGCTCGTCGAGATCGCCCGCGAGCTGGAGAAACGCGCCCTCGACGACGAGTACTTCACCTCGCGCAAGCTCTACCCGAACGTCGACTTCTACTCGGGGATCATCTACGAGGCGCTGGAGATCCCGACCGAGATGTTCACGGTGATCTTCGCGATCCCGCGCACCGCCGGCTGGGTCGCGCAGTGGATGGAGATGAACGACGATCCCGAGCAGAAAATCGCCCGGCCTCGCCAGATCTACACCGGCTACCGCGATCGCGACTACGTCCAGGTCGACGACCGCGAGGGGCCGGAGAAAATCGTCGGCCCGCCGGCCAAACGGCCGAAGCGCCCCCGCCGCGGCGCCTGATCCGGGCGTGGGCGACGAGATACCGAAGGGCAGCTACGCCGCCGGGCGGCGGGTGAGGCTGCCGGCCGGGGCGGAAGCCCCTTACGCGGTCTTCGTCAACGGGGTCGAGCAGCGCGAGGGGCTCGACTACGAGGTGGGGCGGGGCGAGATCGTCTTCAGCCGCCAGATCATCAAGGAGAAGGTTGGCAAGGGACGCTGGCTGGCGATGTACCTGGGCGCGTTCGGGACGTACCGAAAGAACGAGACGATCGACGTCCAGTTCAAGCGCGGCGGCAAGCTCGAGCTGGTCTCGGACGTCGCCGTCGAGCCCGACGACTGAAGGGCGGGACCTACCTGAAGACGTAGAGGAGCAGGAAGGCGATCGCGACGAAGGAAGCGCCAGCGGCGATCATCCCCTTGTCCTCGGAGACCATGGCGGCGATCGAGCGTTCGTCGGAGCGGTCGTAGATCAGGTAGAGGTAGCGGAAGATGCCGTAGATGACCGGCGGGATCGTCCACATCATCTTGTTGCCGATCAGCGGCGAGTTGACCGCGTAGATCGCGTACGTGATCACGGTGCCGGTGGTCACCATGGCGACCATCTGGTCGAGGAAAGGGAGCGAGTAGTGCTCGAGGACGGGGCGGCTGCTGGTCCCCTCGTGCAGCTCGGAGACGGCCTCCTGGCGGCGCTTGGTGAAGCCGAGGAAGAGGGCGATCATGCCGGTGCAGAGGACCAGCCACTCGGAGGCGTGCGCTTCGACGGCGACGGCGCCGGCCGCGACCCGCAGGATGAAGAGGGCCGCCAGCGTCATCACGTCGATGATCACGATCTGCTTGAGGCCGAGGCTGTAGGCGAGCTGGGCGACGCCGTAGCCGACCACCATCAGCCCCACCTGCCAGTTGACCGCGGCGAACGCCAGCGCGATCGCGGGCGCCGCCAGCAGCGGAGCGATCGTCATCGCGGCGCGCTCCGAGAGCTCGCCGGCCGGCAGCGGCCGGTGGCGCTTCTTCGGGTGGCGGCGGTCCAGCTCGACGTCGATCAGGTCGTTGACGTAGTAGCCGGCGCTGGAGATGAGGCAGAAGGAGACGAAGGTGAGGACCGCCGCCAGCACGTCGTGCGGCTGGTTGAACTTGCCCGAGAAGAGCAGCCCGGCGAAGACGAAGACGTTCTTGATCCACTCCTGCGGCCGCGCCGTCTTCAGCGCGGCGCGCGGCGGCGAGCGCCGCGGTACGACGGGCTCCGCCGTCTCGGCCGCAACGGTCGGCTGTTCCGAGGTGATCGTCTCCACGACTCGCCGCAGGGTAGCGCCGTCAGGAGCCGATCAAGGCGCCGGCCCCTACCAGTGGATGCCTTTCATCAGGTGGGCGAAGGCGACGGCCTCCGCGGAGGGGGCTTTGTCGGGGGCCTCCTCGCGCTTTCCCTTCGCCGCCTGCGACTCCGGGAAGAGCTTGTAGGCGGCGTTGAGGATCCTGTCGCTGGCCTTCGGGTTGAGCAGGTAGGTCAGCTCGCCGAAGGTCCCCATCCGCGTCGCCACCTTCTTCGGCCGCCGCACGATCGCCCCGGCGATCATCTCCGCCGCCTCCTCGGGCGTGTTCGCGGGGAAGACGTCGTAGATGCGGGTCGGCTTGATCATCGGCGTCCGCACCAGCGGCATGTGGATCGTGGTGATGTGGACGCCGTCGTCGATCACCTCGGAGGCGATCACGCGCCCGAACGCGTCCAGCGCCGCCTTCGAGGCGACGTAGGCGGAGAAGCGCGGCGTGTTGGTCTGCACTCCGATCGAGCTGATGTTGATGATGTGGCCGCCCTTGCGGCCCTTGCTCCGCTTGCGCATAGCCGGCAGCAGGCTGAGGATCAGCCGCAGGGCCCCGAAGTAGTTGAGCTGCATGG
>DASTHF010000096.1:0-10879 GCA_035605615.1 Solirubrobacterales bacterium
GCTATTCATCAAGTAGGTCGGCGGGCAACCACGCCTGAAGGACGGCCAGCAGGTGGACCCCACCGTGGACCGGGACGTGGAATCGACCGCCACCCCCGTCCCGCTTGCAGGAGCCGTTGGGACGGCACTTCGGCAGCCGACCACGCCCACACACCATGGAGAAAGACATCAGATGGTGTGCGGTCGTGGTCGGCTGCCGAAGTGCTGGTAAGGCAGAGGGGCAAGCGGGACGGGGGTGGCTCGGGGCCGGGGGCACCAAGAGCAGGGAAACGGAAGGCACAGGGACCAAGCAGAAAGAGGAAGAAGACGTGGACAGGGAGATGGACGAGTAGACGAGAGAAGAGAGGGACGAAAGAAAGGCGGGCTACGTCTAAAGGAATGCATGGAAACGTTGATCGAGATCGGCGCGGGCGAGGCTCGGGACCCGGGCGAAGGAAGAACCCGCGACTGGGAGCTGGTCCGCTACGTCGGTCGCCGCGGCCTCGTCGCGATGCGCCACGTCATGGCAGCGATGGAAGTCGGTCGCACCGCCGCCTACCGCCGCGTCGCCGCCTGCATCGAGGCGGAACTGCTGGAGCGCCTTGAGGTGATCCGCTCAGAGCCCGGCCTTCTCCGCGCCACCAAAGATGGCCTGCGCTATGCCGGCCTCGGCCTACCGATCGCCAAGGTCACCCCAGGCGCGGTCGACCACTGGCTGCGCTGCACGACGACCGCGCAGCTCGCGGCCCGCAAGTACGGCACCGATCGTGTCCTCTCCGAGCGCGAGTTGCTCTTTGCCGAGCAGATCGCCGGGCACCCGATCGCCTCCGCCAAGGTCGGGGAACTCCCCAACGGCAGGCCGCGCCTGCACCGCCCTGACCTCGCCGTCCTCACCGACGAGGGAACGATCGCGATCGAGGTCGAGCTGACCCCGAAGGCGCCGCAGCGCCTGCAGGGCCTGATCCGCGGATGGCGATACGCGATCGGGACGCACCAGCTGATCGAGGTCCACTACCTCTGCGCCCCCGGCCAGACACAACGCGCGGTCGAGCGCGCCGTGCACAGCGTCCGCGCCGAGGGCTGCATTGCGATCGCCGAGGCGCCGGGGCGATGAGGCTGCGCCGGCTCAGCGCGCCGCGCCGCGAGGCGATCGCCGCCATGCAGCGCGGCGCCGGTCGCGGCCTAGCTGCCGTCCTCCACGCCCGCTACCCGCACCTCTCCTTCGAGATCACCGTCGGGCCAAGCGAGCGTGACCGGTGGCCCAGCCGGGCGGCCCTGGACGCTGAGGTCCGCCGGCTCAAAGCCGTCGGCGATCAGCCGTACGCGCTCGGCGACGGCCGCTCGGCCGCGGCGGATCCAGATCACCGAGAAGGCGCTGCGCAGGATCTGGCGGCGCTCGGCAACGGTCAGCTTCGGCCAAAGGTCGGCGAGCGTTCCAGGTAGGACGCGCGGCGCGGCCAGCCGTTGGCCTGCCAACGCTCGTCGCGCCTCCTCGACGTCGGCGACGCGGCTGCGCATCCCGGCCTCGAAGTGCGCGGCGCCCACCTCGCTGAGCCGCACCGTCTCCTGGTAGAGCGCCAGCTCGGCCTCGGCCTCCTCGAGCCGCTTCTCGGCCTGCCCGATCGCCGCCGTGCGCTCGCTGGAGCTGTAGGCCAGCTCGCGAGCATGGGCGAACAACGCCTCGGTCACATACGGCTCGATCAGTGGCGCGCTGATCGACGCCGGCTCCGGACAGTCGCCGGCGGCGTGGTAGCGGCGACAGCTGTAGTAGCGGCGGCCGTTGCGGAAGGTCGACGACACGCGGCGCGAGCACCCCGCGCAGCGCACCAGCCCACCGAGCAGCGCCTCGCCGTGGATGCCGCGGGCCGGTTTCGGCTGAGCGACCTGAGCGGCCTCCCAGGTGGCGCGGTCGACGAGCGGCTCATGCGCCCCCGGGTTCACGTGCTTGCCCTGGCGAGCCTCGCCCAGGGCGGTCCGGCTGCGGACCATCTGGTGCACCGCGGCGGGCAGGAACGAGCGCCCCGTTTCCGCCCGGATGTACTCGGCCAGCGCTCGCCACGAGTGGCCGGCGCCACGCCGCCGGATCACCTCGGCCCGTACAGGCCCCTCGACCGGATCGGGTTCGAGCCGCCGCTCGGCGTTCTTGCGGTAGCCGAAGGGGACGACCGGCGCCGTCCAAATGCCGCGCCCCACGGCATCGGCCTTGGCCTTGTCGAAGCCTTCGGCCTTTTGCTCGCGCTCGGCCTGGGCGATCGAGAAGAGGAAGTTGCGGGTCATGCGCCCGGCTGGCGTGCTCGCGTCGATCTGCTCGCTGGTCGAGTGCAGCTGCCCGCCGGCCTTCTCGATCGATTCCAGGAAGGCGATGCTCGACGCCAGCGAGCGCGTGAAGCGGGCGAAGTTCCAGACGATCACGCCGTCCAGCTCGCCCCGTTCGATCCGCTCGATCGCGCCCTGCAGGATCGGCCGGCTGTCGTCGGCGCCGGATTGGTCCAGCTCGGCTGGCAACATCTCCAGCTCGAAGCTGTGCCCCTTCGCCCAGCTGCGGATTTCGCGCTCCTGCAGCTGTGGCGAGATCAGCGTCTCGGTGCGATCCCCGATGCGGCTGACGCGGACATATCCGGCGAAGATGCCCATTGTCCCTATGATAATCCACACTACTGGACCTACTACGCGGACAGCGCCACGTTTCGCATTCCCCACGGTGACCGCATTCCCTACGTCGGCACGCTCGGCTACCACAAGGACGACTGGGAAAGCGTGCAGATCCGCATCGGGCCCCACGGCGAGGTCGACGAGCGGGCCTCTTCCCACCACGGCTACAACCATTCCAAGAGCTGGACCAACTGGAGCTCGGACGCCGGCTTCGATTCGCTTCGCCGGTTCGAGGAAGGGGTCGGGATGCGGGAAGAGAACGGCTGGGGCGCGGAGACCCACCGGCTCCTCGTCTCAGGCGGCAGCCATGCCGGCAACGCGGCCGGCGACTTCGACTCGGACCGCCACACGCCGGGGCGGGGCGTCCACCTGATCCCGCTGGAGCCGATCGTCGGTGAGCTCGGCGGCTACGACTTCGGCGCGATCCACCCGCCCTGGCGCAAGGAGGTCTGGCGCGATCCCGAGGCCGCCGGGACCGATTGAGGCTTTTCTTCCGTCTCGCTACTGTGTCCGCATCGCCACCGAGGTGACGGCAAGCTCCAGTCCCCGGGCACCGGGTGTCTCCAAGGACTCGATCGCCGACCGGCTTTCGCGAGCGCGCGAGCGGACGCTGGCGCTGCTGGCGCCGCTCGACGACGCGCAGCTGAACCGCGTCTACTCGCCGATCCTCAGCCCGCTCGCCTGGGACCTCGGCCACATCGCCAACTTCGAGGAGCTGTGGCTGGTGCGGACGATCGGCGGCCGCGAGCCGCTGCGCAGCGACCTCGGCGCCCTCTACGACGCGATCGAGACGCCGCGCCGGGTGCGCGGCGAGCTGCCGATCCTGCGCGGCGCCGAGCTGCGCGCCTACCTCGCCGACGTGCGCGCGCGCACCCTGGAGGTCCTGGACGAGGTCGAGGTCGACGGTGCCGCCCCGGACCCGCTGCTGCGCGACGGCTTCGTCTACGAGATGGTGCTCGCCCACGAGCAGCAGCACGGCGAGACGATGCTGCAGCTGCTCCAGATGGTCGAGGGCTACGAGCCGCCGCCGGGGCTCGGGCCCGGGCCGGCGGCTTTGCCGGCGCCCCCGGGTTCGGGGACGATCCATATGCCGGCCGGGGCCTACGAGATCGGCGCGCCCGCCTCCGGCTTCGCCTACGACAACGAGCGCCGCCGCCACCGCGTCGAGCTGGCCGCCTTCGAGATCGACCGCCTCCCCGTCGCCAACGGCGAGTACCTGCGCTTCGTCGAGGAGACCGGCGCCGAGCCGCCGCTCTACTGGGAGCGCGACGGCGAGGGGGGATGGGTGAGGGCCGCAATGGGTAGGAGCGAGCCCATCGATCCCTCCGCCCCCGTCATCCACGTCTCCTGGCCCGCGGCCGACGCCTTCGCCCGCTGGAAGGGCAGGCGCCTGCCGAGCGAGCAGGAGTGGGAGGCGGCGCGCCCTCACCTCGAGGGCACCGGCCAGGTCTGGGAATGGACCTGCTCGGAGCTCCTGCCGTACCCGGGCTTCGAGGCCTTCCCCTACCCCGAGTACTCCGAGGCCCACTTCGGCAAGGGCCACAAGGTCCTGCGCGGCGCCTCCTGGGCCACCGACCCGAACGTCGTCCGGCCCAGCTTCCGCAACTGGGACCTGCCGCAGCGGCGCCAGATCTTCGCCGGCCTGCGCTGCGCGAGGGACGCCTGAGCGATGAAGCCGCTCGCGACGAGGAGCCGAGTCGAGATCGAGGTCCACCTCGCCGGGGGCCGCCGCGCCGCGATGGCGCGCGAGGTGCGCCTCGGCCTCACCGCCAAGCCCAAGGAGCTGCCGCCGAAGTACTTCTACGACGAGCGCGGCTCGCAGCTTTTCGAGCAGATCACCGAGCTGCCCGAGTACTACCCGACCCGCGCCGAGCGCGCCATCCTCGCCGCGCGCGCCGACGAGATCGTCGCCGCGGCCGGCGAGCCGGCGACGCTGGTCGAGCTGGGCTCCGGCTCGGCCGCCAAGACGCGCCACCTGCTGAGCGCGATGCGCGACGCCGGCTGCCTCGAGACCTACGTCCCGGTCGACATCTCCGAGCGGATCACCCGAGAGACCGCGGAGAGCCTGGTCGAGGAGTATCCGGGGCTCGCCGTCCGCGGCCTCGTCTGCGACTTCGAGCAGGACCTGGAGCGGATCGGCGCCGTCGACGGCCGCGGCCCGAGCGTCGACGGCTCCGGCGATGGCGGCCGCCTGATCGCCTTCCTTGGCGGGACGATCGGCAACCTCTACCCGGGGCCCCGCCGCGACTTCCTCTCTCGCATCGCCGCGCTGCTCGGGCCCCGCGACCGGCTGCTGCTGGGCACCGACCTGGTCAAGGAGCCGGCCCGCCTCGGGGCCGCCTACGACGACGCCGCCGGGGTCACCGCGGAGTTCAACCGCAACGTGCTGGCGGTGCTGAACCGCGAGCTGGGGGCGGACTTCGACCTCGACGCCTTCGAGCACGTCGCCCGCTACGACGCCGAGCGGGCCTGGATGGACGTCCGCCTGCGCTCGCGCGTCGACCAGGTCGTCCGCGTCGACGGCCTCGATCTCACGGTGCGCTTCGCCGCCGGCGAGGAGATGCGGACCGAGATCTCCGCCAAGCTCACCCGCGAGCGGCTGGAGGAGATCTACGCCGAAGCGGGCCTCGCGATGAGCGGCTGGTTCGCGGATCCGGCCGGCGACTACGCCCTCAGCCTCGCGGCCTCCCGGCCCAATAGCCTCCCGCTCCATACCGCCTGACGCGCTGCAAACAGGAGCCGCCCGCGCCGCGGCGCCGGGCCCGGCCGGCGAGCACCGGATCGGCCTGCTCGCCTGCGTCGCCTTCGCGGTCGGCACGATGGTCGGCGCGGGCGTCTTCGTGCTCTCCGGCCTCGCGGTCGAGAAGGCCGGCCCGGCGGCGATCGCCGCCTTCGCCCTCGCCGGCCTCTTGGTGCTGCTCTCGGCGCTCTCCTTCGCGGTCGTCGCCAGCCTCGCCCGCCCGGGCGAGAGCGGCTACGGATTCGTGGGGCGGGCGCTGGGCGGCTACTGGGGCTTCCTCACCTCCTGGGCGTTCTGGCTGGGGGGAGTGATCGGCGCGGCGTTCGTCCTCAACGCCTTCGGCGTCTACATGCACGAGTTCTTCGTCGCCGGCGTCCCGGCCGTCGCCTGGGCGCTGGTCGGGGCCGGCGTCCTGACCGCGCTCAACTTCGGCCCCGCCAGCCTGATCGGCCGCGCCGAGACCGTGCTGGTCGCCATCAAGGTGGGGATCCTCCTCCTGTTGATCGTCTTCGCCTTCATCCACCTCGATCGCGCCCACTTCACCCCCTTCGCCCCGCACGGGGCCGGCTCGGTGCTGACGACCTCGGGGCTCCTTTTCATCGCCTATCTCGGGTTCAACGTCGTCTGCAACATGGCGGGCGACGTCGAGGACGCCGAGCGCACAGTGCCGCTGGCGATCCTGATCTCGATGGGCATCGTGGCGGTCGTCTACGTCGGCGTGGTCGTCGCGCTGCTCGCCGGCCAGCTCCATACCTTCACCGAGGCCAGCGTCGGCACGGCGGCCGAACGGCTGATGGGCGGCTGGGGTGCCGTCCTGATCCCGATCGGCGCGCTCGTCTCGACCCTCTCGGCGGGCAACGCCAACATCCTCGGCTCGTCGGAGATCATGGTCCGCCTGGCGGCCAAGCGCGAGGTGCCGACCCTGCTCGGCCGCATGTGGCACGGGCATCCGGCCGTCAGCGTGCTGTCCGCCGCCGTCCTCTACGTCCTCCTGATCGCCTCCCGGCAGATCGCCGCGGTGGTCGCCCTGGCCAACGTCGCCGCGATCGTCGCGATGGCGGTGGTCAACGTCGCCGCCGCGGTGGCCCTGCGCCGCAAGACGCCCGGCGCCCTGGCGCTTCCCCTCGGGCCGGTGCTCCCCGTCCTCGGCCTGATCGCCGCGGTCGGCCAACTCGCCTTCATCGGCCGGCCGGAAGTGGCGATCGGGCTCGTGCTCGTCTTCGCGGGCTCGGGGGTCTACCTGCTCCGCGAGCGCTTCCACCACCCGGTCCACCACGCCGCCGTGACCGCCGCCGTCGAAGCCCGCGACACGCCGGTCGGCCGCGCCCTGCGGCGCCGGCGCTGAGCCTCTCCCGCTGAGCCTTTCCAGGCGACAAGCACCCCGGCTCCCCGGCGAAGATCCGGCTCGAACGCAGTTCTGCTCACATAGCGAGAGGAACTGCGTTCGAGCTGACCTGGACCGGTCAAAAGGGATAGCCTGCCGGTCACCGTGGGTGACTCGCAGCAAGCCGCGCCGCAGGCCGACTCGCAGGCCGACGGCGGATCGCACCCGAACTCGCGGCCCGACGGCAAGCCGGACCGCAACCTGGCGCTCGACCTGGCGCGGGTGACCGAGGGGGCGGCGCTCGCCGCCGCCCGCTGGGTGGGGCGGGGCGACAAGATCGCCGCCGACCAGGCCGCCGTCGATGCGATGCGTCATGTCCTCCACTCGGTCTCGCTGGACGGCGTCGTGGTGATCGGCGAGGGCGAGAAGGACGAGGCACCGATGCTCTACAACGGCGAGCACATCGGCGACGGCAGCCCGCCGGTCGTCGACATCGCCGTCGACCCGCTGGAGGGGACGCGCCTCTGCGCGCTCGGCATGCCGAGCGCCATCGCCGTGATCGCGCTCGCCGAGCGCGGCACGATGTTCGACCCCGGCCCCTGCGTCTACATGGAAAAGCTCGCCGGCGGCGAGGAGATCGCCGACCTGCTCGACCTCGACCGGCCGCTCGCCGAGACCCTGAAGCTGGTCGCCGAGCGCAAGGGAGGTAGCGTCGGCGACGTCACCGTCGTCATGCTCGACCGCGACCGCCACGCCGACGCGATGAAGGAAGTGCGCGAGGCGGGCGCTCGCATCCGCCTGATCAAGGACGGCGACGTCTCGGCCGCGCTGCTCGCGGTCAGCGACCGCTCCCCGGTCGACCTGCTCTGGGGGATCGGCGGCACGCCGGAGGGGGTCATCTCGGCGGCGGCGCTGAAGTGCATGGGCGGGCAGCTGCTCGGCCGCCTCTGGCCGCGCAACGACGAGGAGCGCCAGGCGGCGCTCGACGCCGGCTACGACCTCGACCGCGTCCTCACCTGCGACGACCTCTGCTCGGGCGAGGACGTCTTCTTCTCGGCCAGCGGCGTCACCGACGGCGACGTCCTCCAGGGCGTCCGCTACCGCGGCCCGGGGGCGAGCACCGAATCGCTGGTGATGCGCTCGCGCTCCGGCACGGTGCGCCGCATCCAGTCGCGCCACGATCGCGCCAAGCTGCGCCGCATCATCGGCGAGCGCTACGGCTGAGCGGCTGCGGCAGGTAGGCGGCGGGCCTCTCTTGCCCGGTGGCCTACCTTTTACGGGGTGAGGGCGGACGGAGGAGGAGGCGCCCGCGACGGGGACGGGCGAGGCGTGACGCGCCGGCGGGCGCTGGCGGGCGCCGCCATGTTGGGGATCGGCGCGGGACTGGACCGGGTCCTGGTGGGCTCGGGGGGCGGGACGGATGAAGGTGCGGATGCCGCCGGCTCCGGTGCGGCGGTCCCCTTCCACGGCGCCCACCAGGCGGGGATCGCGACGCCCGCCCAGGAGTTCCTCAGCTTCGCCGCCTTCGACGTAACCAGCGACGCCCGCGAAGACCTGCGGCACCTGCTCGAGGACTGGACGAAGGCGGCCGAGGCGTTGACGAGAGGCCGCCCCTACGGGCGGCTTACCGCAGAACCGACCCAGGCGCCGCTCGACGGGGGCGAGGCGATCGGGCTCGGCCCGGCGCGGCTGACGATCACGGTCGGCTTCGGCCCCGGCCTCTTCGGATCCCGCCGCCGCGACCGCTTTGGCCTGGCGCGCCGCCGGCCGCCGGCCCTGCGCCCCCTACCTCCGTTCAGCGGGGAGAGCCTCGATCCCCGCCGCAGCGGCGGCGACCTCTGCCTCCAGGCCTGTGCCGACGACGCCCAGGTCGCCTTCCACGCGGTCCACGTCCTCGCCGGGCTGGCCGGTCCGACCGCGGCGCTGCGCTGGTCCCAGCAGGGCTTCGGCCGCACCTCGAGCACCAGCCGCGCCCAGACGACACCCCGCAACCTGCTCGGCTTCAAGGACGGCACGGAAAACATCCGCGCCGAGGACACCGACGCGATGGAGAGGTTCGTCTGGGCGCGGCGCGGCAACTCGCCCCGCTGGATGGCGGGCGGCAGCTACCTGGTGGCGCGGCGCATCCGGTTCCTCTTCGACGTCTGGGACAACACCAGCCTCGAAGGCCAGCAGCGGGCGATCGGCCGCTACAAGGTGAGCGGCGCCCCGCTCGGCGGCCGCCACGAGTACGACCCGCTCGACCTCGCCGCGACCGAACACGGCGAGCCGACGATCCCCGCCAACGCCCACGTCCGCCTCGCCAGCCCCCGGTACAACGACGGTCAGCGCATCCTGCGCCGCGGCTACTCCTTCGCCGAAGCGGCGGAGGCCGGCAGCGGACAGCTCGACGCCGGCCTCTTCTTCATCTGCTTCCAGCGCGACCCCCGCCGCCAGTTCATCCCGATCCAGCGCCGCCTCGCCGCCGCCGACGCGCTCAACCGCCACACCCGCCACACCGGCAGCGCCATCTTCGCCTGCCCGCCGGGCACCCGCCCCGGCGGCTTCCTCGGCGAAGCCCTCTTCGCCTGAGCGGGAACCGCGATCCGGCGAAGCGTGAGCCTGGCGTTGCGGACTTCCTTCAACCGCTACAGCCACGCGATATGTTGTCTGCAACGATGGCGCGGTGCAGACGATGAGGGATTCCTGGACGGACGAGCGGCTCGACGACTTCGCCGCCCACACCGACAAGCGATTCGACGAGGTCGGCCGGCGCTTCGACACGCTCGAACGCCGCGTGGACGACCGCTTCGATCGCGTCGATACGGACATCAAGGAACTGCGCAGCGAAATGAATGCCCGCTTCGACTCGATCCAGCGCGCGATGTTCCACGGCGTGGTGGCCCTGTCCGCCGCCTACATCGCCGGCTTCGCCGCCCTGATCGGCCTCCTCGCGACCCAGCTCTGACCTGGGCGCAAGTAAGCGCCGCGGCATCAGGCGTGAATGCTGCCTGCTCCCTGGACCACCCAGTCGTGCAGCGTCTCGGGGGCTATGTCGGCGCCGTTGGGCCAGACGATCGTTCCCAGCTCCTCATCGATCTCGACCCGTTCGAAGAACGCCTGGTCCTCAAGTGGAGCGAAGATTCCCCGCCACTGACGAAGAGAGAGATCGATCTCTCCCTCCGCGCCGTCATCGAACCGCAGGCGCAGCCGGTGGCCCGCAAGGGACTCAACGTGGGTGACATGCGCCATCTGTCTCACGACCCTCGATGCTAGGGCATCGGATCGATCGGTAGCAATGATTTGTCTGCGCGTGCCCGCTCCCAGTTGGCAATCAGCTCATCGCGGTGGAGGTCGGCCCATTCGCGGACCAGGCTCAGAGCCCGAAAGGGCAGCGAGCCGCCCAGTAGCTCAAGCGCTTCGATAGAGATAGATGCGCGATGCTCGGCATAGTGGGCATGGAAGTGCGGGACGCCGTGCTCTTCGTAATACATCGCGATCACGATCCCGTAGAAGCTGCTGATACGGGGCATTGCCCGAACGTAGGGAGCCGCCCTGCGCATGTGGCGCGTTGAATGCGCCAGTTGGGTAACGGCTTCCCGACGCACGATTTCGGCGGCTGTCCCATCGATTTGCCTGGTGCTCAAAGGCGATTGGGTCAGGGAACCTGAGTTTTGGGGAGAGGAAGGCCAAATTTCGGGGATCAAGTGATTCTCGGGGGTGCCGATTAGACGCCCTGTGATGAATCTGCCAGTGCCTCGGTGCAGGAAGGCAAACCCGTCGTGAGGCGGGGGCGCAAAGCTTGCGGGGCTCTCCCTCGGGGAGTCGGCCGGGCTACCACCGGGGTCGACAGACACCACGTGGCGTCACGCGACGGGGCTCTGGCGCAAACGATTAGGACCACGGGAGGTACCTAAGGTGTTTATCCAGAACCTCCGGGCCAAGATTGGCGCCCGGCTCAACGGCGACGGCGAGGCCGGCTTCACGCTGATCGAGCTCCTCGTCGTGATGCTCATCCTCGGAATTCTGGCCGCCATCGCGCTGCCGGCATTCTTCAACCAGAAATCCAAGGCCGGCGACGCCAAGGCCAAGGAGAACGCCCACAGCGCCCAGGTTGCCATCGAGACGTTCTCGACCGACAACAACGGGAGCTATGAAGGCGCTACGCCTGCGAAGCTCAAAGAAATTGAGCCGACGATCAAGCC
>DASTHF010000099.1:0-7453 GCA_035605615.1 Solirubrobacterales bacterium
GCAGCGACTCCATGTAGGCGGCGAGCGAGCCGCCGTCGGGCGGGACGAAGGTCGAGCCCTCGCCAAGCACGAGGTCGCCGCTGAAGCAGACGCCGTCGGGGGTCAGGAAGCAGACGTGGTCAGCGGCGTGACCGGGCGTGGCCACCGCCCGCAGGCCGCCGTGCTCCTCGCCGTCGGCCGGAAGGATGACCGGGAGCGTCTCCCCTCCCTCCCTCGCAACCGCAGCGGCAAGCTTCTGGGCCCCGTCGGCGTGATCGCCATGGCTATGGGTGAGGAGGACGGCGCCGATCCCGCCCCGCTCGGCGGCGGCCGCCCGCACCGCCTCCAGGTGGCCCGCATCGTCCGGCCCGGGGTCGATCGCCGTGCAGGGATCGGACCCGTAGAGATAGGTGTTCGTCCCCTCGTGCGTCATCGGCCCGGGGTTCGGTGCGACGATGCAAACGATCTCAGGATGTCCGGGCGCCGGATCCATCGCGCTTTCTGACTTTTGTCCCCTATAGGGGGGTCGACCCCGACAGTGCCGTCTTAGCTTTCGACTTCACGGGCGATCGCGGCGCGGGCGTCGTCGGGCTCGAGCACGACGAGGTCCCCGGCGCCGCTGAGGATCTCCCGCACCAGCCACGACGTCCCCGCGTAGGGAAGCTCGACGACGACGGCGCCGTCGGCGAGCTCCTCGACCACGGTGCGCTCCTCGCGCAGCCAGCGCGCCCGCTCGGGTGAGACCCAGACCCGCGCCACGTGGGCAGCCGGAACCTCGCCGTCGGTCATCCAGCCCTCAACCCCGGCCAGCTCTTCCACCTCGGGACGCGGCTCGAACGTCTCCGCGCCGATCCTCGCCTCCTTGATCCGGTCGAGCTTGAAGTGGCGCACGCCGTCTTTGGTCAGGTCGAAGCACTCGACGTACCAGCCCTCGCGCCCGTTCTCCAGCCGGTAGGGCTCGACCGCGCGCTTCGTGAACTGGTCCTCGTTCTCCTTGTAGTACTGGAGCTTGAGCACCCGCCGCGAGGCGATCGCCTCATTGACGACCCGCGCCACCTCGGCGTCGCCGCCGCCGCCCGAAGCGATCTCCAGCCCCTCCTCGGAGGGATCGTGGCCGAGCGCCCCGACGATCTTCTCGCGGGCGCTCTGCAGGCCGGCCTGGGGCAGATGGTTACCGAAGAGGTCGATCGCCGCGATCAGCGCCTTCGCCTCCAGCGGCAGCAGCCGCGCCGGCCGCGCGAAGTTGTCGCCGTAGGGCTCCGAGTCGACCTCGATCTCATCGCCCTGCACTTCCGCGTAGAGGACGTAGGTGCCGCCGCCGAAGTTGACGACGTTGAGCAGGTCGATGTCCTCGCGCAGCTCCTCCTCGGTCAGCTCGAGCCGCTGCCGCAGCTCCGAGACGCGCAGCCGCTCGCCCTGCTTGGCCGACTCGATCAGGAGGCCGGCGAGGGTGACGAGGCGGGCGAAGCGCTCCGGCCGGATCGCCGCCTCGCCGCGGCCGTTGGAGCGCGAGCGGCGCGGCGCCTCGCGCAGCGGCCGCTCCACCGTGGCGGCCGGCTCGAAGCCGTTGTGGTGGCGGTCGTGGAGCAGGGCCAGCCGCCGCTCCGCCTCCTCGCGCAGCTCGGCCGGCGCCAGCACGGCGGCGTTCTGGCGCCAGCGCAGCACCCAGGCGATCAGCTCGCGCGGCGAGGCGTAGTCGGTCTCGAAGATCGAGCCCTTGCCGGGCGCGCCGTCGGACTTGCGCGCCGCGCGCAGCTCGCCGTAGAGGCCGAAGTCGCGCTCGATCAGCCAGGCGACGCGGTCGCGGACGAAGACCTTTGCCCGCCCCTGGATCTCGCCCAGCTGCCAGTCGGCGCGGCTGCCGTAGTCGCGGCGGTCGAAGTCCTCGGGCGGCGCGAAGTCGTGCTCCGCCTTGGTCGCGTAGCCCACCTTGCCCTGGATGCGGGAGAGGCGGAAGACGCGCACCGCGTCGCGCTCGTGCGAGTGGCCGATCAAATAGAACTGGCCGCCGCGGAAGACGAGGTGGTAGGGGTCGACCTTGCGCTTCTCGGTCTCGTCGCGCTCCATCGTGTAGTAGGTGAACTCGACCGTCTTGCGGCGCGAGATCGCCGTCTCGATCTTGGAGAGGCGCTGCGACAGCTCGCGGCCGCCGGCCGAGGCGGTCATCGCCATCTCGACCGGCGCGCGCTTGCCCTCGCTGAGCGGGTTGGGATGGCCCCAGGCGACCTGCTGGAGGGCAAGCCGCAGCGGCTCGGCGTAGGCGAAGCCGCCGTCGGTGAGCAGCGAGAGCGCCGTGCTCAGCGCCGCCAGCTCGTTGTCGTCGAACTCGATCTCTTCCAGGTAGAAGTTCTCCGGCGGCAGCGAGTAGAGCTCCGCCTCGAAGAACCCCTCCCCCGGTTTCTCGACCCCGAGCTGGATGCCGAGGCTCTCCAGCTCGGCGCGATCGGCGTAGAAGCGGCGCGCGAAGGCGTCGTCGTTCATGTCGCTGTAGCCCTCGACCTCGCGCTTGATCTCCAGGGCGGAGACGGGCCTCCCCTGGGCCATCAGGAACGAGATCAGAGAGAGCTGGCGAATCAGCTTCTCGGTGTCCTTCGCCACTGAGCGCAGGATAGTCGGAGCGCTTGGAGCGGCCCCTCGTCCCGGGGGCGGAAACCCGCATTTTGGCTACTACTGACGGATCCGTCAGGCGGCGCGCTGGCCGAAGTACGCGGAGCCGGAAAGCGCCCGGTCGAACCTCGACCAGGACTCGCCGTCGGGCAGCTCCCGCTCCAGCCGGTCGAAGCTGCCGAGCCGGCCGCCGAGGTTGTCGATCATGTGGACGAGGACCGCCTCGCGGGTGGCGGGGACGACCGGCGAGCCGTGCTCGAGCGAGCCGTGGTGGCTGAGGATGATGTGGAGCACAGCCTGGGCGAGGCCGCTGTCGAAGCCGGGGATCTCCTCGATCTCGCGGCGCACCCGGTAGTAGCCGAGCGGGATCTCGCCCTGCAGGCGGCCGGCGTCGGTGAGGTCGATCGCCAGCGGGTCGTCGTTGTAGGCCTCGATCTTGCCGATGTCGTGGAGGAGCGCCCCGGCGACGGCGATCTCGCGGTCGATCCCGGGGAAGAAGTTGGCGGCGGCGCTGACTGCCTGCCCCACCGAGACCGTGTGCTCGAGCAGCCCGTGACGGTAGGCCTGGTGGTAGACCTTCGCCGCCGGCGCGTCGCGGAAGCGCCGCCAGATCTCCGACCCCGCGCCGAAGAAGCGGTCGAGCAGCTCGCGCAGCTGCGGGTCCTGGACCGTCTCGAGCAGCTCGCGCAGGTCGGCCTCGAGGCGCTCGCAGGGGACCTCCGAGGCGGCGGCGAGGTCGCCGGGCCGGTACTCGTCCGCGGCCGCCTCGCGCAGCTCGGTCAGCTTGATCTTCGAGCCCCAGCGGTCGCTCACCTCATAGACGCCGCCGACGAAGACGGCGCCGCCCGGGGCGGCGAGCGCGTAGCGCGCCTCCGCCTCCTCCCAGGACACCGCCTCCATGCTGCCGCTCGCGTCGCCGAGCACGAGGCGCAGCCAGGGCTCGCCGTTGCGCTTGCGGCGCAGCTCCCGCTCGCGGACGGCGAAGACGCCCGCAACCCGGCTGCCGGCCTCCAGCTCGCGCAGCGGCACGCGGGCGGGCGCGGCGCCGTTCGACGCCGCCTCGGCCGGCGCGGACCCGTTCGGCGAAACCGCCTCCTCGACAATGCCGGCAAGCGCTTCCTGAGTCATCGTGGGCTCAAGGTAGAGCCGGGCGCGGACGGCTACAGCGCTTCGCCCAGCCAGTGGCCGAAGGCGATCGCGGCGAAGCCGGCGAGGAGCGAGAGACCGACGTTGAGCCAGACGAGGTGGGTGTGGCCGGCCTCGGCGAGGCGGTGCGAATCGAGCACCCAGGTCGAGAAGGTGGTGAAGGAGCCGATGCCCCCGCCGGCGACGACGACCAGAGCCTGGCCGCTCAGCGCCGCGCCGGCGACGAGGCCCAGCGCCAGCGTGCCGCCGACGTTGATCGCCAGCACGCCGAGCGGGAAGGGATGGTCGGCGCGGGCGCTGAGGCCGGCGTCGATCAGGAAGCGGACGGCCGCCGCTGTGCCGCCCAGCAGGGCGACCGCGACCCAGGCGGCGGGGCTCACGCCGCCGGCTCCGGGCGGCGCTCCAGCGCCATCCCCACCCGCACGACGAGGAAGCCGGCCGCCAGGGTCGCGCCGACGTAGGAGGCGGCGAGGGCGAGGCGCCCGGCCTCGACCATCTGGAACAGCTCGAGCTGGAGCGTCGAGAAGGTCGTCAGCGTGCCGCAGATGCCTGTGGTCAGGAACGGGTGCGCGAGACTGTCCTCGGGGTGGTCGCGCAGCCGCGCGACGAACCAGCCGAGCAGCAGCGCGCCGATCATGTTGACGGCGAAGGTCGCCCAGGGCCAGGCGGCGGCGCCGTGTGGCGCCGCCTGCGCAAGGCCGACCCGGGCCAGCGCGCCGATCGCGCCACCCGCGTAGATCGCGGCCAGGCGGCGCAGTTGAAATCCCTGCCGTCGCATCGCGACGGACCTTGTATCAGCCGACGGGTTCGACGAGACGCCGCAGCTCGCTGCCGTAGGCGCGCGCCAGCGGCTCGGGGTCGGGGACGAGCGCCGTGTCGGCCATGAAGCCGACCGTGACCTCGCCGTCGTAGCTGAAGATGCTGACGGTCATCCCGAGGCTGCCCGAGCAGGGCGCCCAGACCATCACGCCGGTCACCGGCACGCCGGCGAAGTGGACGCGCCGGCGCGGCCCGGGAACGTTGGTGACGACCAGGCTCGCCTTGTCGCTGAAGAAACCGATCAGGCGGTCCTCGACACAGGGCGGCGTCAGACCGATCGCGCTGAGGATCCCGTAGGAGATCGTCGCCTCGTGCGAGCGCTTGATCGCGCCCATGCGGCTGCTCACCTCGCGCAGCCGCTCCGCCGCCCGCAGCTCCCCCACCGGCAGCTCCAGCAGGATCAGCGCGAACTCGTTGCCGAGGTCGGAGGGGACGGGCTCGTCGAGCGGGCGCAGGTTGAAGGGGACCATCGCGCGGACCTCCTCGGGCCGGCCGCCGGCGCGGACGGCGCCCGCTTCCTCGAACAGCTCGTGCAGCGCCCCGGCCAGGGCGGTGACGAGCAGGTCGTTGATCGTGACGCGGCGGCGGCGCGCCGCCTTCCTGACCAGCTCCAGGGGGACGGGCTCCGCCCAGGCGACCCGGCGCCTGCCCGAGAGCGGCCCGCGGAGATCGCTGGGCGCATCGGCCGGGGCGGCGAGCAGCTTCGCCGTGGTGGCGGTGTCGCGCAGCGCGGTCCCCGCGAGCTCTCGCAGATGGCGGGGATGGACAAGCGACTGCGTCGCCTCGTGCACGGCCATGCCGCTCAGCCGCCGCGCCGCCGCGGCGGCGCCGAGCGGGGCGGCGGCGAGGCGGCCCAGCAGGCCGGGCGCCGCGCCGGGCGCGGCCGGCTCGATCTCCCCTTCGGCGTCGTCGGAGATCGAGAGCATCACCCGGGCGAGGGCGATGCCGTCGGCGATGCAGTGGTGCATCCGCCAGAGGATCGCCGCGGCGCTCCCTTCGTAGCCTTCGATCAGGTGGGCCTGCCAGAGCGGCCGGTCGCGGTCGAGCGTGGGACCGACCAGGTCGCTGACAGCGGCCCACAGCGCCGCCGCGTCGCCCGGCGGCGGCAGCGCCTGGCGGTGCAGGTGGGCGGCGAGGTCGAAGGCCGGGTCGTCCTCGAAGGCGGGCCGCCGGCCGAGAGGGTCGACGACCCGCTGCCGAAAGCGCGGGAAGCGCGCGACGAGGCGCTCCTCCAGGATCCCGGGTAGGGAGTCGAAGTCCGGAGCCTCACCCAGGAGGACCAGTCCGTTGACGACCATCGGATTGGCCGGCCGGTCCATGTGCAGCCAGGCCGCGTCGGCGGCCGGCATCGGGTGACGGCTCATGCCCTACGCATACCCGCATCGCCTTGCCAGGACGCGCGCGATTCAGGACAGGCGTTTCAACCGCTGCCGGCGCGAGTGGCGCCGGCGCCCGCGGCGGCGAGCCGCTCCTCGGGCGTCCCGCCGCCCAGCGCCTCCTCGGCGTCCAGCTCCGCCGAGTGGCCGAGCGTCGTCCGCAGCGGCACCTCCTTGAGCAGCCAGGAGAGCAGGAAGGGAACCGCGGCCAGCCCGACGCCCCAGAGGAAGACGCTGTGCAGCGCGTTGGCGAACGCCTGCAGGAACTGGTCGTGGACCTGGGGCGGCAGGTGCTTCACCTGCTGGGGGTTGAGGTGGACCCCCTGACCGAGCCGCCCGGTGATCGCGCGGGGAAGCCGGGCCAGCTGGGCGGCGAGCTCCGAGGCGAAGATGGCGCCGAAGATGGCGACGCCGAAGGAGCCGCCGACCGAGCGGAAGAAGGTGGCGGTAGAGGTGGCGACGCCGATCTCCGCCGGTCGCACGTCGTTCTGGACGACCAGCACGAGCACCTGCATCACGAGCCCGATGCCGATTCCGACGACGAACATGTAGACGGAGGCCAGCCACGGTTCCGTTTCGGCGGTGAGCCGAGAGAGCAGGTACATGCCGACGATCAGGATCGCGGTGCCGGCGATCGGGAAGGGCCGGTAGCGGCCGATCCGGCTGATCACGCGGCCGGAGGCGATCGAGGCGGCGAGCAGGCCGGCCATCAGCGGCAGCATTCGCAGGCCGGAGCTGGTTGGGCTGGCGCCGTAGACGAGCTGCAGGAAGAGCGGGATGAAGACGATCGCGCCGAACATCGCCATCCCGATCGAGAATCCCATCGCGTTCGAGACGCTGAAGACGCTGGAGCGGAAGAGGCCCAGCGGGATGACCGGCTCGGCCGCGCGGCTCTCCTGCCAGATGAAGAGCGCGATCAGAACGGCGCCGGCGATGCCGAGGCCGACGATCTCCGGCGATCCCCAGGGGTACTGGTTGCCGCCCCAGGTCGTCAGCAGGATCAGCGCGCCGACGCCGCCCGAGAGCAGGGTCACGCCGAGCACGTCGATCTTGTGGCGACGATGCGGGACGTGCAGGTGAAGGCGCAGCGCCACGATCGCCACCGCCACCGCGCCGACCGGCATGTTCACGTAGAAGACCCAGCGCCAGGAGAGGTTGTCGACGAAGAAGCCGCCGAGCAGCGGCCCGATCACCGAGGCGACCGCGAAGACCGAGCCGATCAGCCCCATGTAGCGGCCGCGCTCGCGCGGCGGCACGACATCGGCGATGATCGCCTGCGCGCCGACCATCAGGCCGCCGGCGCCGATCCCCTGCAGGGCGCGGAAACCGATCAGCTCGGTCATCGACTGGCTGAGCCCGGCCAGCATCGAGCCGGCGAGGAAAATCAGGATCGCCGCCAGGAAGACCGGCTTGCGTCCCATCATGTCGCCGAGCTTGCCGTAGAGCGGCGTCGAGATCGTCGAGGCGAGCAGGTACGAGGTCACGACCCACGACAGGTGGTCGAGGCCGCCGAGGTCGCCGACGAT
>DASTHF010000150.1:0-11333 GCA_035605615.1 Solirubrobacterales bacterium
GGCACGCTGGTCTCGCAGACGGTTTTCAACATCGCCGCGGTCGCGATGCTCGGCGTGATCATCGTCACGACCACCGAACTCTTCCACTCGGGCACCCAGAAGCTCTTCGTCTTCAGCTTCGTGCCGCTGCTGCTGCTCCTCGCCGTGCTGGTGGCGCCGGCGACGATGCGGCGCGAGGGCAACGGCCGCCTCGCCCGCCTCGGCACGACGCTGCGCCGCTCGCTGCTGCAGGTGCGAGCCGGCCTGGCGATCTTCCGCGAGCCGAAGCGCGGCATCGCCTCGGCGCTGGCCCAGCTCACCGCCTGGGCGATCCAGCTCTCGGCCTGCTGGGCGCTGCTGGCGGCGCTCGGACTCAACGGCCGGGCGGGGATCGGCGCCGCCGCCGCGGTCCTCTTCGCGGTCAACGTCACCGCGGTGGTGCCGGCGACGCCGGCCAACATCGGCGTCTTCCAGCTCGCCGTGATCAGCGTCCTGCACACCGGCTTCGGGATCGGCACCGCCGACGCGCTCGCCTACGGGATCATCCTGCAGGCGGTCGAGATCGCGACGGCGGTGGCGCTGGGCGTGCCCGCTCTCGTCCGCGAGGGCCTCACCTGGAACGACCTGCGCGTGCAGGCCCTCTCGGCCTCGCCGGTCCGGCTCGAGCCGAAGCCGCCGGCGGCGGAGGAGGCCCGCGAAGGGGCCGGCGTCTAGCCCTTCTCGGCGGCGAGCCGCGGGGCCCCCGGCAGCTCGCCGCCGCGCTGGGTGCCGGCGATCAGCTCGTCCGGCGCCCTGTCCTCGGGGATGAAGCCCGACTTCATGCCGAAGTAGACGGCCTGCGGGTGGTGGGCGACGATCGCCACGGTCGATTGCTCGGGCATCACCGCGTAGCCGCCCGACAGCGTCATGCCGATCTCCTCCAGGCGCAGCAGGCGCCATACCTTCTCGTGCTCGGACTGGTCCGGGCAGGCCGGGTAGCCCCAGGAGTAGCGGCGGCCCTGGTCGAGATCGACGCCGAGCTGGCGGCGCACCTCCGAGTGCAGCCACTCGGCCAGCCCCTCCGCCGCCTGCACGCCGAGCCCGTGCACGTAGAGCTGCTCGGCGAACTCGCCTTCGCGCTCCAGCCGCTCGATCAGCTCGGTCACCTCGGGACCGACTGTGACGCCCTGGAGGGCGACCACGTCGCGTTCGCCCGAGTCGAGCGGCCGGAAGAAGTCGGCGAGGCAGATGCGGTCGTGCCTGGGCTGGCGCGGGAAGACGAGCCGCTCCAGCTCGCGCTCCGGGTCCTCGGGGTCGAAGACGACCAGCTCGTTGCCGTCGGCGTTGCAAGGGAAGTAGCCGAGCCTGGCGCGCGGGTGCAGGTAGTCCTGCTCGCGCCACATCCGCTCCAGGCGCGGCGCGAAGCCCTCCTCCGCGCCGTTCCCCTCGACCAGCTCGCGCCAGGCCTCGCCCTTGACGCCTTTGCCGCCCCAGTGGAGCTTGAAGAGGACGTGGCGGTCGAGATAGGGGAAGACCTCGTCGAGGTCGACCTCGACGTCGCGCACCCCCCAGAAGGGGGGCTCAGGGAGCGGAACGTCGGTGCGCGCCGTCGAGCGCACGCTGGCATCGCTGGTCGGCGGCCCCTCGTCGGTCCGCTCGCCCTGCTCGCGCAGCTGCCGCGCCTCGGCGTGGATCCGCTCGACCAGCGCCTCGCGCGCCGCCGCGTCGAGGAGCGCGTCCATCGTGTCGAGGCCCTGGAAGGCGTCCTTGCAGTAGAAGACTCCCGGCTCGTAGACCTCGTCGGACTCCCTGCCGTGCGGGTAGAGGGCGCGCCGGCCGAAGTCGCGGTTGATCGCGGCTCCTCCTATCAGCACCGGGAACTCCAGCCCGCGCTGGTGAAGCTCCTGCACGCAGATCGGCATTTGCTTGGAGGTGGAGACGAGCAGCGCCGAAAGGCCGATCGCGTCGGCCCCGTTCTCGACCGCGGCTTCGATGATCGTGTCGACCGGCACCTGCTTGCCGAGGTCGATCACCGTGTAGCCGTTGTTGGTGAGGATCGTGTTGACCAGCGACTTGCCGATGTCGTGGACGTCGCCGAAGACTGTGGCGATCACGACCTTGCCCTTGGTGTGGCCATCGATCCGGTCGAGGTAGTTCTCCAGCTGCGCCACGGCGCGCTTCATCACTTCGGCCGACTGCAGGACGAAGGGCAGGATCAGCTCGCCGGCGCCGAACTTGTCGCCGACCTCCTTCATCGCCGGCAGCAGCACCTCGTTGAGAGTGGGGACGGCGCCGATCTTCTCGACCGAGCGGTCGATCCACTCCTCGACCCCCTCCTTGCGGCGGCGCAGGATGTGCCAGTGGAGCGCCTGCTCGGGCTCCATGCCCGCTGTCGGGTCCTCCGCCTCCTCGGCCGCCGCCTCCCCCTTCAACTCGAAGTGGGCGATGAAGCGCTCGAGCGCGTCCGGGCGGCGGTTGAAGACGAGGTCGTCGGTCAGCTCGCGCTCCTCGTCTGGGATCTCCGCGTAGGGGGTGATGTGGTTCGGGTTGACCATCGCCAGGTCGAGCCCCGCCTCGACGCAGTGGTGGAGGAAGACCGAGTTGAGCACGGCGCGGGCCGGCTGCGAGACGCCGAAGGAGACGTTGGAGACGCCGAGCGAGGTCTTGACGCCGGGAACCTCGGCCTTGATGCGGCGGATGCCCTCGATCGTCTCGACCGCGGAGTCGCGCCACTCCGCCTCGCCGGTGGTCAGCGTGAAGGTGAGGGCGTCGAAGATCAGCGCCTGGGGGTCGAGGCCGTGCTCGCCGCAGGCGAGGTCGCGGATGCGCTTGGCGACCTCCACCTTGCGCTCCGCCGTCTTCGCCATCCCCTCCTCGTCGATCGTCAGCGCGATCAGCGCCGCGCCGTGCGCCCTGGCGAGCGGCACGACGACGTCGGCCTTGTCGCGGCCCGCCTCCAGGTTGATCGAGTTGACGATCGCCCGCCCGGGGATGTGCTCGAGCGCCTCGCGAATCACCTCCGGCTCGGTCGAGTCGACCTGGATCGGCGCCGGCTGGGTGAGCGAGATCCGCTCCACCACCGCGCTCATCTGCTCGGCCTCGTCCTGGCGCTCGGTCAGCGCCACGCAGACGTCGAGCACGTGCGCACCGCCGTTCACCTGGTCCTCGGCTACCTGGACCAACCCGTCGTAGTCGTCGGCGAGCAGCAGCTCCTTCGCCCGGCGCGAGCCCTGCGAGTTGACGCGCTCGCCGACCAGGGTCGGGCGCGGCTCCTGGACGAGCGGGGTGGAGGTCATCATCGAGGAGAGGCGCGGTGGCCCCGGCGCCGGCCGCTCGCCGGGCACGCGGCCGGCGACCCGCTCGCGGATCGCCGCGATGTGCTCGGGCGTCGTCCCGCAGCAGCCGCCGACGATGCCGACTCGGTAACGCTCGACGAACTCGCCCAGCGTCGCGGCGAGCGGCTCGGGCCGCTCAGGGAAGATCGTCTCGCCGTCGGGGCCCTGGATCGGCAGGCCGGCGTTGGGGATGCAGTGGACGGGGACCGGGCAGTGCTCGCCCAGATAGCGGATCGCGTCGCGCATGTCCTCCGGCCCGGTCGAGCAGTTGAGCCCGATCACGTCGGCGCCGAGCGCCGTCAGCGTCGTCAGCACCGCTTCGATGTCGGTGCCGAGCAGCATCTTGCCGCCCTGCGGGAGGAGCGAGACGCTGGTCTGGATCGGCAGCGTGCGGCCGGTCCGCTCGAAGGCCTCGCGGGCGCCGAAGATCGCCGCCTTCACCTCGAGGATGTCCTGCGCCGTCTCGATGACGATCAGGTCGGCGCCGCCTTCGACCAGACCACGGGCCTGCTCGGCGAAGACCTCGACCAGCTTGGCGAAGGAGATGTCGCCGAGGGTCGGGTCGTCGGAGGCGGGCAGGAAGCCGGTCGGCCCGATCGAGCCGGCGACGAAGCGCTCCTCGCCCGCTGCCTTGCGGGCGATCTGCGCCGCCTTCGTGTTGATCGCCAGGGTCTCGTCTCCCAGCCCCCACTCGTCGAGCTTCAGCCGCGAGCCCTGGAAGGTGTCGGTCTCGACCACCTCGGCGCCGGCCTCCAGCATCGAGGCGTGGACGCCCTCGATCACGTCGGGCCGGTTGAGGACCAGCGCCTCGTGGCAGCGGCCCTCGAGGCCGCCGTAGTCCTCCCGCGTCAGGTCGAACTGCTCCAGGGTCGCGCCCATGCCGCCGTCGAAGACGACGACGCGCTCCCGCGTCGCGGCTATGAAGTCACGCTCGGCCATGGCAAAAGAGGCTACCGACGCTTCCACTGTTCCTTTCCCGCGAGCTACACGGCAAGGGAACAGCGGAACGGGTGGGGTAGCGGGTCAGCCGCGCAGGCCGAGGCGGCGGCGCCAGTCGCGGGCGTTGAAGGCGCGCATGGCGCGGCCGACGAGGCCGCGGCGGCCCCTCGTGTACGGGAACCAGGTCGGTTCGCGCCTGCCGGCGAAGCGGCTGATCACGAGCGACTCCGTGCGGCAGTACTTTCGGATCCCGGCCGCGCCGTGGCGGTAGCCGATGCCCGACTGCTTCCAGCCGCCCATCGGCACGTCCATCGCGAAGTAGTTGACCAGCACGTCGTTGACGTTGACGGCGCCGCACTCGACCCGGCGCGCGACGCGCTCGGCCCGCTCACCCTTGCCGAAGACCGATCCCGAGAGCCCGTAACGGCTTTCGTTCGCGAGTCGCAGCGCCTCCTCGGCGTCGCGCACCTTCATCACGCCGACCACCGGGCCGAAGGTCTCGTCGCGCATCACCTTCATCGAGTGATCCACGTCCACCAGGACGGTCGGCTCGAAGTAGTCGCCGGGGCCTTCGACCCGGCGGCCGCCCGTCAGCGCCCTGGCGCCGGCGGCGAGCGCCTCGTCGACGTGCTCCTCGACGATCGCCGTCTGGTTCGGCGAAGTCATCGCGCCGACGTCCTTGCCGAAGCTGCGCCCGTCGGCTCCCTGCCGCAGCTTCCGCACCTCGGCGGTGAGCTTCGCGACGAACTCGTTGTAGGCGGGCTCCTCGACGTAGATCCGCTCCACCGACATGCAGATCTGGCCGGAGTTCATCATCCCTCCCCAGGTCGCGGCTGCGGCGGCGCGGTCGAGGTCCGCCTCGGAGAGGACGATCATCGGGTCCTTGCCGCCCAGCTCCAGGCTGACCGGCGTCAGCGTCTCGGCGGCCCGCGCCATCACCTTGCGGCCGGTGCGGTCGGAGCCCGTGAACTGGACGAAGTCGACGGCGTCGACCAGGGCACCGCCGGTCTCGCCGACGCCCTGCACGCAGTCGAAGACGTCGGGCCCACCGATCTCCTCCTTCCAGGCGGCGACCACCTCAGCGAGGCCGAGCGGCGTGAACTCGGACGGCTTCACGACGACGGCGGCGCCGGCCTGCAGGGCCGGGATCGCGTCGCCCAGGGCCAGGATCAGCGGGAAGTTCCAGGGGCTGACGATGCCCACCACCGGATGCGGCCGGTACTGCACGCGCAGCTTCTTGGCGGCGAGCAGCGGGGTGTGGGGGCGGACCTTCTCCTCGCCGATGAACCTGGCGGCCCGCGTCCCGTAGAAGTTGATCAGGTCGGCGAGGTAGGCGGGCTCGTTGGAGGCGTCGGCGCGCACCTTGCCGGTCTCCGCCTGCATCGTGTCCAGCACCCGCTCGCTGTTGTCGAGCAGCCAGTCGCGCAGCCTGGCCAGCCAGCGGTAGCGCCCCTCGATCCCCAGCGCCTCCCACTCGGGCTGGTTGGCGCGCACGCGGGCGACCGTCTCCGCGACCGCCTGGGGCGAGTCGACGGGGACGCTCGCGATCGTCTCGCCGGTCGCCGGGTTGCGGACCTCGATGGATTCCATTGGCTGGCCGGCCAACTCTAGCGGGGCACCAGCCGGTAGACCGGTCCTTCCAGCGAGCAGACGTAGACGCGGTGGCGGTCGTCTTCGCCGAAGGAGCTGGGCGAGGAGACGGCGAGGCCGAGCTTGCGGTCGCCGCCCGCCCGTCCCAGGTGCGGCGCGAGGCTGCGCAGCTGGCCCTCGCAGAGGTCGGCGTAGACGTAGCGGCCGTAGAGCGAGGGCAGGCGGCGGTCGGCGACCACGTAGCCGCCGATGATCGCGCAGCTGCCGCCACGGCTGTGCGGATAGGCGAAGATCGGCTTGGTCGTGCCGCCCGGATCGGGTGTGCCGCTGTTTTCTTCCCGGTAGGGGGCGAAGCCCTCGAAGGCGTCCCAGCCGAAGTTGGCGCCGCTTGCCGCCGCCACCGTCGTGTAGTCGAGCTCCTCGAAGCGGTTCTGGCCGACGTCGGCGATCGCTATGCGGGGCCGCTTCGCGCTCACCCTGTCGAAGGAGAAGCGGAACGGGTTGCGCAGGCCGTAGCTGTAGATCTCGTCACGGCCCGGCTTGCCGACGAAGGGGTTGTCCGCGGGGACCGAGTAGGGCCGTCCGCCGCGCGGCCGCGGGTCGATCCGCAGCAGCTTGCCGAGCAGCACGTCCCTGTTCTGGGCGTTGTTGGGCGGGTCGCCGGCAGAGCCGCCGTCGCCGGTGCCGAAATAGAGGAGGTTGCCGAGGAACTGCATCTGGCCGCCGTTGTGGTTTTCGTTGACGGGGTGGGGGATGACGATCACCTCGCGCCGCGAGCCGAAGGCGGCGCGGATCGCGGTGCGGCGCCTGAATTCGTCGATCCGGATGTTCCCCTGCCGGTCCGTGTAGTAGACGTAGAAGCGCCGGCTGCGCGCGTAGTCGGGCGGGAAGGCGATCGAGAGCAGCCCCCGCTCTCCGCCCGAGGAGATCAGGCCGGAGACGTCGAGGAAGGGGCGGCGCAGCTTGCGACCGTCGCGCAGCACCTCGACCCTGCCGCTCTGCTCGACCACGAAGAGAAGGTTGGGGAAGCCGGGCGCGCCCGCCACGTAGACGGGGCTGTCGAAGCTGCCGATCTTCTTCAGGGCGACGCCGGTCGCCGGGGGCTGCCTGGCCGAGCCGCAGGCCGGCAGGCCGAGCAGCAGCATTGCCGCGACGAGGCTAGCCGCCTTCGCCCGCACCCTTCCCCTTCTGGATTTCGACGACCTTGCCGCTGCCGCTCACGGTCAGTTCGGGCGGCACCGCGGAGACCTGGGCGGTGAGCGAGCCGCCGGCCGCCACGCCGCCGGCGCCCACGGCCCTCGCCTTGCCGCCGAGGCCGGCGCCGACCCGGAAGAGGAGCGTGTAGCGCCCCGCCCGGACCGCGCTCAGCTTCCAGACCACGTCGGTGGTCGCGCCGGGCTTCAGCGGGCCGAAGTCGAAGGTCTTGTGCGCCGAGCCTTCCGCCCCGGCGGAGATCGAGGCGCCGGCCAGGCGCGGGTACTTCGCGTTGAGGACCCAGACCGGCCGGTCGGGCCGGGCCAGGCCGGGCTGGGGGCTGCGGATGCCGAAGGGCAGCGAGGACGCCTGCCCCTCCCTGCCGGCGATCGAGATCGTCACGGTCAGCGCCGGGATCGTGCGGCGGCCGCTGTTGCGCACGCCGACCCGCAGCAGCGAGGTCTGGCCGAGGCGCTGCCGGGCCGGGAAGCTGGCGCCGACGACCTGGACCGGGTAGGAGGCGGCCGTTTCGCCGCTGTCCGAGGACGCTTCGCTGCCGCCGCAGGCGGTGAGGGAGAGGGGGAGGAGTGCAGCCGCGGCGGCGATCATGGCGCCGGCGCGGAGGCGGGAACGCCGTAGATTTCCGCTGCTCCCACCCAAGGCGGCCGCAACATAGCACGCGTTCTCGCCCCCTCCCGGGGCCTTCGCGCGGCCCGCCTCGCGGGTTAGCGGTATCTCAACAGTCGGCTAACGGATGCCGCCCTGCCATCCCATACACTCACCCAAGCGTGGGGCGGGCGACGGGTAGCCTGCTGCCCCGCCGGAGGAGAAATGGAGACAGCCGCATCGATAGGGAGAGCCTTCCTACCTGCCAAGTCCTTCTTCGAGCAGGTCGGGGAGATGGTCAGGCTGACCGCGCAGACCCTCCTCTCAGCCGTCAAGCCGCCCTACCCCTACGGCGAGGAGTTCATCGGCCAGTTCCTCTTCGCCCTGCAGCTCTGCTGGTTCCCGCTGCTGGTCTCGACCGTGGCGATCTGCTTCGGGGCGCCGGGGATGCAGGCCGCCAACGTGCTCAACCTGTTCGGCGCGCTGGACCGCCTCGGCGGCTTCTTCGTCCTCGCGGCGATCCGCGAGATCGCCCCCTTCGTCACCGCCGTCGTCGTCGCCGGGGTCGCCGGCACCGCGATCACCGCCGACCTCGGCGCCCGCAAGATCCGCGAGGAGCTCGACGCCCTCCAGGTGCTCGGCGTCGACCCGATCAAGAACCTCGTCGTGCCGCGCTTCCTGGCGCTGATGCTGGTCACCGGCCTGCTCGACATCTACGCGCTGATCTTCGGGATCACCGGCGGCATCCTCGCCGAGTTCCTCTACAAGCAGCCGCTCGGCGGCTTCTTTTCGACCTTCCTGACCAGCGCCTCGATCCTCGACCTGGCCGGCTCGGTGATCAAGTGCACCCTGTTCGGGGCGATCATCGCGGTGGTCTGCTCCTACAAGGGCATGACGGCGTCGGGCGGCGCCGCCGGGGTCGGCCGCGCCGTCAACCAGGCTGTCGTCATCTCCTTCCTCGGCGTCTTCGCCTTCAACTACGTCTTCACGCAGACGCTGCTGGCGACCAACCCGGAGCTGCAGACGATCCGATGAACGCCTGGTTGGAAGTGCCGCGCGCCTGGCTCGACTCCTTCGGCGAGATCGCCCGCTTCGGCTCGCGGGTCGCCGGCCTCGTCTACTCCGGGCGCGTCCTGCAGTTCTTCGGCGAGTCGCTGCGCCAGGCCGGCATCTTGATCCTCGGCTCGGCGCTGGTGATCTGGTCGACGGTCTTCATCCTCGGCCTCCAGTGCGGAATCGAGGGCGCCTACCTGCTGCGCGCCCAGGGTGCCCCCGCCTTCGCCGGCCTCTTCTCGGCCTGGTGTGACCTGCGCGAGATCATGCCCTACTCGTTCGGCTACATGCTGGCGGCGAAGGTGGGAACCGGGATCGTCGCCGAGCTCGGCGCGATGCGGATCTCTGACGAGATCGACGCGCTCGAGGTGATGGGCGTGCAGCCGGTCACCTTCCTCTGCGCGACGCGCCTGCTCGCCGCCTGGATCGCCTTCCCCTTCATGTACCTGGTAGGGATCGGCGTCATGTACCTGGCCAGCTACATCGCCGTCGTGCAGCAGATAGGCGATGTCTCCTCGGGCGGGTACCTGCTGATCTTCTGGATGTTCCAGAACCCGCCCGACCTGATCTTCAGCCTGATCAAGGGGATGGTGATGGCGACCGCGATCGTGATGGTCGGCTGCTACTACGGCTACACGGCATCGGGAGGCCCGGTCGGGGTGGGCACCGCGACCGCGAAGTCGATGGTGCTCAACATCGTCCTGGTCCATATCATCGGCTTCCTCGGCACGCTGATCTTCTGGGGAGCCAACCCGCGGGCGCCAATAGGAGGTTGAGGAGGCAGATGGACGAGCAGCGCAACGGCGGGCCCTACGTGAGCGAGGACGGCGCGGTGATGGGCCGCGACTTCGTCATCCCCGGCGTCGACCCCTCCGAGCCCGACCCCTACCGCTTCCACACCGGTCGCAAGCGCGACCACGGCGGCGAAGACGCGATCGAGATCATCGACCTCGTCAAGCAGTTCGGCCGCTCCCGCATCCTCAACGGGCTCAACCTCGGCCTGCCCGAAGACCAGATCTCGATCGTGCTGGGGCCGTCGGGGACGGGCAAGAGCGTGCTGGTCAAGCACATCGTCGGCCTGCTCTACCCGGACTCCGGCGACGTGCTCGTGCACGGCGAATCGATCCCCAACATGAGCGACGACGAACTCTTCGAGGTGCGCAAGAAGTTCGGCCTGCTGTTCCAGGACGGGGCGCTGTTCGGCTCGATGAACATCTACGACAACACCGCCTTCCCGCTGCGCCAGCACACCGACAAAAGCGAGGAGGAGATCGGCGAGATCGTCAACCGCCGCCTCAAAGAGGTGGGGCTGATGGAGGCGATCTACAAGATGCCGAACGAGCTCTCGGGCGGGATGCGCAAGCGCGCCGGCTTCGCACGGGCGCTGGTGCTGGAACCGGCGATCGTCATGTTCGACGAGCCCGACTCCGGCCTCGACCCGGTGCGCACGGCGCTGCTCTGCGAGCTGGTGCGCGAGGTGCACGCCGAGCATGGCGGCTGCTACCTGGTGATCAGCCACGACCTCAACACGGCGCGGCGGATCTCCGACTTCATCGCCGTGCTGTGGAACGGCAAAATCGTCGAGTCGGGGCCCAAGGAGGAACTGTTCGACTCGGAAAACCAGTTCGTCCACCAGTTCCTCAACGCGGACATCCGCGGCCCCCTGGCAATGGATTGAGCTCGGTCGCCGCCTGGGCGGTCAGGCACGCGCGAATCGTTCTCGTTGCCGCGGTTCTCCTCGCTGTTGGAGCTGGGGTGGGGGTGGGACGGTTGCGGACCGACGCCGGCACGGGGACGCTGGTCGATTCGAACACGGCGGCGTATCGGGCGACGCAGCAGCTGAAGCGGGTGTTCGGGGAAGAACCGGTCGTGGTCGTGGCCGAGGGGGACCTGGAGCGGCTGGTCCTGACCTCGAACCTGGCGCGGCTGCTGCGGCTGGAGGGATGCCTGTCGGGCAGGGTGCCGGCCGGCGCCAGGCCGATCCCCGGGCCGTGCGCGGAGCTGGCGCGCGAGCACCCGGTGCGCTTCGTCGCCGGGCCGGCCACCTTCCTCAACGAGGCGGTGATCCAGGTCGACCGCCAGCTCCAGCGCCTCGCGGCGCGCGTCCCGCCGCAGCGCCTGCGCGAATTCCTGCTCGCGGTCGCCGCCCGCTACGGCATCGCCAGCGCGCCCAGCCTCGGCAACCCGGAATTCATCGCGGCGGTCGTCTTCGACCTCAGCCGCTCGCGCGGCACCCCGAAGCCCCGCCTCGCCTACCTCTTCCCGAACGGTCACAGCGCCCAGATCGTCATCCGCCTGCGGCCCGGCCTGAGCGAAGCGCAGCGCCACCGCGCCCTCGAGCTGATCCGCGCCGTCGTCTACGACCCGACGCCGCGCCGCGCCTGCGAGTTCCACGGCAGGCCGGAAGCCTGCTTCGCGCTGCACGGCGGTCGCTACGCGATCTCCGGCGTGCCGGTCGTCGTCGACGCCCTGGCCCGCGCCCTCCGGGACGCCCTCCTCGTCCTCTTCGTCGCCGCCCTCGCCGTCATGGCCGCCACCCTGCTCCTCGTCTTCCGCTCCCGCTTCCGCCTGCTGCCGCTCGGCATCGCGCTGGCGGCCGCGGCGATCGCCTTCGGCCTGCTCGGCCTCTTCGGCGGCTCCCTGACGATGGCCTCGATC
>DASTHF010000007.1:0-13886 GCA_035605615.1 Solirubrobacterales bacterium
CGCGGCTTCGGCGAGTGACGCTGATCCTCGACGCCGCCCCGCTTATCGCCCTCGCCGACAGCGCGGATCGCATGTTCGAGCCGGTTCGCCAGGCGATCGCCGCTGAGGACGGTCCGCTCGTCATCCCCGCGCCGGTTAGCGCCGAGGTCGATTACCTGCTCGGCGTGCGACACGGGGAATTCGTTCGCCGGCGCTTCCTCGCGGATCTCGCCGAGCGCCGCTTCCTCGTCTCCTGCCTCGAGTACGAGGAGTACGCAACGGTCGCGACCCTGGATGCCAGTTACGCCGACCTCGGCCTTGGCCTGGCCGATTGCTCGATCGTCGTCCTTGCCGCCCGCTTGCGAACGCGGCGGCTGCTCAGCTTCGACGAGCGACACTTCCGCGCGGTGGCGCCACTGCAAGGCGGCACATTCGAGCTACTGCCGGCTGACGGCTGAGCCGGTTCAGCAACCGCCCGGATCGACGATCGCGTTTCACGATGCTCAATATTGCCTCGTGGAGGTCGAGTGCCTCAGCATCACTTCACAACGCGGTACTTGAGGTGGGTGACGCCAGGCGCCTCGATAGCCCAGAGCTGTTCGAGCTTCAGGTCGGGGCCGAGGCCGTCGAAGATGCGCTCGCCGGCGCCGAGCAGGATCGGGACGAGGGCGAGCTCCATCTCGTCGACGAGCCCCGCCGCGAGGTACTGGCGGACGACGCTGGCGCCGCCGAGCGAGACGTCCTTGTCCGCGGCGGCCTCCGTGGCGCGCTCGAGCGCCGCCTCGATGCCGTCGGTGACGAAGTGGAAGGTCGTCCCTCCCTCCATCTCCAGCGGCTCGCGCGAATGGTGGGTGAGGACGAAGACGGGGCAGTGGAAGGGAGGCTCCTCGCCCCACCAGCCCCGCCATGGATCGTCGCCCCAAGGGCCCCTGACGGGACCGAACATGTTGCGGCCCATGATTATCGCGCCGAGGTTCTCGAACCATCCCTCGACCACCGGCGTGCTGGCGTTGACCTCGCCGCCCTCGCGCCCGTGCATCTCGTTGAAGGCCGCGAGCGGGAAGAGCCACTCGTGCAGCTGCATGCCGCCGACCCCGATCGGGTTCTCCTCGCTCTGGTCGGGGCCGGCGACGTAGCCGTCGAGCGAGATAGCGATGTTGAAGCGCAGCTTGGCCATCGATGCCTCCTTCGGTTTGGTGCGGCGCCGCTCTCGCCGCTGAACCTACAGACAACCTTCCACCTGAATATGAGCACTTGCTGACAATCCGCTAAGCTGCCGCGAACTTTTGCTGGGCGGGGGATTGCGCGGCTTGGCGCTGCGCAGGAGTCGGTCCCCGGCCGCAGAAGGGAGCGCGGACATGGCGAGAGCTGGAAAGCGAAAGCGGCAGGAGGTGGAGGCGGCGCAGCAGGCCCGCCGCGGCAGCGCGCCGATCGTCGAGCTGCGCGACGTGACCAAGGTCTACCCGGGCGGCCACATGGCGCTCGACCGCGTCTCGCTGGCGATCGACCGCGGCGAGTTCGTCTTCCTGGTCGGCCCGACCGGCTGCGGCAAGTCCACCCTGATCAAGCTGCTGATCCGCGAGCTGGAGGCGACCGAGGGCAGCGTGCGGATTGCCGGCCGCGACATCGGCGACCTGTCCGAGAAGAAGATCCCCCACCTGCGGCGCAACGTCGGCACCGTCTTCCAGGACTTCAAGCTGCTGGCCGACCGCACCGTCTACGACAACGTCGCCTACACGCTGCGCGCGATCGGCGCCAGCCGCGCCGAGATCCGCACCAAGGTGCCGGAGATCCTCCGCCTCGTCGGCCTCTCGACCAAGCTTCACAGCTACCCCGACCAGCTCTCGGGCGGCGAGCAGCAGCGGGTCTCGATAGCTCGGGCCTTCGTCAACCACCCGCCGCTGCTGCTCGCCGACGAGCCGAGCGGCAACCTCGACCCGGTCACCTCGATCGGCGTCATGCAGCTGCTCTACCGGATCAACAAGACGGGCACCACCGTGCTCGTCGTCACCCACGACCGCGAGATGGTCGACAACATGCGCCGCCGCGTGATCGAGCTCTACGAGGGCCGCGTCGTCCGCGACGAGGTCAGCGGCGGCTACACCGAGGAGTCGACGACCGAGTTCGCCGTCCGCATGCGGGCCGAGATGGGCGTCGCCCCCGAGGGCCAGACCAACGGCCACGATCCGATCTTCTGATGTCCAGGCTCTTCTTCTTCACCAGGGAGGCGTTCAGGGCGCTGCGCCGCAACGGCGCGCCGAGCATGGCGGCGATCGTCACGACGGTCGTCACCGTGATCCTGCTTGGTGTCCTCATCCCCGTCTTCCAGACGACCCAGGCAAAGAGCGATCAGGTGCGCGAAAGCCTCGAGTTCCGCGTCGCCATCTACGACGACGCGACGCCGGCCGAAACCACCGCCCTGCAGCGCAAGCTTGAAGCGATCCCCCACGTCGCCTCGGTCCGTCTCATCACCAAGGCCGAGGCGCTGGCGGAACTGAAGCGCGACCTCGGCAAGTCGAAGAGCTCCGACCTGCTCACGCAGCTGCACTCCAACCCGCTGCCGGCGAACTTCGAGGTCAAGGCCGACGACGCGAGCAACCTCGCCTCGGTGCGGGCAGCGGTGACCCCGCCCGGCCCGAACGGCAAGCCGCGGCCGATCTCGCCGATCATCCAGGACGTCTTCGACCGCCAGCAGGCGTCGCAGAAGATCGCGCAGGTAACGGGTGCGCTGAAGATCGTGCTGACCGTGATCACAGCGCTGCTGATCGCCGCCTCGCTGATGCTGGTCGGCAACACGATCCGCCTCTCGATCTACGCGCGCCGCCGCGAGATCGAGGTGATGCGCCTGGTCGGCGCCACGCGCTGGTTCATCCGCTGGCCCTTCATGATCGAGGGCGTCGTCGTCGGCTTCCTGGGCGGGCTGGTGGCCATACTGATCCTGTGGCTGGGCAAGATCACGATCGTCGACCCGCTGAGCAGCACCTTCTCCTTCCTGGCGGCGCAGAACAGCAGCACGCTGTCCTTCCCCGTCCTGGTGGCGATCCTCTTCGGCGCCTCGATGCTGGTCTCGGCGGTCGGATCCGGCATCACGCTGCGCCGCTTCCTGAAGGTCTGAGGCACGGGTGAGGTGGGGCAGCAGCCTGGCGCTGACGGCCGCCCTGCTCGCCATGCTCGCCGCCGGCATGTGGCTGGGCGGCCACCCGGCGAAGCTGCCGGCGCCCCTGCGCGACCTCTTCGTCGGCAGCTCCACCGGCCTCACCGCGGAAGCGACCGAAGCGATCCAGGACAACTACTACCGGTCGGTGCCGGGCGAAGCGCTGAGCGACTCTTCGTTGCGCGGCATGGTCCGCGACCTGCGCCGCCGTTACCGCGATCGCTTCTCCGACTACTTCTCGCCGGCGATGCAGCAGCGCTTCGCCGAGGCGATCTCCGGGCGCTTCTCCGGCGTCGGCATCGAGATCGCCGCCGTGAAGCGTGGCCTGCGCGCGGTCAAGGTCTTCGCCGGCTCACCCGCCGCCAGGGCGGGGATCGCCGCCGGCGACGTGATCGTCTCGGTCGATGGCCGCCCGCTCGCCGGCGTCGGCGTCGAACGGGCCAGGGAAAGGATCGTCGGCCCGGAAGGGACCGTGGTGAGGCTCGGCGTCGTGCGCCCGCCGGGCGCCCGGGCGCGGCAGGTGCCCGTGACGCGGGCTGAGATCACCACCCCGGAGACCGAAACGAGGATCGTGCGCAGGCGGGGCCGCCGCTTCGGCTACGTCAAGTACGACAGCTTCACCGAAGGCTCCCATCGTGCCCTCGCCCGGGCGCTGCTCGGAGTCGAGCACCGGGGGGCGCAGGGCCTCGTGCTCGATCTGCGCGGCAACGGCGGCGGCCTGCTCGAGGAAGCGGTGGCCGACGCGAGCCTCTTCCTGTCGAAAAGGGAGGTCGTCGTCTCGACCGACTCGCGCACCCAGGGGCACGCCGTCTACAGGACCGTGGGCGGCAACCTTCCCGCGCTGCCCACGGTCATCCTGATCGACCGCGACACCGCCTCGGCGGCGGAGATCCTCACCGCGGCGCTCGCCGACCACCACGCCGCGACGGTCGTCGGCACCCGCTCGTTCGGCAAGGGGGTCTTCCAGCAGGAGATCGGGCTCTCCAACGGCGGCGCCCTGAAGCTGACGATCGGCGAGTACTTCACCCCGGACGGGACCAACCTGGCCGGGCGCGGGATCAAGCCCGACGTGTGGGCGCGCGACCTGCCGACGACGGTGCGCGACGAGGCGCTCGAACGCGCCCTGGGAGTGCTGGCGGCGCATCAATGAGCTTCCGGTGCGCCTTATGTGTCCCCTGGGGACATAAAGCGCACCGGAAGGCGCGACCGTGAGCCGGCGCGGTCGCGGACCCCGCGGTTCCCGCGGCGCTCCGCCGAAGCGGGCGGGCGAGGCGGTTGAAGCGCTGCTCGAAGAGCGGCTGGGGAAGCTCGGCTTCCGCGCCTCGCTCGAGGTCGAGGCGGCCCGCGCCGCCGAGGCCGCCGCGGCGCGCTCGGGCTCCCGCCGCGACCTCACCGAGCTGCCGACCTTCACCGTCGACCCGGCGACCGCGCGCGACTTCGACGACGCCGTCTCGGCGCGGCGCGAGGGCGACGGCATCCGCCTCTGGATCCACATCGCCGACGTCGCCGCCCACGTTCCGCCCGGCTCGCCGCTCGACCTCGAGGCGCGGCGCCGCGCCACCAGCACCTACGCGCCCGGCACGGTCGAGCCGATGCTGCCGCACGCGCTCAGCTCGGAGGCGTGCAGCCACGCGCCGGGCGTCGAGCGCCTCGCGGTCACCGCCGAGATCGAGCTGGGAGCCGCCGCCGCGCCCGGCGCCGCCCGCTTCTACCGCAGCCGCATCCGCTCCGACGCCCGCCTCGACTACGACCGGCTCGACGTGATCTTCGCCGGCCGCGCCGCGGCTCCCGAGCCGGTCGCCGAGCCGCTCGCCGTCGCCCGCGAGGCCGCCGCCGCGCTCGGTGAGCGGCGCAGCGCCACCAGCCTCGACGTCGAGTCCTTCGAGCCGGAGTTCCGTTTCGACTCGGCCGGCAATCCGGTCGGCGCCCGCGCCGTCGCGCAGACCGAGTCGCACCGCCTGATCGAGCGGCTGATGATCCTCACCAACGAGCAGGTCGCGCGCCTGCTGCAGCGCAAGCGCGTGCCGGCGATCTACCGCATCCACGCCCAGCCCGACCCGCCGCGGATCGAGCGGCTGATCGCCCAGCTCCACGACCTCGGCGTGCCGACGCCGCCGCTGCGCGAGGCGCTCGCCCCGCGCCAGGCCGGCGAAGTCGCCGCCGAGGCGAGCCGGCTGGTGATCCGCGAGGCGGCGCGGCGCGGGCACGGCCGCGAGGCGTATACATCGCTCGTGCTCCGCTCCCTCAAGCAGGCCCAGTACAGCGAGCGCAACAGCGGCCACGCCGGGCTGGGCAGCTCTGCCTACTGCCACTTCACCTCGCCGATCCGCCGTTACCCCGACCTCGTCGTCCACCGGGCGCTGCTGGCGGTGCTGGGGGAGGGGGAGGAGGCGCCGCGCATCTCCGAGGCCCGCGAGGCCGCCTGGCATTGCAGCGAGCGGGAGCGCGAGTCGGCGAAGGTCGAGCACGAAGCCGACGACGTCTGCGCCGCCTTCCTGCTCGAGCGCGAGCTGGCGGAGCGGGGGCGGGAGGCAGGCTTCGAGGGCGAGGTCTCGGGGCTGATCCGGGCCGGCGCCTTCGTCGGCTTCGGCGGCGAGCTGGGCGACGTCTACGAGGGCTTCCTGCCGGCCCGCCTGCTCGGCGGCGAGCGCTTCCACCTGAACGAGACCGAGACGGCGCTGGTCGGCCGCGAGTCGGGCCGGACGGTGCGGCTCGGCGACCCGATATCCGTCCGCGTCGGCGCGGTCGACGCGCCGCGCGGCCGCGTCGACCTGGAGCCCGTCGGTGGCTAAGAAGGGGAAGGGGAAGCGCCCGCCGGTCTCGGGCGACGTCGCCACCAACCGTCGCGCCGGCCACCGCTTCGAGCTGGTCGAGAAGATGGAGGCGGGGATCGTGCTGCGGGGCTCGGAGGTGAAGTCGCTGCGCGGCGGCAAGGCGCAGATGGCCGACGCCTATGCCGTCGTCGAGGACGGCGAGGTCTGGCTGCGAAATCTCCACATCCCGCCCTATGAGCCGGCCAGCCGCGAGAACCACGAGCCGGAGCGGCCGCGCAAGCTGCTGCTGCACCGGGGCGAGATCGAGCGACTGATCGGCCAGACGGCGCAGAAGGGGCTGACCCTGGTCCCGACCCGGATCTATTTCAAGGGATCGCGGGCGAAGGTGGAGCTGGCGCTGGCCCGCGGCAAGCAGGGTCGCGACCGCCGCCGCGAGATCGCGGACCGTGACGTTCAGCGCGACGTCGAACGCGAATTCCGGCGCAGAATGAGGTAGCTTCGGGCAATGCGTTCAGCAAGCTTCGGACTCAAGCGCTTTCGTCCAATCCTCGTGTCCGCGGCGGCGCTCGGCGTGACGCTGCTGCTGCCCGCCGAGGCGCAGGCCGAACCCTTCCCGAACAAGGCCGGCAACTACGTCGGCGATCACATCGGGTACTTCGTCGCCGGCCTGGCCGTGGCGATCCTGGTCCTGCTGCTCGTGGTCAGCGCCGGCCGTCGCCGCGCCAAGGCCAAGGCGGAGCCGGCCTCGATGGGCGCGCCGCCGCCAGCCTCTGGGCCGCCGCCCGCGCCCGGCGCGGCGATGAGCGGCAAGGAGAAGCGCAGGCAGAGGCGCGAGGAGCAGCGCGCCACCCGCGCCGAGCGGCGCAGGCAGCGCCAGGAGGAAGTGCGGAGGCGGCGCGAGGAACGCGCCGCCAAACGCGCCGCACGGGTCCGCCAGGGGGGCGGAGGGCGCAGGGCGAAGCGGGAAGCCGCCAAGGCCGAGCGCGAGCTGGCGGCGGCCCGCGCAGCCCAGGAGCGGGCGCTCCTGCAGCAGGAAGCGCAGGCCGCGGCCACGCAGGCGCCGCAGCCGGCGACGCCCGTCCAGGAGGCGACTCGGCAGATGGCGCCGACTCAGGAGACGATCCAGGCGCCGGAGGCGTTGGCTCCGCCGCCACCCGTCTCTCCCCAACCGGGGGCCTATGACCCGGCGGCCGCCGAACAGCGCGTGCAGGACAGAGTCGCCGAAATCAAGCGCGAGGAGGAGCGGATTCGCGCCGAGGCGGAGCGGCGCATCCAGGAGGCCGAACGCCTCCAGCGGGAGGCCGAGGAGCGGGCGGCCCGCGCCGAGGCCGGGCAGGCGACGACGAACATGGAGGCGATTCAGCCGGCGACCGTCCAGCCGGCGGCCGTGCCCCCGGCTGCCGACATGCAGAGCGCCGAGCAGCGCCTGCAGCAGGAACGTGAAGCGCAGGAACGCGCGATGGCCGAAGCGCAGGATCGCCTGCGTCAGATCGAGGAGCGGACGAAGGAGGCGGAACGCCGCGCCGCCGAGGCGGAGCGGCTCTCACGGCTGAAATCGGAGGAGGCAGAGCGCGAGCAGCGCCTGCGCGAGATCCAGGAGGGCGTTGCGCAGGCCGAGCAGCGGGCCCGCGAAGCGGAGCGGCGCGCCGCGGAAGCGGAGCAGGCCGTGCTGCGCTCGGTGCAGAGTGGAGGCGGCACGCCGCCGCCGCTGTCCTTCCAGCCGGAGCCGCAGCCCCGACCGCAAATGCAGCGGCCCGAGCCGCAGTCGCAGCCCGAGCCGCAGTCGCAGCCCGGGCCGCCGCAGTTCGAGGCGCCGCAGCCACAGCCGTTCCAGCCCGAGGCTCAGCAGTCGGCGGCGTCCGACGGCGCGACGATCGACCTCAACACGGTCAGCTTCGAGCAGCTGCGGGCCGAAAACCTCTCGGTGACGCAGGCGACCCGCCTGCTCGCCCACCGCGAGCGCGTCGGCCGCTTCGAGTCGGTCGACGACCTCGACCAGATCCCGGGCATCCCCGAGGAGCAGTTGGTTGAGCTGAAGCGTCGCTCGCGGGTCTGACGTCGGCTGGGTCTCGTCGCCCGTACAATCGGGAAAGCACATAGCACGGGGGCGACAGGCTTCGACGTGGTCGATCCGTGCGAAAGGTTGCAGGTCGAGGTGGCCGGAGGCCTCGTGAAACACCGGCAAAAACCAATACGTGCGGACCACGAGTTCGCCCTCGCCGCTTAGTTAGATCTAGGTGAGTGAGAGTCGGCCCTCTCCCGCCCGCGGGGAGGGGCACCGGCTTCAAAAGCGGGCTTACCCGGGGGGATCGCCCCGTCCGCCAGGGGAAATCCAAGAGGGCTCTGTCTCCCGCAGTGCCCGCCGGCGCGGACCCCGGGAGACGAGAATCAAGCGCCGGCTAAACCTGTAGAGACCTTCGCACTGCGGCCAGGGACGCCGGTTCAATTCCGGCCGCCTCCACTACGCTCGCTGGGATGGGGGACGTCTTTTTCCTCGCTTTCGTCGCCGCTCTCTATCCGACCCTGCTCGCCGCGACGACCGTGATGCTGATGCTGCCGCACCCGAAGCGGCTGCTGCTCGGCTACCTGCTCGGGGCGGCGACGACCAGCGTCACGCTCGGCCTCGTCATCGTCTTCACGCTCCAGGACACCGCCGTCGTCGGCACGACGCAGCACCAGCTCGGGCCGGGGGCTGACCTGGCGCTGGGCTGCCTGGCGCTGACGATCGCCTTCGTGCTGGGAACCGGGCGCGACCGCAGGCTGACCGAGCGGCGGCGTGCCCGCCGGGCGGCCAGGGAGCCGCAGGGGCCGCCGCGCTGGCAGCAGGTGCTCGGTCGCGGCTCGGCCCGGGCGACCTTCGCGGTCGGCGCCGTCCTCACCCTGCCCGGCGCCACCTACGTCACCGCCCTCAATCGCATCGCCAACGAGGATCTGCCGGTTCCGGTCACCGTCGCCGTCGTCCTCGCCTTCAACGCGATCATGCTGATGCTGCTGGAGCTGCCCCTGATCGGCTACATGCTCGCGCCCGAGTGGACCCCGGGCGCGGTGGCGCGATTCCGCGAGGCGCTGAGCCGGCGCGGCCGCGACTGGGCGGTGCGGGGAGCGGCGATCGTCGGCGCCCTCCTCATCCTGCGCGGCGTGCTGGCGCTGCTGCTCTGAGCGCGCTCAGAAGACCACGGTCCGGGCGCCGTCGAGCAGGACGCGGTCGTCGACGTGGGCCTTGACGGCGCGGGCGAGGACGAGGCGCTCGATGTCGCGGCCGATCCGCATCAAGTCCTCGACCTCGTCGCGGTGGCTGACCCGGGTCACGTCCTGGTCGATGATCGGGCCCGCGTCGAGCTCCTCGGTGACGTAGTGGGCGGTGGCGCCGATCAGCTTGACGCCGCGTTCGTGGGCGCGGGCGTAGGGGTCGGCGCCGACGAAGGCGGGCAGGAAGCTGTGGTGGATGTTGATCGCCGGCGCTCCGAGCTGCCGCAGGAAGCCGGCCGAGAGGATCTGCATGTAGCGGGCGAGGACGAGCAGGTCGACCTCGCCGCCGGCAAGCTCGAGGGCGCGGCGCTCCGCCTCCTCCCTGTCGCCCGGCTCGATCGGCACGTGGTGGTAGGGGAGGCCGAGCGAGCCGACCTGCTCGGCGTGGTCGGGGTGGTTTGAGATCACCGCGACGACGTCGGCCCCGAGCTCGCCGCTGCGCCAGCGCCAGAGCAGGTCGGAGAGGCAGTGGTCTTCGCGCGAGACCATGATCGCCAGCCGCTTGCGCTCGCTCGACTCGGCGAAGCGGTGCTCCATCTCAAGCGGTTCGGCGATCTCCTGCTCGAAGCGCCGGTAGAGCGCCTCGCGCTCCGCCTCCGGGGCGGAGTCGAAGACCATCCGCATGAAGAGCCGCCCCTCCCCGGAGGAGTGCTGGTCGGCGTCGACGATGTTGAGGCCGGCGTCGGCGAGGAAGCCGCTGACCGCGGCGATCAGGCCCGGCCGGTCCGGACAGGCGAGCAGCAGGCGCGATGTCGAACGCTCGGCGGCGATGCGCGAATCATGCCTTGCGCGGGGGGCGCCATGCACGGCGCCTTGCGGTGGAATCATCGAGTGGTGCGAAGCCTGTTCGCCGCCGACGCGCGCCCTCGCCTCCTGGCGCTCCTCAACCTGTCGCTGATCGGCGCCGGCGGCGCCCTGCACCTGCTCGGCGCGCCGGTCGCCGGCGACGCGGTCTGGGCAGCGACCGTCGCCGTGATGCTCATCCCGCTGACGGTCTCGATCGTCCGTACGCTTGCCCGCGGCCGGGTCGGCGTCGACGCGATCGCCCTGGTCGCGATGGCCGGCGCGCTGGCGATCGGCGAATACCTGGCCGGGGCGGTGATTGCGCTGATGCTCTCCGGCGGCAACGCGCTGGAGGCGATGGCCTCGCGGCGGGCCCGGCACGAGCTGACCTCGCTGCTGGAGCGTATGCCCAGCATCGCCCACCGCCGCGCCAGCGCCGGCTGGGAGGAGGTGCCGGTGACACGGCTCGCGGTGGGCGACGTCGTGCTGGTGCGGGCCGGGGAGGTGGTGCCGGTCGACGGCGAGCTGCAGGTCGCCCAGGCGGTCGTCGACGAGTCGGCGCTGACCAGCGAGTCGCTGCCAATCACTCATGTCCGGGGGGCGCTGCTGCAGAGCGGCTCCGTCAACGCCGGCGAGGCGTTCGAGCTGCGCGCCACCCGCCTCGCCTCGGAGAGCGCCTACGCGAGCATCGTCCGCCTCGTCCGCGCCGCCGAGACCCAGCGCGCCCCTTTCGTCCGTCTCGCCGACCGCTACGCGGCGATCTTCCTGCCGGTGACGCTGGCGCTGGCGGCGATCGCCTGGGCGGCGAGCGGCGAGGCGGTGCGGGCGGTCGCCGTGCTCGTCGTCGCGACGCCCTGTCCGCTCATCCTTGCCGCCCCGATCGCGATTATCTCCGGCGTCTCGCGGGCGGCGCGGCGCGGCGTCATCGTCAAGGGCGGCGCCGCGATCGAGCGGCTCGGCGAGGCGCGCACGGTCCTGCTCGACAAGACCGGCACGCTGACGCTCGGCACGCCCGCCGTGCAGGAGGTCGTCGCGCTCGACGGCGGGGGAGAGGAGGAGGTGCTGCGCCTGGCGGCCTCGGTCGACCAGCTCTCGGCGCACGTCCTCGCCGAGGCGCTCGTCCACGACGCCGAGGGCCGCGGCCTGCGCCTCTCCGAGCCCGCCGACGCGGTCGAGGTCCCGGGGCAGGGGATGGAGGGCGCCGTCGAGGGCCGCCGCGTCGCGGTCGGCAGCCGCGCCTGGCTCAGCTCGCGCGGCTACCCGGTCGAGGCCGCCGAGCGGGTGGGAGGCGACGGCGGCGACGCCGGCCGCGCCAAGGTCCTGGTCGGCGTCGATGGGCGGCTGGCGGGGGTCGTCGTGATGGCCGATCGGCTGCGCGACGACGCCCGCGAGCTGGCGGGGAGGCTGCGCGAGGCGGGCGTAAGGCGGGTGGCGATGGTGACCGGGGACCGCCGCGCGATCGCCGAGCGGATCGCCGCCGAGACCGGCGTCGACCGCGTCTACGCCGAGCAGAGCCCCGCGGGCAAGCTCGACGTCGTTCGCGACATGCGGGCCGACGCGGAGCTGGCGCCGGTCGTGATGGTCGGCGACGGCGTCAACGACGCGCCGGCGCTCGCCCTCGCCGATGTCGGCATCGCGATGGGGGCGCCGGGGGCGACGGCGTCCTCGGAGACCGCCGACGCGGTGATCGTCGTCGACCGCATCGACCGCGTCGCGGAGGCGGTCTCGATCGGCCGCCGGGCGCTCGGCATCGCCCGCCAGAGCGTCGTCTTCGGGATCGGCCTCAGCGTGGTCGCGATGGGCTTCGCGGCCTTCGGCTACATCCCGCCGCTGGCCGGCGCGATCCTCCAGGAGGGCATCGACGTGGCGGTCATCCTCAACGCCCTGCGCGCCCTGAGCGGCTGACTTCTACGCAGGATCGCGTTCATCGGGTTGGCCGGGCCTGTCCCGTCCACGCCTGAGCTAGTGCGGATCGTCACGCATTGTCGGGGATCTGTGACCGCGGTCACCTCCAACGGCGCAGAACCTCGCCACGGTTCCGCGCCTTGCTCACAAAACGCACATATTCAGTCCTTGTCCTGCTTGTCGCGGCCGCCCTCCCGGTCGGTGCCGCGGCCGCCTCGACCGGCGCCGACGGCTCGACCGCCCGGATCGGCGTCGCGCCGGCGATGCCGGCCGCCGCAGCCACGCCCCCCGCGGCGGTGTTGACGCAACCCGCCGCGAGCCTGCACCGCGCGATCCGGGTCAGTCTGCGGCGGATGCGCACCGCCCGCCGTGCCAGGCTGGAGCGCCTGCGGCAGCACCGCGAATCCTTCGCCGCCCTGCCCGGCGGCGTCTCGCGGGCGACGCTCGACGCGATCGCGGCCTGCGAGTCGGGCGGCAACCCGGCCGCGGTCTCCGCAGGCGGCACCTATCGGGGCAAATACCAGTTCGACCAGGGCACCTGGGAATCGGTCGGCGGCCACGGCGACCCGGCCGCCGCGCCGGAAGCCGAACAGGACTACCGCGCGGCGCTGCTCTACTCCCGCGCCGGCTCCAGCCCCTGGCCGATCTGCGGCTGAGGTGGCCAGGCTCTGGGGTGCCGCACGGGCTTCAATCGGATAGCCGCTGTCCGTCCAGCTCCTCGACCAGCGCTTCGACGCGCCGCCCTATCTCGTCTCTAGTCGAGCGGACGACCTCGATCGGCTGATCTTTCGGGTCGGGCAGGTTCCAGTCGAGGTAGCGCTTGCCGGGGATGTAGGGACACTCGTCGCCGCAGCCCATCGTCACCACCACATCCGCCCACTCGGCGTCCTCCCGCGTGAGCTTCCTCGGCTTGCGCCCGAAGAGGTCGACGCCGAGCTCGCCCATCGCCTCGACCACCTCGGGATGAACGCGCGCGGCGGGCGTCGTCCCGGCCGAGCGGGCCTCGTGACGCCCGCCGGCGGCGCGGACGAAGAACGCCTCGCTGATCTGCGAGCGCCCGGCGTTGTGGAGGCAGACGAAGAGGGCGTGAGCCATCTTCAGCCCGCCGCCTCGGCCGGCGTCGGTTCGGCGGCGGGCGCCCCGGCCTCGACCGCGGCGAGCCAGCGCCGTCCGAGCCAGAGCGAGACGTAGACGAGGCCGAGCAGGACCGGGACCTCGATCAGCGGGCCGACCACCCCGGCAAGCGCCTCTCCCGAGCCGGCGCCGAAGACGCCGATCGCCACGGCAATCGCCAGCTCGAAGTTGTTCGAGGCGGCGGTAAGCGCCAGCGTCGCGGTGCGCGCATAGCCGAAGCCGGCCGCCCTGCCCCAGGCGAACGAGAGGCCGAACATCAGCGTGAAGTAGGCGAGGAGCGGGGCGGCGATGCGCGCTACGTCGAGCGGCCGCGCGGCGATCTGGTGGCCCTGCAGCGCGAAGAGCAGGACGATCGTGAACAGCAGGCCGTAGAGGGCGAGCGGGCCGATGCGCGGCAGGAAGCGCTCCTCGTACCACTCGGCGCCGCGGCGGCGCAGGCCCACGGCGCGCGTCAGGTAGCCGGCCGCGAGCGGGATGCCGAGGAAGATCAGCACCGTGCGCGCCACCTCCCAGATGCCGACGGAGAAGCCCTGGGCATCGAGGCCGAGCCAACCGGGCAGGATCGTCAGGTAGAAGTAGCCGAGCAGGCTGTAGGCGGCGATCTGGAGCAGCGAGTTGATCGCGACCAGCACGGCGGTCGCCTCGCGGTCGGCGCAGGCGAGCTCGCTCCAGATCAGCACCATCGCGATGCAGCGGGCGAGGCCGACGACGATCAGACCGGTTCGGTAGGCCGGCTCGTCCGGCAGCATCAGCCAGGCCAGCGCGAACATCAGCGCCGGCCCGATCACCCAGTTGAGCAGCAGCGACGAGGCGAGCAGCCCTCGCTCGGCGCGCAGCCGCCCCAGCTCCTCGTAGCGGACCCGGGCGAGGACCGGATACATCATCAGCAGCAGGCCCAGCGCGATCGG
>DASTHF010000171.1:0-3687 GCA_035605615.1 Solirubrobacterales bacterium
CCATCTGTTTTGAGCACCACCCCTGGCGCTCCCCTGCGCTTCTTTCATCCCGGTGCCGCATCGAGAAACACGGTTATCCACCGGGCGCGGTGTATGGAAACATGTTTATCTGCAGCTGTCAAGTGCGGCAGCGGGGAAGGCGGGGGTGATTCGAGCTGCAAACGCGGGAAGGCGCTTGCTGAAGCGGAAAACGGCCCTAGCGCCGACCAGTTTCGGAGACACCTCCATACTCGCGCAAACGGGCCGGAGGAGTGGGAAGCTCCTCCGGCACTGTCGTTTGCGTCAAATGGGCCGCCGCGTACAGGGAAGGACGGGGCGCGCCCGGTCGGCTTAGGCTGGAAGCCCAGCCTGCCGTCTCCGAGATCGCCCCAATGCGGTCGACCTCAAGCTTGAGCCGGGCAGCGAGAAACACAGTTATCTGGTTACTCGCCTTGACATAGAAACATAGCTATCTACCCTTTGTCAAGTTGCCGCCGAACCGATGAGCCCCGCACTGCGGGAAAGGCGTCGCAAGCACGCTTTGTCAAGGGGAAAATGCCCAGAGAACCGGCCGGCTAGTACGGAGACACAGACCTACGCGAAAAGTCTCGCAGTGCCGAAACAGCGCATTACAGAGCGGTTTCAGCCGTCTCCCGGCGGGACGACGGAGCCGCCGCCGCCGCAATATCGTCACCCGGCGATGGTGCGGACGCCATGGGGAGACGCGAGCCAGCTGCGGGAGAAGATGCTGCCGCCGGGGCGCGGAACGCCGCGCTCCGAGGTGCGCGAGAACCAGCGGCGCCGCCTCTTTGCGGCGCTGGTCGCCGCCGTCTCAGAGCGCGGCTACGAGGCGACGCGGGTCGAGGACCTGATCGAGCTCTCCGGCGTCTCGCGCAAGGCCTTCTACGAACTCTTCGAGAACAAGGAAGACTGCCTGCTGGTGGCGGTGCAGGAGCTGATAGAGCCGACGATCGCGGCGATCGCCAGGTCCAACGGGCGGCCGGCCGACCTGGCGCAGGCCCGCGAGGTCTTCGACGCGTTCCTCCGGCTGATCGTCGAGCAGTCTGCCGCCGCCCGCATGTGCTTCGTGGAGATCTACGGGGCCGGGGCCGGCGCAGCGGGGACGCTGGAGCGCACCGGGGGTGCCTTCGAGGCGTTCGCGTCCGAGCAGCTCGCGCTGCTGCCAGGGCGGGACGGGATGCCCCCGCAGATGATCCGGGCGCTGATCGGCGGCCTGCACAAGGTGATCCACAAGCGCCTCTACCGGCGCGAGGAGGAGGAGCTGCTGGAGCTGGCGCCCCAGCTGTGGGAGTGGGGGCTGTCCTATCTCCCTCCCCCCCAGCCGCTGCAGCGGCCGCAGCGGCGCTCGCGACGGCCCGGCCGGCCGCATGACGGCTACGACGAGACCGAGCGGCTGTTGCGGACGCTTGCCGCGGTGGTGGCCGAGAAGGGCTATCCGGCGACGACGGTGGGCGACATCGCGAAGCGGGCGTCGATCTCGCTCTCCACCTTCTACGAGCACTTCGAGGGCAAGCAGGAGGCAATGCTGGCGGCGCTCGACTCAGGCTCGGCGCAGATGCTGGCGGCGGTTCTGCCCGCCTTCCGGCGGGCGCCGGGCTGGCCGCAGGCGGTGCGCGGCGCCTTCGAGGCGATGTTCGCCTTCGGCGCGGCGGAGCCCGCCTACACGCGCCTCGGCGCCGTGGAGGTCTACCCGGCGGGGAAACAGGCGCTTGCGCACCGCGACCAGGTGATGGAGGGGCTGGAGGCGCTGCTGACGCCGGGCTACGAGGTGGCCAAGGGGGCGCCGGCGATCGCCGCGGAGGCGGTCGGCGGGGCGGTCTACGCGCTGGTCTACGACCAGGTGAAGGCAAGGGGAGCGGCGAACCTCCCCGAGATCGCGCCGCTCGCCACCTACATCGCGCTCTGCCCCTTCCTCGGGGCCGAGGAGGCATGCGCCGTGGCCAACCGGGAAGAGGGCGAGCTCAGCGCGCCCCACATCTCCTCGTAAGCGTCGAGTCGAGCGTCCTGCCCCCGGCGAATGCGAAGCTCGCCCGGGCCAGGGGGAAGAAGACGCTGCGGAAGCCCTTGGGGGCGGGGCAGCCGGCAGAGAGGTAGCTGTGACGATGGCCGCGGTAGTAGTAAGTGCGGCGCAGGCTCAGCTCGAGGCCGGTGACGAAACCCCAGTCGCCTGTCGTCTTCGGCAGGTAGGCGGTTAGCTTGGTGCCGTAGGTGCCCTTGGCCTTGGAGACGAGGAGCGGCAGGGTGTAGGAGGTGGGGATGGGATTGGTGCCGTAGACGTGGGCCAGGATCACGTGCCTTTTGCCTTGCATGCCGTTGAAGGCCACCACCCTGCCTTGCGAGGGGAAGGGCGACTGCTCGGGGATGAGGACGTTGGCCGAGAAGGTCCCCTCCCCCACCTTGGCCTGCCTGCAGGTCCTGATCGCGTTCTGGGTGGTGGACGGCTGGATCTGACTCACCGAGCAGGTTGGAAGTCCTTCGAAATCGAAGCGCCCCGCCTTGTTGATCTCGATCTCGATCCGCTTCAGCTGCGGCGGGCTCGTGCCGTCGGTGGTTGAGATCTGCCCGCCGATCAGGACCCCGATCGGGGCGGCACCCTGGCGGGGCAGGGCGCGGGGGCTGATCTTGCCTTCGAAGGCGACTCGCAGGGTGCCGTTCTGAGAGACCTCCGCTTCGGCCAGGGAGGCGAAGGTGAGCAGGAGGGCCGCGAGCAGCGCGCAGCCGACCTTGATCCCGTTGGAGGATGGTGAATGTCGGATGCGCCTCACCTGCGCCTCCTCTTCTTGCATTTCGCCTTCAACACCGGATGGGTCACCTCGGTCGCGTTGCTCTGGGCGGTAAAGCGGGCGTTGGCGCGCTGCGGGGAGGCGCAGAGGTTAGTGGCGGCGACCGCGAGCAGGCCGTGGCGACCGCCCGGCAGGCTCATCGTGAACTTCGTGACCGGGGCGTCGGGGAGGCCTTCGAAGCTGGCGCGGATCCCTTCGTGGACCGAGTCGATGCGGCCCGCGACTTCGATCCGGATGCCGCGCCCGTGCAGGTCGGCGACCAGGTCGGGCAGGGCGTGGCTCGAGGAGCGCAGGTAGACCGGGCCTTCGAGCGGCTCTTCCAGCAGCGGCGTGATCGCCCGCGCGCGGCCGTAGACCGAGCCGGCCGGGCAGGCTTCGTTTCGAAACTGGACGCGGGTGCAGACGGTGTTGATGTGGCCCTGTTCGAGGAAGAGCGAGGGCGGCAGGGTGACCGCGACCGCCTTCAGGTTGGCGTCGCCGGGGCGCGGGGTGTAGGTGGCGTTGAGGGCGGGCAGGGAGCCGCGGTGGGTGCCGCCCCGCAGCCGGAAGGCGAGCCTGGGCTTGAAGCCGAGCACCGAGCAATTCAGCAACTGGTAGCGCTGTGTGGAGGCGGCGGTGGTGTCGTCGGCCGTACTGAAGGGGTCGGCGCCGGCGCCGCCGAGGAGCGAGGAGACCCGGGTGGGGTCGCAGCTCGTGCCGTTCACGGTGAAGCCGGGGCGGTCAAGATAGACGCGGATGTCGCGCAGGTGGATCGGGATGCCGGCGAGGATGTGGGGGATCGGGTCCGAGCCCTGGGAGTCGACCGAGGCCCGGGCGGTCTGGGGGTCGAGGCGGATCGCCGAGCGGACCACGACAACGCCGAGGTCGAAGGGGCCGATCAGGGCGGAGTCGATCGCGACGACCG
>DASTHF010000196.1:0-8598 GCA_035605615.1 Solirubrobacterales bacterium
GGGTGGGCGTTCTCCTCGGTGACGCGGCCGTGGGTCGCCCAGCGGGTGTGGGCGACGCCGGTCGTCGCCGGGGGCGCCGCGACCGCGACCCCACCGCCGTCGCGGGCGCGCTCCTCGAAGGCGGCACGCAGGTTGGCGAGATTGCCGACGGCGCGGACGCTGTCGATGCGGCCGTCGGCGATCACCGAGACGCCGGCCGAGTCGTAGCCGCGGTATTCGAGCCGTTCGAGACCGGCGACCAGGAGGTCGCGGCAGGGACGCCCGCCGACGTATCCGACGATTCCACACATGGAGGCCGTTAAGGGTAGAGCGCGGGCCTCAGCCGAGCTCGACCCGCACGACGCCGGCCAGCCGCTCGCAGACCGCGTCGGCCTCCTCGGCGCTCGGCGCCTCGACCATGACGCGGACCAGCGGCTCGGTGCCCGAGGGGCGCAGCAGGACGCGGCCGCGGCCGTCGAGGCCGGCGCTCTCACGCTCGACCGCCTCCCAAACAGCCGCGGCGCCGGCGACCGCCTCGCGATCGGCGACCTCGACGTTGACGAGCTTTTGCGGCAACTTCTCCATTGGCGTCGCGGCGGCGAGGTCGCGGCCGGCCAGCTCGCGCATCGTCATCAGCGCCGCGGCGATGCCGTCGCCGGTCGCGACGAAGCGCCTGTCGATGATGTGGCCCGACTGCTCGCCGCCGAGCGCCCAGCCGCGGCGCAGCAGCTCGTCGAGCACGTAGCGATCGCCGACCTTGGCGACGGCGACCTCGATCGACGCCTCCTCCATCGCCCGGTGGAAGCCGTAGTTGCTCATCACGGTGACGGCGACGCCTCCCTCCAGCTCGTCGCGCGCCGCCATGCCGCGGGCGATCAGCGCGATCAGCTCGTCGCCGTCGTGCTGGCGGCCGGCGGAGTCGACGGCGAGCACGCGGTCGCCGTCGCCGTCGAAGGCGAAGCCGATCGCCGCTCCGGAGGCGGCGACGTGCGCGGCGAGGTTGTCGAGGTGGGTGGAGCCGCAGCCATCGTTGATGTTGCGCCCGTCGGGCTCACAGGCGATCGCCTCCACCTCGGCGCCGAGCCGCTCGAAGATCGCCGGGGCGGCGCGGTGGGTGGCGCCGTTGGCGCAGTCGAGCGCGACCCGGACGCCGGAGAGGTCGAGCGGAAAGGCGGCCTCGAGGGCCCGCAGGTAATCCTCCAGCCCGCCGTTCAGCTCGCGCACGTGGCCGGGCGCGGCCGGGGCGGCGTCGGCGTCGAGCAGCGACTCGATCCTTGCCTCCGCCTCGTCGTCGAGCTTCGTCCCCTCGCGGGAGAAGAACTTGATGCCGTTGTCGCGGTAGGGATTGTGGGAGGCGGAGACGACCGCGGCCAGGTCGAGGCCGAGGCGCTTGACCAACACCGCGGCGGCCGGAGTCGGCAGCACGCCGCCCAGCAGCGCGTCGCCCCCCGCCGCGGCGATCCCCGCCGCCAGCGCCGCTTCGAGCATCGGCCCGGACTCGCGCGTGTCGCGGACGATCAGCACCTGCGGCCGCTCCTGCCCCAACGACGCCACCGCCGCCCGCCCCAGAGCCGTCGCCAGCTCCGCCGTCAGGAACGTCCCAACCTCTCCCCGGACCCCGTCGGTTCCGAAGAGCTTGCGCCGCAGGCTCACGCGCCTCCCGTCAGCGCTTGCTGAACTGCGGCCGCTTGCGGGCCTTCTTGAGCCCGGCCTTGCGACGCTCCTTGACGCGGGCGTCGCGGGTGAGGAAGCCGCGCCGCTTCAGCTCGCCGCGCAGCTCGGGGTCGATCTCGATCAGCGCCCGGGCGATCCCGTGGCGGACCGCGCCGGCCTGGCCGCCGACGCCGCCGCCGTGCACGCGGACCCTGACGTCGACGCTGCCCTCGTAGCCGGTCGTGACGAGCGGCTGGCGGGCGACGGTCTGGTGCAGCGGCCGCGGGAAGAACTCCTCGATCGGCCGCTTGTTGATCTCGATCTGGCCGTCGCCGGGCTGGAGGATCACGCGGGCGACGGCGCGCTTGCGCTTGCCGGTGGCGAGGAAGCGGGCGCCGCTCTCCATCTTGGCGGGAGCGCGGCCGCTCGGGCGCGGCTCCTCCTCGGCCTCGCCGGCCAGCTCGGCCTCGCGCTGCCGGCGCTCCTCCTCTTCGGCCTCCAGCCGCGCCTGCTCTTCGGCGCTCAGCGGCCTCTCCTCGGGCTCGACCGAGATCGGTTCGAGGTCGGCCCCAGGAATCACATCCTTCTTCTCAGCTTTTTTCTCAGGGGGAGGTGGGTCCCCTGCGGCGTCAGGACCCGCGGCCCCCTCACCCTGGTCCTGAAGGTCCTGCGTCTCGTCGTTCTGCTGCTCGTCCGTCATCTATCTCTCGATCTCCATCGGTTTCGGCTGCTGCGCGGCGTGCGGGTGGTCGGGACCGGCGTAGACCTTGAGCTTGGTCAGCTGCCGGCGGGCAAGGCGGTTGCGGGGAAGCATCCCCTTCACGGCCTTGCGGATGACCTCCTCGGGGCGGCGGTCGAGCATCTCGGCCAGCGTACGGGACTTGATCCCACCGGGGTAGCCGCTGTGGCGCCAGTAGCGCTTCTGCTCGAGCTTCTTGCCGGTGACGCGGATCTTCTCGGCGTTGACGACGACGACGAAGTCGCCGGTGTCGATGTGAGGCGTGTACTCCGGCTTGCGCTTGCCGCGCAGCGCATCGGCGACGCGGGTCGCGAGGCGGCCGAGCGTCTCGCCCTCGGCGTCGACGACGTACCAGTCGCGCTGGCGGTCCGTTGGTGTGGCGACGTAGGTCTTCAAGAGCCCGCGGATAATAGGGAACTCCGCCGAGCGCCCGCATATGGCAGGGGCCCAGCGAGCCGGAACGGAGCGAACGCGCATACGTCCCGATTCGCAGTCTGGCTCTTTCGGGGCCGGCTGAAGTCTTATACTGCCGCGCCGTCAATGCCGAATCCCGCCCGTACGCGGGCGGGAGCGGAGGAACCGCAGGGACCGTTGCAGGTCCCCGGGGCGAATCGGACGAAAAGGCCCGTAGCGCAGCTCTTTCAGCGCGAGCCCGACAGCTAACTCCGTAGGCGATCGAAAGAGAGGGCGGGTGGCACGCAACGGGCCCGGAGCCTGGCTCCGGCTGATCGGAACGGCGATCGTGGCAGTGCTGGCAGCGCTGCTCGTCGTCCTGCCCGGCGCCGCGACAGCGACGACCGGCGGCGCCGCGAGCCCGGGCGGCGGCAAGTCGCCCCCGCCGAGCCCCAGCGGCTCGCCCGCCGAAGAACCGAGCGCCGGGGCGCTGACCCTGACCTTCGCGCGCACGGCGCCGCGCACGTCCTTCTTCTACGGCTACCGCTACCCGCACCTGCATTTCACGATCGGCAGCGACCAGCCCCAGAACGACCTGCGCATCGACGTCGTCGACGCCGCCGGCGAAGTCGTCCAGACCTTCTTCCGCAACGACGTCGCACCGAACACGACCACCACGATCCGCTGGGACGGGACGACGGCCGACGGGCGCCCCGCCCCGAACGGCCGCTACCGGTTCCGGGTGGGCCCGCAGAGCGGCGGCCCCCTGGCGCGCCCCAGCTCGACCTCCGAAACGACCAGCCTCGGCTTCGCGCTCTACCGGTTTGCCTTCCCGGTCGCCGGCCCGCATGACTTCGGTGGGCCGGCCGACCGCTTCGGCGCGCCCCGGGCCGGTCATACACACCAGGGGCAGGACGTGCTGGCCGCCTGCGACACGCCGCTCGTCGCGGCCCGCGGCGGCACCGTCCAGTACGCCGGCTTCGAAGCGAACGCCGGCAACTACATCGTGATCGACGGGGTGAGCACCGGCTTCGACATGGTCTACATGCACCTGCGCGAACCGTCGCCGCTGAAGAAAGGGATGACGGTGCGCACCGGGCAGCCGATCGGCGTGGTCGGCCAGACCGGCGACGCGACCGCCTGTCACCTCCACTTCGAGATCTGGACCGCCCCGGGCTGGTACGAAGGCGGCCACCCGATCGACCCGCTGCCGTTCCTGGAACGCTGGGACAGATACTCCTGACCTGACGGCCAGGCTCGACCGCAGGCACGCACATAGGATGAGCGGCCGTGCCCGCGCTCGCCATCCCCCTCGCCGGACTGACGGTGCTGGCGACCTTGATCGGGGGGCGGGTGGCGCTGCGCCTCTCGCACACCCTGCCGACGGTGATCGCGCTGACCGGTGGCGTCGTCGTCGCCGTCGCCCTCTTCGACGTGCTGCCGGAGGGGATCAAGGGCGTCGGCAAGCCGACCACGGCCACGACGCTGGTTGCGGTCGGCTTCCTGATCTTCTTCTTCGCCGAGCGAGCCCTGGTGCTCCACCACCGCGACGACCCGGAGGCGGCGCGCGCCCACCACCGCGTCGGCGTGCTCGGCGCGCTGGGCCTCTCGATCCACAGCTTCATCGACGGCCTCGGCATCGGGCTCGCCTTCGGCCTCGACACGACGACCGGCTTCCTCGTCTTCATCGCCGTGATAAGCCACGACTTCGCCGACGGCCTCAACACGGTGAGCTTCGTGCTCAGCCAGTCGGGCGACCGCCGCCAGGCGACCAGGTGGCTGCAGATCGACGCGATCGCGCCGCTGATCGGCGCCATCGTCGGCTCGCTCGCCAGCGTATCCGACCACACGCTCGGCTACATCCTCTGCCTCTACAGCGGCTTCTTCCTCTACATGGGGGCGACCGACCTCCTGCCCGAGGCCCACGCCCACGCCTCCTGGTCCCGCGTCGCCCTCACCGCCTCCGGCTTCGCCCTGATCTTCGTCATCACCCGCGCCGCCGGCGTCTGAATCACACCTCGGCGAGCCGGTCCCCTCTCCTCTCGCGGCCCCGAAGCTCCAGCAGCGCCAGGGTGAGGGCGACGGGGACGGTTGCGGGAAGCTCGCCGACGGCGAAGAAGAGGAGGTCGAAGGCGAGGGCGAGGATGGCGACGAGGGCGGCCGCGCGCAGCTGGACGGGGCGGTTGCGGGCGAGCAGGCAGCCGAGGGTGGCGGCGACGAAGAAGTCGCCGAAGCCCATCTGGGCGGAGCCGAGGTCAACGACCTGGAGGCGGGGCAGGGCGCCGGGGGCGGCGGCGCTGAGCACCGCGTTCGGCCCCTGGAGGAGGTCGGAGGCGACGAGGTAGGTGTCGACGACCGCCATCGCGTAGATGCCCAGCCTCAACCAGGAGGCGGGGACTACCGAGACGAGCAGCCAGCCGAGCGCGACGCAGGCGAGCGCGGTCAGAGCCGTGGCCGCGACCTCCCCGGCGAGCGATCCCTGCGCGGCCCAGGCCAGGGCGAAGAGCGGCGGCACGGCGAGGGCCCAGGCGGGCCGTGCGCCCCGGACGAGCAGGGCAAGCGCCAGCGCCGCCAGGGGCGGCACGGCGACCAGCGCCAGCCAGGCGAGCGCCGTCGCCGAGGTCGAGGACAGGGCGACGACGGCGATCGTGATCGCGATCGAGAGCGGCGGCAGCGCCGCCCACCAGCGGCTGCGAAGCCTCGCCGCCCAGGGCAACGGACGCGGCTGCGGCAGCGCCACCAATGTCGCCTGCAAAAGGCTCAGGATGGAGATGGAAACCGCGAACGGCATCGCGGCATGACCCTAGCCCGCGATCACTCCCACTCGATCGTCGCCGGCGGCTTCGAGGAGATATCGAGCGCTACGCGGTTGACGCCGCGGATCTCGTTGATGATCCGGTTGGAGACCCGCTCCAGCAGGTCATAGGGGAGGCGCGCCCAGTCGGCGGTCATCGCGTCGTCGGAGGTGACGGCGCGGATCACGATCGGGTAGGCGTAGGTGCGGCCGTCGCCCTGGACGCCGACCGAGCGCACGACCGGCAGCACGCAGAACGACTGCCAGAGCTGGCGGTAGAGCTCGGCGGCGCGGATCTCCTCCTGGAGGATCGCGTCGGCGCCGCGCAGGATCTCGAGCCGCTCCTTCGTCACCTCGCCGCCGACGATGCGGATCGCCAGACCCGGCCCCGGGAAGGGCTGGCGCCATACCAACCGCTCCGGCAGCCCCAGCTCCGTACCGACCGCGCGCACCTCATCCTTGAAGAGCATCCGCAACGGCTCGACCAGCTCGAATTCGAGATCCTCTGGCAGGCCGCCGACGTTGTGGTGCGACTTGATCGTCGCCGCGCCGTCGCTGCCCCCCGACTCGATCACGTCGGAGTAGAGCGTGCCCTGGACCAGGTAGCGAGCGTCCTCGAGCTTCGCCGCCTCCTCCTCGAAGACGCGGATGAACTCCTCGCCGATGATCTTGCGCTTGCGCTCGGGCTCGTCGACCCCTGCCAGCCGCGCCAGGAAGCGCTCCTCGGCGTCGACGTGGACGAGCGGTATGCCGAACTGCTCGAACGCCGAGACCACCTGCTCGGCCTCGTTGAGCCGCATCAGCCCGTGGTCGACGAAGACGCAGGTGAGCTGCTCGCCGATCGCGCGGTGCACGAGCAGCGCCGCCACCGAGGAGTCGACCCCGCCGGAGAGGCCGCAGATCACCCGCCCCTCGCCGACCTGGGCCCGGATCCGCTCCACCTGTTCGGCGATCACAGACTGGGGCGACCACTGCCGCTCGCAGCCGGCGATATCGCGCAGGAAACGGGTGAGGATCTCGGTGCCGTAGGGAGTGTGGGCGACCTCGGGGTGGAACTGGATGCCGTAGAGGCCGCGCTGCGAGGACTCGCAGGCGGCGACCGGCGAGCCCGGCGTCGAGGCGAGCGCCTCGAAGCCGGGCGGCGGCTCGAAGACCGTGTCGCGGTGGCTCATCCAGCAGCTCTGCTCCGTCGGCAGCCCCGCCAGCAGGCGTCCGCCGCCGTCGCACAGCGTCAGCTCGGCGCGCCCGAACTCGCCCGCCTCGGCCCCTTCGACCTTGCCGCCGAGCGCCTGGACCATCGCCTGCATCCCGTAACAGATGCCCAGCATCGGAATCTCCAGCTCGAGCAGCCCGGTCGGGAACGGCGGCGCCCCCGGCTCGTATACCGAGGCCGGCCCCCCGGACAGCACCAGCGCCTTCGGCGCCCTCTCCCTCACCTTCTCCACGGCCGTCGTCGCCGGCATCAGCTCGGCGAATACGCCGCATTCGCGAATCCGCCTCGCGATCAGCTGCGAGTACTGGCCCCCGAAGTCGAGGACCAGCACCTCCTCCACGGTCTGGGCCGGCGCCACGGTGGCGCCGGCCTCAGTCGTCGGCGACTCCAACACCGGCGGACACCGCCGCCCTGCCGTTCGAGCCCATCCCCACCGACTGCTCGGCCTGGAGCTTCTTGCCCTCGGTCATCAGCGCCGGGGCGACCATCACCTCGGCCCGCTGGAAGGAGCGGATGTCCTCGTAGCCGCAGGTCGCCATCGACGTTTTCAGCGCCCCCATCAGGTTGAAGGTGCCGTCGTTCTCCTGGGCGGGGCCGAGCAGGATCTCCTCCATCGTCCCGTCCTGCCGGGTCGAGACGCGCGTGCCGCGCGGCAGCGAAGGATGGAAGGTCGCCATCCCCCAGTGGAAGCCGCGCCCCGGCGCCTCCTTGGCGCGCGCCAGCGGCGAGCCGACCATCACCGAGTCCGCCCCGCAGGCGATCGCCTTGGAGACGTCCCCCCCGGTCCGCATGCCGCCGTCGGCGATCACGTTGACGTACTCGCCGGTCTCGAGCATGTGCTGGGCGCGGGCCGCCGCCACGTCGGCGATCGCCGTCGCCTGCGGCACGCCGATCCCGAGCACGCCGCGCGTCGTGCAGGCGGCGCCGGGGCCGACCCCGACCAGCACGCCGACCGCGCCGGTCCGCATCAGGTGCAGACCGGTCGAGTAGGAGGCGCAGCCACCGACCACGGTCGGCACCGGAACTTCGGCGATGAACTCCTTCAGGTTGAGCGGCTCGACCGTGGTCGAGACGTGTTCGGCCGAGATCACCGTCCCCTGGATGACGAGGATGTCGATGCCCGCCTCGACGGCGATCTCGTAGTGCTCGCGCACCTTCTGCGGGGTGAGCGAGCCGCAGGCGACGGCGCCGCGCTCCTTGATCTCGGCAATCCGCCGCCCGATCAGCTCCGGCTTGACCGGCTCGGCGTAGACCTCCTGCATGATCCGGGTCGCCAGGTGCTTCGGCGCGGCGGCGATCTTCTCCAGCTGCTCCTCCGCGTCCTCGAAGCGCGTCCAGATCCCCTCCAGATTGAGCACGCCGAGGCCGCCCAGCTCATTGACGAGCACCGCCGTGTCCGGGCTGACGACGCCGTCCATCGCCGAAGCGACCAGGGGCAGCTCGAAGCGGTAGGGGCCGAGGGTCCAGCTTATGTCTATGTCGTCGGGATCGCGTGTGCGGCGCGACGGGACGATCGCGATGTCGTCGAATCCGTAGGCGCGCCGCCCTTTCTTGCCCCGACCGATGTCGATCTCCATTGGTCCTCCAGGGTGGCGTTGAACAGCCAGCCTACACTTCGGCGTGGACCTCCAAGTCGTGCACCTCGACCTCGCCGAGCAGCCGCTCGACCTGCCTGCGATCGACGGTGCCGGCACCGAAGTGCTGAGTCGACTCGGCGCCGCAGGCGACACCGTAGGCGAGGCACTCATCGGGCTCGAGGCCGTCGTAGCGGGCGGCGACGTAGCCGGCGAGGAAGGCGTCGCCGGAGCCCACCGTTGAGACGGTGTC
>DASTHF010000204.1:0-14596 GCA_035605615.1 Solirubrobacterales bacterium
GATCACCAGCAGCACCATGTAGAGCGCGTAGAGGGTGACCGCGGTCGAGAGCAGCCCGATCGCTTCGTAGGAGTCGAAGAATTCAGGCGCCGCCAGCGCACGGACGATCCAGCGCGAGAACAGCCACATCCCGATCACGACGAAGGCGCACCCGGCGAGGAACCAGGTGACCACCGCGGCGTAGGCGCGGCGCGCTTCGTCGTCGTCGCTGATCGAATAGGCGAGCGGCGGCCAGGCGAGCTGGAAGCCGCGCACCAGCACGTTGACCCCCTGCGCGAACTTGACCGCCAGCGAGTAGAGGCCGGCGGCGGCGAGGCCGGAGACGCGGACGAGGATGATCCGGTCGACGAAGTTGAGCAGGTAGAGGGAGAGCTCGGCCGGCATCGTCGGCAGGCCGAAGCGCATCAGGCGGCGCAGCAGGGGGCGGTCCGGCCGCAGCGAGAGGCGGCGGCGCTGGTAGGCGATCAGGCCGAGCACGAAGGCGGCGCCAGCCGCGTAGCTGCCCAGCAGCAGGCCGCGGGCGCCTTCGCCCGCGCCGACGACCAGTGCGACGGTGAGGGCGATCGTCGCCAGCACGTTGAGGATCGTGGTGAGGAAGAAGGCGCGTGCCCGCTCCTCGAGCCGGAAGAGCGTCAGCATGTACTCGAACATAGTCAGCGCCCAGAGGCCGCCGATCGAGATGCGGGCGAGGTCGGCTGCTGATTGTCCTTCGCGCGCGAATTCGACCACCACCTTGTGGCCCAGCAGCGCTTCAGAGATCGGGCCGGCGAAGGGCAGGGCCGCCAGCGCCGCCGCGGTGGCGAGCCAGAACAGCGCCGCGAACGAGGTCGAGACGACCCCGCCCGGATCCTCGTCGGCCTTGTAGTAGAAGCGCAGCAGCGCCTCGATCACGCCGAGGCGAACGACGATGCTGGCCGAGACGACCGCGATGAACATCACTTCGGCGGCGCCGTAGTCGGCCGGGCTCAGGTAGCGCGTGTACAACGGCAGCAGCGCGACCGCGATCAGCTTCGACAGGATGCTCGCCGCCGTGTAGGCGGCGCCGGTCGTCGCTAGGCGGCGGAGGTAGCCCGACACGGATCGAGACTATGCGGGGGCGCGGACCGTGGGACCGCTGCCAGCGAAGCGCCGACGGCGAGCAGGACCCATGCGATCGGGTCCTCGAAGAAGCCCGCGTAGGCCATGGTGTGGGCCAAGAGCGCGAGGAACACCGCTAGAACCGCCGGGCGCGCGGGCCCTGTCGCCGCAGGGGATCCACCGCCCCCTGCGGTAGCTGAAGCTTCCTCAGGGGCGGTCCCCCCTGCGGCGCCACCCGCGCGAGAGACGAAGAGGCCAGACGACATGGTCCAAAGCGCGGTGATCAGTAGGGCGGCATAGGCGATGAGGCCGATGACTCCCTGCTCGGCGGCGACGGTGATCGGCTCGGTGTGGGAGACGGAGACGGGGGCCCGGCGCTTCTTCATGGCGTGTTCCTTGTAGGCCCTCGGGAAGGAGCCTGCGCCGTAGCCGTAGAGGGGGCGCTGACTGAAGAGGCGGAGACCGCCGGAGACGAGGTGGGCGCGGCCGCTGGTATCGATGTTGAGGCGGGAGAAGCTGATTCGGGACGCGCTGCCCGAGAGCAGGACGACGAGCACCGCGAGGACGGCGAAGGCCGCGATGCCGCCGAGCGCCCAGCGCCAGCTCCAGCGCAGGGCGCCGAGCACGGCCAGGCCGACGAGGAGGGCGATGAAGCTCGACTGCGAGAAGGTCGGCACGAGGCCGAGCCAGAGGACCGCGACGAGGCCGACGAGCAGCGCCAGGTTGCGGCGCTCCCGCGCCCAGAGCAGCGCCGCCATCGCGAGGACGATCGCCAGCGCCAGCCAGCGCCCGTAGATGTTCGGGTCCCAGAAGACCGAGTTGACGCGGAAGTAGGTGTGGAATTCGTTCGAGCGGATCACCTCCGGGTTCCAGAAGAGGTTCCTGCTCGCGTACTCGATCGAGCCCACCAAGACGAACACCACGCCCTCCAGCGCCACCACCCACAACACAAGGGCGAGGAGCTTCCGGTCCCAAGAGACGTCGCGCAGCAATGCGTACACCAGCGAGAACGGCACGAAGAAGAAACAGACGTTCTGGAGCGATTTCGAGAAGTCGGGCGAGTACAGGGCCTGCAGCGCGTACAGGACGACGACCGCCGCCAGGACGAGAGGCAGCCGGCCGGCGGGTCCTGTCGCCGCAGGAACCGTTCGGTCAGGCGCCTCTCCCGCGGGCCGGGAACGCAGGTCCCTAACTGCAAGCGCGAGCACCCCTCCCGCGATCACCAGATACAGCGGCACGAGCAGGTTGGCGGTGTCGCCGCCGGCGTGCAGCGGGACACGGAAGGGAAGGGCGAAGACGATCGCCAGCGGCAGGAGGCGCGGCCAGCGGCGGAAGGCCGCGGCGAGGGCGGCGCCGGCGACGAGCGCCGCGGCGCCCAGCCCGGCGAGGCGGGCCGGGTGGTCGCGGAGGTCGACGATCTGGTGCGAATGCCAGCGGTCGCCGAGGATCAGGGCCGGGAAGAGGACGAGGGCGAGGAGCATCGCGGCGGCGCGCAGGCGGCCGGGCGGCAGCAGGATCGCGGCGGCGCCCGCCGCGGCGGCGAGGAGAACCCCGGCCGCGTTGAGGACGTCGCTCACCGGGCCGCCTTTCCTGCCATATGGACAGGTAAGGCGCCCCGCCGGGTCGTTTCACACCCCGGCAGGGGCCTGGGCCGCGTCCGGCGCAGGACGAGGGCGCCGGGCGGCACCAGGGTGCGTTCCTGTTCGAGCAGCTTCACCCGCAGCTTGTAGCGGCCGGGCCGGGCGAGGGCGAGGGCGCGGTTGCGGCCACCCCAGTGGAAGGTGAAGAAGTGGTAGCGCTTGAGGGAGCGGTCGTGGGCGAGGACGGCAACGAGCCTGCCGCCGGGCTTGACGATCTGCACGTCGGCGCGGTCCGAGCGCGTCACCCGGAAGCGGATTCGCGCCCGATCGAAGCGGCAGTCGCCGTTCGGGGTGAAGTAGGGACGCCTAAGCGGGCGGCGCCCGTCGGGCCGCGGCTGGATCCCCACCATCGTCACGCGATCGAGGATGAGCGGATCCCGCTTCACCCGCTGCGACCAGGCGAAGGCCGCGATCGTGGCGAGGACGAGCAGCGCGAAGACGAGACCCGCCGCGCTACCCCGTCGCCGAGGCACTGTCCTCGCCGACGATCACCGAGACGGGCGCTCCTGACGAGACCGAGCTGACTTCCTGCGTCATCAACTGCAGCTTGGAGATGCGCAGCGCCCTGCCGACCCGGCGCGCCTCCGGGGCGTGGCCGCGCCGGTACATGACGACGCTGGCGGCGAAGCTCGCGGTGCTGTTGGTCACGACGCCGAGCTTGAAGCCGCGCCGTTCGACCAGGTCGCCGTAGTGCTGCGCGAGGCCCGGCACCGCGGTGCCGTTGAGGACCGTCACTTCGATGTCGCCGCGCTTCAGCGCTCCCCCATGCACGGCGTCCCCGGCAGAGGCGCCGCCGCCGAACCCGTGCAGCGCCGCGTAGGCGACACCCCCCACGACGACCAGCACGACGGCGAAGAGCGCCGCCAGCCAGCGCGGGTCGGCGAAGCGTTCGCGCGCCCGTTCCAGCCAGGTCGCTTCCGGCAGCCCCGCCTCGCGCCGGGCGCGCCGTTCCTCGCGCTGCGCCGCCGCCTTGCGCTCCTCCTCTCGCGCCTCCTCCAGCTTGCGCATCTCCTCGGCGCGCTGCGCGGCCGTTGCCGAGGCCGCGTCCTTGCGCTCGGTGTCGCGCTCCGGCGCCGAGCCGGCCCACTCGCGCAGGCGGCGCAGATCGCGCGCCTGCGAGAAGGAGAGCATGGCGAGCAGGGCGAGGCCGAGAAAGGCGACCAGGCCGGCAAAGGCGCCGATTTCCTTGAGCAGGCTCAACTGGCGCCGAGAGGCTACTCGTCGAGGGCGACCGCCGCCGTTTCGCCGCCGGGCGCCGCGATCAGCTCGACCACCCGCTCCGCCAGGTTCGCCTCGTCGCCCGCCAGCACCAGGTGCTCGAGCGAGTTCAGCGTCGACTCCACCCAGTCGGGATCGAGCGGCGTCGCCCGCACCGCGCGGTTGATCCGCTTCGCCGCGGTCGGGCGGCAGTCCTCGCCGGCGCCGAACAGCTCCTCGTGCAGCTTCTCCCCGGGCCGCGGCTGGGTGATCTCGATCGCGATGTCGGCCTCCGGCTCGTAGCCGGCGAGGCGGATCATGTTGTGGGCGAGATCGACGATCTTCACCGGCTCGCCCATGTCGAGCACGAACACCTCCCCCTTGCCGGCACCGATGTCGCCGGCCCGGATCACCAGCTGCACCGCCTCGGGGATCGTCATGAAGTAGCGGGTCATCTCCGGGTGCGTCACCGTCACCGGGCCGCCGCGCTCGATCTGGCTGCGAAAGATCGGCACGACGCTGCCCGAGGAGGCGAGCACGTTGCCGAAGCGGACGCTGGCGAAGCGGGTTCCGGGGTGCTTGTGCGCGGCGGCCTCGACGATCCACTCGGCCATCGCCTTGGAGGCGCCCATCACCGTCTTCGGGTTGACCGCCTTGTCGGTCGAGATCAGGACGAAGCGCTCGACCTCGGAGGCGGCCGCAGTCTCGGCGGTGATCCGCGTCGCGATCGCGTTGTTGCGGACCGCCTCCAGCGGGTTGGCCTCCATCAGCGGCACGTGCTTGTAGGCGGCGGCGTGAAAGACGACGCTCGGCTTGAAGCGCTGCATCGTCTCCAGCATCCTGCCCGGCTCCTTGCAGTCGGCGAGCACCGACTCGCAGCTGGCGAAGTGGCGTTCCTCGACCATCTCGCGGTCGATCTCGAAGAGGTTGTCCTCGGCGTGGTCGAGCATCACCAGCAGGCGCGGCCCGACGCGGGCGATCTGGCGGCAGAGCTCGGAGCCGATCGAGCCTCCCGCCCCGGTGACGAGCACGATGCGGTCGCGCAGGTAGGCGCCGACTCGGTCGAGCTCGACGACGATCGGGTCGCGCCCCAGCACGTCCTCGACCTGAACCTCACGCAGCTGTTTGTTGAGCTGGACGCCGCCGCGCAGCAGCTCGAAGACGGTGGGCAGGGTGCGGACGCGGATCTGGCGCTCGCGGCAGGCGACGACGACCCGGGCGCGCAGCGTCCCCGGCGCCGAGGGGATCGCGATCACGACCTCGTCCGGTTCGGTTTCGTCGAGGATCCGCTCGATCTCGCCGGTCGTGCCGAGCACCTTCAGGCCCAGCATCCGCATCCCCCGCTTGCGACGGTCGTCGTCGACGAAGCCGATCGCGGTCGAGCCGAGGTTGGGGTTGAGCTGCAGCTCGCGGACCACCATCTGGCCGCCCGAGCCGGCGCCGATCACCAGCACCCTGTGCTTGGGGAAGCGGTGGCCGCGGGCCGGCCGCTCGACGATCAGCCGCACGGCGAGGCGGGCGCCGGTGACGAGCAGCAGGGTAAGGATGAAGTCCATGACGACGACCGAGCGCGGCACGCTGTGCTTGAAGGGCTGGAGCACGGTGAAGAGGACGACGATCAGGGCGCTCGCCGCGGCGACGGCGCGGACGATCGGCAGGAAGTCGCGGCCGCTGATGTAGCGCCACCACTTCTGGTAGAGGCCGAGGGCGGCGAAGACGACGAGCTTGCCGACGACGACGAAGCCGATCGCCTGCGCGAAGAGCACCGCGTAGCGGTGGGGCAGCCCGTGCGGATCGTCGAGGAAGCGGAGCCGGAAGGCGAGGTAGAAGGCCAGCGAGACCAGCACCGCGTCGGCCGCCACCTGGAGGACCCGGTTGCGATAGACGGGGTGATTCAACCGGCTCATGTGTCCGGCCAGTTTAGGCCCACTTGAGCCGAATCCCTACGATTGGGCGCGCATGCCGCACGCCTTTCTCTACGCCGACCTGACCGGTCCGATCGTCGACTTCTGCGTGAAGACGATCGAAAGCGCGGGGCTGGCGGGGATCTTCCTGCTGATGGCGGCCGGAAGCGCCTGCATCCCGATCCCCAGCGAGGCGGTGCTGCTGTTCGCCGGCTTCAGCATCTCCAATGGCGACCAGACGCTGCTCGGGGTGACGCTGGCGGCGCTGGCGGGGAACATGGCCGGCTCCTGGCTGACCTACGCGGTCGGCTACTACGGCCGGGTCGACCTGCTCGAGAAGAACCGCCTGATCCACCTCAGTCCCAGCCGCCTCGCCTGGGTCGACAAGTGGTTCCAGCGCTACGGCGACGCCACCGTCTTCTTCGGCCGCCTGCTGCCGCTGGTGCGAGCGTTCATCTCGCTCCCGGCCGGCGTCGCCGAGATGCCGTTCTGGCGCTTCACCTGGCTGACCGCGCTCGGCTCGCTGCCCTGGGTGCTCGGCTTCGCGCTGCTCGGGCGCGCGGTCGGGGGGCAGTGGGAACACTGGCGCCATAACTTCGGCTACTTCGATTACGTCGTTGCGGCGGCGATCGTGGCCGGGATCGCCTACCTGCTGCTGAAGCGGCGGCGGGGCGGCGGCGAGCCAGACGCCGAGGCGCTTGCCGAGAAGGGGGGCGCGGGGGGCGCTCCGCCGGCCCGTTCGAGCGTCGACGCTTGAGCGAGGCCGCCGACGGCAGGATCCCGGCCCGGCGGGCGCTGGCGCTGGGGCTGGTGCAGGGCCCGGCGGAGCTGCTGCCGGTCTCCAGCTCGGCCCACATCGTGCTCGTCCCCTGGCTGCTCGGCTGGGACTGGGACGCGATCGACCCGGAGGTGCGCAAGAGCTTCGAGGTGGCGCTCCACACGGGCGCCGCGGCAGCGCTGCTGATCGGCCAGCGGCGGACGATCGCCGAGGAGCTGCGCTCCTTCGACGGGCGGCGCGCCCTCGTGCTCGGCCTCTCCTTCCTGCCGGCGGCGGTGGTCGGCTACACGCTGGAGCGGCCGATCGAGCGGCGCCTGGGCGGGCCGCGGGCGACTGCCTTCGGCCTGCTCGCCGGCGCGGCGGCGATGCTGATCGCCGACCGGCGGCCGCAGCGGCGCGGGCGCGGCGAGGCCGGCGCGGCGGACGGGCTGGCGCTCGGCCTGGCGCAGGCGGCGGCGCTCGCCCCGGGCGTCTCCCGCAACGGCGTCACCCTGGCGGCGGCGCGCTGGCGCCGCTTCTCGCGCGACCAGGCGAACCTGCTCTCGCGCACGATCGCCCTGCCGATCATCGTCGGCGCCACCGCGCTGAAGGGCACGCGCCTGGTGCGGCGCGGCGCCTCCCTCCCGCTGCGCCGCTCGCTGGCGCTCGGCGCCGCCGCCTCCTTCGGCTCGACGCTCGCTTCGCAGCGCCTGATCGACCTGGTCGAGCGCGATCGCGCCCTCTGGCCCTACGCCCTCTACCGGGCCGCCCTCGCCGCCGCGGTTCTTGCGAAGCTGCACCGGTGAGCGGGGCAATCGACACGGTGATCTCCGGTTGTTCGAGTCCGTGGCGATTGCCGCGCGAACATCGGGGTGTTGGATGAGCGAAGACGCCTACGCGCGAGCCGGGGTGGACCAGGGGGCGGCGGACTCCGCCGCCGCGCGGCTGGTGCGGGCGCTCGGCGCCGTCCAGCTGGGCCGGCCTTCGCGCCAGGTGCCGCTGCCGGGCCATTACGCGAGCGTGATCCGGCTCGACGAGCGCACCGGGATCGCCTTCTCGACCGACGGGGTAGGGACGAAGGTGCTGATCGCCGAGCGGCTCGGCCGCTTCGACACGCTCGGTATCGACTGCGTCGCGATGAACGTCAACGACGTGATCTGCGTCGGCGCCGAGCCGCTGGCGATGCTCGACACGATCGCGATCGACCGCGCCGACCCCGAGCTCTGCGAGCAGATCGGCGTCGGCCTGGCGCGCGGCGCGGAGCTGGCCGGGATCGAGATCGCCGGCGGCGAGATCGCCCAGCTCGGCGACCTGGTGCGGGGCTTCGACCTCTTCGGCTCCTGCATCGGTACCGTCGCCCTCGACGCGATAGTCGACGGGTCTGCCGTCAAGCCGGGAGACCCGGTGATCGGGCTTCCCTCCTCGGGCGTCCACTCCAACGGCTACACGCTCGCCCGTTCCGCCCTGAATGGGCTTCCCCTGGACGAGGACCCGGAAGGGCGGCTCGGCCGCGCTCTCGGCGAGGAGCTGCTCGAGCCGACCGAGATCTACGTCAAGCCGGTGCTGGAGCTGCTGCGCTCGGAGGTCGAGGTGCGTGGCCTTGCCCACATCACCTCCGGCGGCCTGGGCAACCTGCTGCGGCTCGCCGCCGAGGTCGGTTACGAGATCGACGAGCCGTTGCCCGTGCCTCCGATCTTCGAGCTGATCCGCGAGCGGGGCGGCGTCTCCGACGAGGAGATGCACGAGGTCTTCAACATGGGCTGCGGCTTCTGCGCCGTCGTCGCGCCGGCGGACGAGGCCGCCGCCCTCGGCCTGCTGCGCCGCCACTACCCGGGCGCGAAGCGGGTAGGCCGCGCGACAGAGGGATCATCCGTGCGACGCTAGATGGAAGCCCGCTCCTCCAGCTCGATGATCGGCACTCTCCTCTCGGGCCGCTACCGGCTGGAGGCGAAGCTGGGCAGCGGCGGCATGTCGACCGTCTACCTGGCCCGCGACGAGACACTCGACCGGCCGGTCGCGGTGAAGGTGATGCACCGCGAGATCTCCGAGCAGGCCGAGCAGCTGGAGCGCTTCCGCCAGGAGGCGCGGGCGGTCGCCAAGCTCTCCCATCCCAACGTCGTCGCGGTGATCGACGCCGGCGAGGACGGCGGCTACCCCTACATCGTCTTCGAGTACGTCAAGGGCGAGACGCTGAAGCAGCGGATCAAGCGGGTCGGCGCGCTCGACGCCCAGGAGGCGCTCGCCCACGCGATCGAGATCGCGCGCGGCCTCTCCGTCGCCCACTCCCGCAACATGGTCCACCGCGACATCAAGCCGCAGAACGTGCTGATCGACGAGGAGGGACGAGCCAAGCTGACCGACTTCGGCATCTCGCGGCAGCTCGAGCAGGACGGGATGACGGCGACCGGGCGCGTGCTCGGCACCACCGACTACGTGGCGCCGGAGCAGGCGATGGGGCATCCCGTCGACCAGCGCTCCGACCTCTACTCGCTCGGCGTGGTGCTCTACGAGATGCTGATAGGCCAGGTCCCCTTCCATGCCGACAGCCAGGTCGGGGTGGCGATGAAGCACGTCAACGAGGACCTGCCCGACGTGCAGCGGCGGCGGCCGGACCTCTCGGCCGCGACGGCGCTCGTGGTCGAGCGGGCGACGGCGAAGAACCCGGCCGAGCGCTACCAGCGGGTCGGCGAGATGGTCGACGACCTCTCGACGGCGCTGGAGGTGGAGGCGGCGCGGGCCGGCTCGCCCAGCGCCGAGGCGACCAGCGTGCTGCAGGCGGTGCCGCCGCCGAAGCGCAAGCTGTCTGCCCGGGCGCGCTGGTCGTGGGCGACGATCCTGGCGCTGCTGCTGGTCGCCGGCGGCACGCTGCTGGCGGTGCAGCTGATCTCCAGCGGCCAGCTGGGCGGCGGCGGGGCGGAGCACGGCAAGGGCAGGCCGATCGAAATCGGCTCGGCAACCGACTACGACCCCCAGGGGGATGGCGAAGAAAACCCGGAAATGGTCCAGCTCGCCGTCGACGGCAACCTCGGCACCGCCTGGAGCACCGAGCACTACGAAAGCGAAGACTTCGCCGGCACCAAGAGCGGGCCCGACCCGGGCGTCGGCCTCTACGTGACCGCGACCTCCCCGGCGCAGCCGGCGAGGATGGTCGTGCGCAGCCCCACCCCCGGCTGGGACGCTCAGGTCTTCGCCGCGCCGGCCGGCCCGCCCTCCGACCTCCAGGGCTGGGGCGAACCGGTCGGCGACGTCAGCGGCGCCGCCGCGGTCCAGGAAATCCAGCTCCGCGTCCCCCAGCCCTCGCGCTACTTCCTGCTCTGGTTCACCAAGGCCGCCCCGGCCCACGACCAGCCGGGCGGCTACCTGATCGAAGTCAGCGAGATCGGTCTGCTGCGCTGAGCGGCTGGCTCAGAACTCGTGGGAGCGGGTGGTGGCGTGGCGCTCCAGGGCGAGGTGGACGAGGCGGTCGCAGAGGGTCGGGTAGGGGAGGCCGGCGGCCTCCCAGAGCTTGGCGTAGACGCTGGTCTCGGTGAAGCCGGGCATCGTGTTGATCTCGTTGACCAGCACCTCGCCGTCCGGCTCGACGAAGAAGTCGCAGCGGGCGAGGCCGGCGCAGCCGGCGATCTCGAAGGCCTCGACCGCCAGCTCGCGGACGCGGGCGAGCTGGGGCTCCGGCAGCTGCGCCGGCACGCGCAGCTCCATGCCACCGTCCGTGTACTTGGTCTCGTAGTCGTACCAGTCGCCGTGGGCGATCACCTCGCCCGGCGGCGAGGCCTCGACCCGCTCGTTGCCGAGCAGCGAGCACTCGACCTCGCGCCCGCGCGCCGGGGCCTCGACGATGACGCGCGGGTCGTGGCGCAGTGCCAGCTCGACCGCGGGATCGAGGTCGTCCAGCGCCTCCACCCTGCTGATCCCGACGCTCGAGCCGAGCCGCGAGGGCTTCACCCAGAGCGGCAGGCCCATCGCCTCGCAGCGCTCGCGCCAGCCCGGCTCGCCGGCCGCGACGAACTCGACCTGGGGGACACCGCGCTGCGCGAAGAGCCGCTTCAGGGTCAGCTTGTCCATGCAGACCGCCGAGGCGAGCACGTCGGAGCCGACGTAGGGGACGTCGAGCCACTCGAGCAGGCCCTGCACGCTGCCGTCCTCGCCGAAGGGCCCGTGCAGCGCCGGAAAGACGGCGTCGGCGCCGAGCAGGCCCGCGCCGGGCGCCAGCTCGACCGGGTCGCCGTCGCGGCTCCACTCCCCCTGCCGGGAGATCGTCACGAGCAGCGCCTCGTGGCCCGCCTCCTCCAGGCCGCGCGCCACGGCCGCGCCGGAGCGCAGCGAGACCTCGCGCTCCGAGGAGCGGCCGCCGGCCAGCACGGCGACCCTCACGGTTTCCCCGCTTCTTCGCCCGGTTCGGTCGGCGAGCCCGGCGCCACCGATTCCGCCGCCGCCTTGCCGACCACCAGCGTCACCGCCGTGCCCGGTTCGACTTCCGAGCCGGGCGGCGGGAACTGGTCGGTGACGCGCCCCACCTGGGCCGCCACTTCCGTTTCCTGTTCCATCACCGACGGTTCGAGGCCGAGCTTGCGCAGCGCCCGCACCGCCGCGGCCCGTTCGCTGCCGATCAGGTTTGGCACGGCGATCTTCTGGGTGCCCTTGGAGACGACGATCCTCACGGTCGAGCCGCGCGGCACCTTCGTGCCGGCGTTGGGCGACTGGCGGATCACCTCGCCGGCCGGCGCCGAGTCGTTCTGTTCGGAGACTTCGGGGACGAGGCCGTGGCCGAGGATCTGCTGCACCGCGACCGAGCGCTGCGTGCCGACCAACACCGGCACGGCGACCGCCTTCGGCCCGGCGGAGACGGCGAGCGTCACGGGCGAGCCGCGGCTCGCCACCCTGCCCGCCCCCGGGCGCGAGAAGACCACCAGCCCGCTCGCCACGTCTTCGGAGTTGACCCGTTTCAGCTGCGCCCGGAAGCCGGCCTTGCGCAGCGCCGCCACCGCGTCCTTGGCGCTGAGGCCCGCCGTCTGCGGCACCCTGGCGCTGCCGGGGCCGGCGCTGACCGTGAGGTCGACCGCCGGCTTCGAGCAGAAGAGGGTGAGGAAGGCGCAGTCGAGCGAGGCTTCGCCGGCCGGCGGCGCGGCGAGCGGGTCCTGCTCGAGCACCGTGTTGCGGGCGACGTCACGCTGCACCCGCTTCACTTCGCCGAGCTTGAAGCCGTTCTGCTGGAGCAGCGCGATCGCCTCCGGCAGCGTCTTGCCGGTCGCGTCGGGCACGCCGGTCGTCGTGTCGCGGGTCAGCAGGAAGCCGAGCAGCAGCCCGGCCAGCACCGCCGCCAGGATCCAGGGCAGCCAGCGGCGGTTCCAGCTCCGTTCCTCCTCGCGCCGCTCCTCCAGGCTGGGCCCCGGCGCCGCCACGACCGGCGGCAGCGGCGCGAAGGCGACCGTGCCGTCGCCCCCCCCGGCTGGGTTCTTCAGCGCCGCGTCGAGCGCCGCGATGAAGGCGGCGGCGCTCTGGAAGCGGCGGCCGGGGTCCTTCTCGAGGGCCCGCATCACGGCGGCGTCGAGCGCCGGCGAGATCGCCGGGTTGATCGAGCTCGGCCGCTGCGGCGTGTGCGAGACCTGCTTCATCGCGATCGCCACCGCGCTGTCCGCCTCGAAGGGCAGGCGGCCGGTGAGCGCCTCGTAGAGGATCACGCCAATCGAGTAGAGGTCGGAGACCGCGGTCACCTCGTGACCCTGCGCCTGCTCGGGCGAGAGGTAGTGCGGCGTGCCGATCACGGCGCCCACCTGGGTGATCTCCGAGGCGCCGGCGCGGGCGATGCCGAAGTCGGTGACGGTCGCCTTGTCCTCGTCGTCGACGATCACGTTCTGCGGCTTTAGGTCGCGGTGCACGACCCCGTGGCGGTGCGCGAAGCCGGCCGCGTCGAGGACCTGGCGCACCAGCGCGACCGCCCGCTCGGGGCCGAGCCCGGCGTCGATCAGCTCCTTCAGCGAACGGCCCTCGAGCAACTGCATCGCGATGTAGTAGGTGCCGTCGACGTCGCCGCGGTCGAAGACGGCGACGATGTTGGGGTGCTGGAGGCTGGCCGCCGCCTCCGCCTCGCGGCGGAAGCGCTCGACGAACTCGCGGTCCTGGGCGAAGCGCTGGTGGAGGACCTTGAGCGCGACGAGCCGCTGCAGGTGGGGGTCGCGGGCCAGCCAGACGTCCGCCATGCCGCCCGAGCCGATCCGTCCCAGCAGCTCGTAGCGGCCGTCGATCACGGTTCCCTCGCGGACCTCAGGCACGCGCCTTCTCCCTTCCTCTGCAGTTCTCGCGCCTCACGACTTAGCCCCCATGGAGGATCGTTTCGGCGACGTCGCGGAAGATCGGCGCGGCGACGTCGTTGCCGAACTTGGTCGTGCACTCGACCGTGGCCGCGATCGCGATCTTGGGTGCGTTGGCTGGGGCAAAGCCGATGAACCATGCCTGGTTCTCTTCCACGCCGCCTCCACAGGCCTGGTTGGAGGGCGTTTCGGCGGTGCCGGTCTTGCCGGCGACGCGCACGCCGGGGATCGCCGCATTGGTCCCCGTCCCGGCCCTGACCACCCCTTCCATCGCGGTGGTCAGCTCGGCCGCCGTCTGGGAGCCGATCGGCTGGCTGTACTGGGAGGGCTCGAGCCGCTTGACGACGCGCCCGTCCGGATCGACGACGCGGCTCCAGATCTGCGGCTTCATCAGCCGGCCGCCGTTGGCGACCGCCGCCGCCACCTCGGCCATCTGCAGCGGCGTCACCGCGAGCCGCTCCTGGCCGATCGCGACGCGGGCGAGGTCGACCGGGTCGCCTGGGCCGAGCAGTTCGTTGCCCTGGAAGACGCCGCTCTTGTAGACCTGGGTGGAGGGCAGGTCGATCGCCGGCGTCGAGTTGAAGCCGAAGCGGTCCATGTATTCGAACAGCGTCCTCTGGCCGACCCGCTGGCCGAGCTGCGCGAACCAGGTGTTGACCGAGTAGGTGAGCGCCGTGTCGAGCGCGATCGGTCCGAAGGCCTGTTCGAAGTCGTTGCGCAGCGGCTGTCCCTGCACGGTCAGCGTGCCGGGCGCGTTTATCGTCGTTTCGGGGGTGATCGCGCCGCTGTCGAGGCCGGCGGCGGCGGTCACCACCTTGAAGGTCGAGCCGGGCGGGTACTGGCCCTGGGTGGCGCGGTCGTAGAGCGGCGAGCGGGGGTCGGCGTTGAGCGCCGAGAGGTGTTCCGGGACCCGGTTGGGGTCGAAGGGGGGGTTGGAGGCGAGCGCCCGCACCCGGCCGGTGCTCGGTTCGATCGCCACCACGGCGCCGTGGCCCGCCGCTTCGAGGTCACTCAGCGCCACCCGCTGCGCCGCCGGGTCGAGGTTGGTGACGACGTCGTCGCCGCGCTGCCTCCCGCCGCCCAGCTGGTCGAGGATCGAGCCGAATTCGGAGGCGGTGCCGGTCAGCTCTTCGTTGTGGGACTGCTCGAGCTCGCTGTCGCCCTGGCGCACGAAGCTGTAGCCGATCGGGTGCCCGTAGAGCGCCCCCTGCGGGTAGCGGCGCACGTAGCGGAGCGCCGCCCCCCTCCCCTTGGCGACGGAGTGGGCGATCACGCTGCCGTCGGCGGCGAGGATCCTGCCCCGTTCGATCTGCTGCTGCTCCAGCAGGGGCCGCTGGTTGGCGTCCTTCTGCTTCAACGCGTGCGCGTCGAAGACCGACCAGTACGAGGTGAAGCCGACCAGCACCGCGAAGAGGACGACGATCAGCCCGAAGAGCTTGACGATCTGGCGGTTCATGAAACAACCCGTGAGCGCGCCAACCGCCCCGGATTCGAACACCCGGAGATCACCGTGACGGTTGGCGCGCTCACGGCATCTCCTTGCGGGCGCGATTGGAGACGAGCAGCAGCAGGGCCAGCAGCACGAAGTTGGCGACGACCGAGCTGCCGCCGTAGCTGATGAAGGGCAGTGTGACGCCGGTGAGGGGGATGACCCGGGTGACGCCGCCGACGATCACGAATGCCTGGATCGCGAAGACGGCGGTCAGCCCCGTC
>DASTHF010000207.1:0-21265 GCA_035605615.1 Solirubrobacterales bacterium
CGGCCGGTAGCGCAACCGCAGCGGCACGCCGCCGGTCTCCAGCGAGGCGCGCATCGTGCGCCGCACGTCGACCGCCTGGCCGCGGCGGCGGCCGCGCTGCTCGTGCCCGAGCGTCGCAAGCCGCCGCTTCATCTGCGAGACGGCGCGGTGGACGGCGGCGAGGTCCTGGGTCGGGCTGGTCGGCAGGGCGCGGTCCAGCTCGGCGAGCGGCCGCGAGGGCGGCAGGGTGGAGGTGCGCTCGATCAGGTCGCGCTCCAGCTCGCGGCGAAGGTGGCGCTCGAAGCGGTTGAGCTGCTCGCGCTCGATCGGCGGCAGCTCGCCGGCGCCGTCCTCGCTCGCCTGGGCGCCGGTCGAGAGGCCGAGAGTGCGGCGGATCCGCTGCACGTCGACGCCGACCACCCCGGAGCCCTCGCCGCGGCGGCCGAAGGCGGCGATCGAGAGCCGCGCCAGGTCGCGCATCGCGCTCTCGTCGCCTTCGACGATCGCCCGCCGGATCCGCTCGCGCAGCTCCTCGACGTCGAGCCGCTCGCCGCCCTCGTGGCGCCGCCCCTCCTCGCCGACCCCGCGCTCGACCGCCTCCGCCTCGGAGGTGCGGAAGAACCAGCGCTCGAAGAGCAGCTCGAACAGCCGCCGGTCCTCCTGCGACTTGGCGAGCGTCGCCGCCAGCGTCTCGCGGAAGTCGTCGCGCGAGGTCCACGGCACCTCGTCGAGGGCGGCGAGCGCGTCGAGCAGCTCCGATGTCCCGACCGCGACCCCCTCGCCGCGCAGCTCCTCACAGAAGCCGAGCAGCTTCGCGGTCAGGCCGGGCGGGCCGGTCTCAGGCCTGGGGCCGTACGGGCTCGGCAAGCTTGACCCCCACTCGCTCGGCGACCAGGTCGATGTCGGTGCGGTGCTTGACGATGATCGACATCGACTGCTCGAAGGTCTCGCGGTCGATGTCCTCGGCACCCATCAGCAGCAGCGTGCGCGCCCAGTCGATCGACTCGGAGATCGAGGGCGGCTTCTTGAGGTCGAGCGCCCGCACCATCCGCACCACCTCGACCAGCCGCCGCGCCAGCGTCTCCGGCAGCTCCGGCGCGTGCAGGCGGACGATCTCCATCTCGCGCTCCAGCTCCGGGTAGTCGAGCCAGAGATAGAGGCAGCGGCGCTTCAGCGCCTCGGTCAGCTCGCGCGTGTTGTTGGAGGTGAGGACGACGATCGGCATCGTCGTCGCGCTCACCTGGCCCAGCTCGGGAATCGTGATCTGGAAGTCGGAGAGCAGCTCGAGCAGCATCGCCTCGAACTCCTGGTCGGTCTTGTCGATCTCGTCGATCAGCAGGACGACCGGCTCGGGGCTGGCAATCGCCTGCAACAGCGGCCGCTCCAGCAGGAACTCCGTCGTGAAGATGTCGTCGTGGACCTCCTCCCAGCCGGACTCGCCGCCCGCCTGGATGCGCAGCAGCTGCTTGCGGTAGTTCCACTCGTAGAGCGCCTTCGCCTCGTCGAGCCCCTCGTAGCACTGGAGGCGGACCAGCTCGCGGTCGCTCGCCCGCGACAGCGCCTTTGCCAGCTCGGTCTTGCCGACGCCCGCCGGCCCCTCGACCAGGATCGGCTTGCCGAGCCGCTGCGCCAGGAAGGCGACCAGCGCCGCCGGCTCGTCCGCCAGGTAGGAGGCCCGCGCGAGCGCCTCCTTCGTCTCGGCGACCGAGCCCGGTGTGGACGGCGCGTCCATTGCCGGCCGATGATAATCCGCCCGCCGCGGCCGCCCTCGGGGTAGCCTTACGGGTCGATCGCAACAACTCTTCCCCTAGGAGGCCACCGCCTTGAGCCGTCTTCGATTCTCCCTCGCCCTCGTCGCCCTGATCGCGCTGGCGACCGCGCTCGTCGCCTGCGGGGGCGGTGGTAGCAGCAGCAACAACGAAGACCCTCACAAGGTCGTCGACAACGCCACCCTGAAGGGGATCGAAAGCGGCAACCTCGATCTCTCGCTCTCGATGAACGCAAAGGGCAAGGAAGGCGGCAACCTCGACGTCAGCCTCGCCGGCCCCTTCCAGAGCGAAGGAGGCGGCAAGCTGCCGCAGCTCGACATGACGGCGAAGGCGAACGGCTCGCTGAAGGGGGAAAAGATCGACTTCGAAGGCGGCCTGACGCTGCTTCCCAACAGCGCCTACGTCAACTACAAGGGCACCGAGTACGAAGTCGACCCGACCACGTTCAGCTTCGTGCAGCAGGCGATCAAGCAGGCGCAGCAGAAAGCCGGCGGCAAGGAAGGCGAAGGGAGCAAGGCCTGCCAGGAAGCCGCCGAAAGCCTCAAGTTCAGCGACTTCATGGAAAACCTCTCCAATGAAGGCGGCGCCGACGTCGGCGGCACCGAAACGACCAAGGTGAGCGGCGACCTCAACGTCCCCAGCGCGATCGACGCCTTCGTCAAGCTGGCCCAGAACCCGGCCTGCTCCGCCCAGCTCGGCGCCTCGCCGCTGCCGCTCTCCGAACTCGGCAAGGCCAAGGGCGAAATCCAGAAGGCGCTGAAGAAGGCCCACGTTGAGCTCTACGTCGGCGAAGACCACATCGTGCGGCGGATCGTCGCGCAGCTGACGATCGAACCGGCGAAGTCCGGCGAAGGCCCCGAAAGCGTCGAGCTCGAACTCGACGCGTCGCTGACCGGCGTCAACCAAGAACAGAAGATCGAAGCGCCGAGCGGGGCGAAGCCGCTCAACGACCTCTTCCTGAAGCTGGGGATCAACCCGATCGAACTGCTCGGCAAGGGCGGCACGCCCAACCTGGGCGGCCTGCTCAAGGGCCTGGGCGGCGGCGGGTCCTCCTCCTCGGGGGGTGGCTCCGCCGAAGCCGAAGGTGAAGGCTCGGCGGGCGGCGGCGCCTCTTCCGGCCAGCAGGCCTACCTGAAGTGCCTGCAGAGCGCGAAGACGCCGGTCGACCTGCAGAAGTGCGCGGGGCTGCTCAAGTAGCCGCCTTCCTGCGCAGCCCATATGGCTGGCCGTACCTGCTGACCCCGCTGATCCCGGTGGCGGTGGCGCTCGATCTGGCGGGCGCCACCGCCGGCCTGGTCTTCGCCGCCTCGGCGCTCGGCATCGTGCCGACCGCGGCGCTGATGGGCCGCGCCACCGAGGAGCTGGCGGCGCGCTCGGGCCCCGGCATCGGCGGCCTCCTCAACGTCACCTTCGGCAACGCGCCGGAGCTGATCATCGCCCTCTTCGCGCTCGGCCAGGGCCTGCAGGAGGTTGTCAAGGCCTCGATCGTCGGCTCGATCATCGGCAACATCCTGCTCGTCATGGGCGGCGCGATGCTGGCTGGCGGCATCGGCCGCGAGAAGCAGACCTTCAGCCGCACCAGCGCCAGCGTCCAGACCTCGATGCTGTTGCTGGCGGCGGCGGCGCTGACGATGCCGGCGATCTTCGAGCTGGTCGAGGGGCGGGGGCTGCCGGCGCCGGGCGCCGAGGCGATCCACTACGGCGGCACGGTCGAGCAGCTCTCGCTCGCCGTCGCGATCGTCCTCATCGCCACCTATGTCGCCGGCCTCGTCTTCTCGCTGAAGACGCACCGCGACATCTTCAACCCCGAGTACGAGGACGACGAGAGCTGGGGCTGGTCGGCTCGCAAAGCGGTGATCGCGCTGGCGATCGCCGGCGTGCTGGTCGGCGTGATGTCGGAGGTGCTGGTCGGCTCGATCGGCGAAGCCTCGCGCTCCGTCGGCCTCTCCGAGTTCTTCATCGGTGTGATCGTCGTCGCGATCGTCGGCAACGCGGCCGAGCACTGGGTGGCTGTCCTGGTGGCGATCAAGAACAAGATGGACCTGGCGGTCAACGTCGCGATCGGCTCCAGCGCCCAGGTGGCGCTATTCGTCGCCCCAGTCCTCGTGATCGCCTCCTTCTTCATCGGCCCCCACCCGCTGGCGCTCGTCTTCAACGGCTTCGAGCTGGGCGCGATCCTGCTCGCCGCGCTGATCGCCAACTACGTCACCCAGGACGGCGAGTCGACCTGGTTCGAGGGCGCGCAGCTGCTCGCCGTCTACCTCGTCTTCGGCATCGCCTTCTACTACGCCTGAGCGGTCAATTCCCCGAGCGCTTCGAGCACGACATCGTCGTGCGTCTGCGGCGAGACCTTGGGGAAGACCTTGGCGATCTTGCCCTCCGGGTCGACGATGAAGGTCGCCCGCTGGGCGCCCCAGTACTTCTTCCCGTACATCGACTTCTCGACCCAGGTGCCGTAGGCGTCGCAGACGGCGTGATCGGCGTCGGCGAGCAGCGTGAAGTCGAGGTCGAACTTGTCGGCGAACTTCTTCACGTCCTCGACCGGGTCGGGGGAGACGCCGAGCACCCGCGCTCCGGCCGCCTCGTAATCGGCGCTCCGGTCGCGCACGCCACAGGCCTGGACGGTGCAGCCCGGCGTGTCGGCCCTCGGATAGAAGTAGAGGACGACGGTCTGGCCGCGCAGCCCGGACAGCGTCAGCTCGTTGCCGTCCTGGTCGGGCAGCGTGAAGTCGGGGGCGGCCTGTCCAGCTTCCAGCATCGCTAGTCCTCCCGTCCCGGCTCCTGGCCCGTCTCGTCCTCGTCCAGCTCCTCGTCGCCCTGCTCGAGCGCCGTTTCGGAGACCGAGCCGGTGGAGCCGGCGTGGTAGTGGGTCTGGAACCGCTCCAGCGCCTCGTCGCGCCGCTCCTCGTCGATCGGCACCTCGTCGGAGATCCGCACCCACTCGGCCCCCTCGTAGGCCTCCATGTTGAAGACCTCCTGGTCGAGCGAGATGGAGTCGTCGACGACGACCAGGACCTCGGTCTGGGGGTTGAAGTAGGTGCCGGGCTGCATCAGCAGCTCCTCGACCTCGAAGAGGTTGTCTTTGTCCAGCTCGGCCATCCCCTCGATCCTATGCAATCCGCCGCTTTCTCAAACATCCGGTACCCTTTCTCGTTGGTTGACTGACCAGTCAATCAGTGGGGCCCGCCGAGACAAAGGAGCTTCGAGCAGTGATCGACTTCACGCTGACCGACGAGCAGCAGGACCTTCGCGAGCTTGCGCACAACTTCGCGGAGAAGGAGATCCGCAAGGTCGCCTGGGAGTACGACAAGGACGGCACCTGGCCGCAGGAGATCGTCGAGAAGGCCTGGGAGATCGGGTTGATGAACACCCACATCCCCGAGGCCTACGGCGGCCCCGGCCTCGACTACCTCTCCGGCACCCTGATCGAGGAGGAGCTCGGCTGGGGCTGCTCGGGGATCGGTACCAGCCTCACCTGCAACGGCCTCGCCGGCGCCCCGGTCATGCTCGGCGGCTCCGAGGAGACCAAGAAGAAGTACCTGGGCATGCTCGCCGAAGAGCCGAAGCTGGCCTCCTTCTGCCTGACCGAGCCGGACGCCGGCTCCGACGTCTCCGGCATGAAGACCCGCGCCGTCAAGAAGGGCGACAAGTGGGTCATCAGCGGCTCCAAGTGCTTCATCACCAACGGCAGCCATGCCTCCTGGTACACGGTCTTCGCCAAGACCGACCCGGACGCCGGCCACCGCGGCATCACCGCCTTCGTCGTCGACCGCGACGCCCCCGGGGTGAGCGTCGACAAGAAGGAGGACAAGATGGGCCAGCGCGCCTCCAACACGGCGACGATCGGCTTCGACGAAGTCGAGGTGCCGGCCGAGAACATGCTCGGTGAGGAGAACAAGGGCTTCAAGCTGGCGATGATGACCCTCGACCGCACCCGTCCCGGCGTCGCCGCGATGGCGGTCGGGATCGGCCGCGCCGCGATGGAATTCGCCGCCGAGTACAGCAAGGAAAGGATCCAGTTCGGCGTGCCGATCGCGATGCACCAGGCGATCCAGTTCATGATCGCCGACATGGCGACCAAGGTCGACGCGGCCCGGCTGCTGGTCTGGAACTCCGCGGTCATGCTCGACCAGGGCAAGCGCAGCACGCTGCGCTCCTCCGAGGCCAAGCGCTTCGCCGCCGACTCGGCGATGGAGATCACCGTCGACGCCGTCCAGGTCTACGGCGGCTACGGCTTCATCAAGGAGTACCCGGTCGAGAAACTGATGCGGGACGCGAAGATCATGCAGCTCTACGAGGGCACCAGCCAGATCCAGCGCATGGTGATCGCCAAAGAAGTGCTGATCCCGCGGCAGGACGGGCCCGGCCCCGACGCCAAGGCCCAGGCGTCCGAGGCCAGCCAGGCCGAGCAGGCCCCGGCAAGCGTCTGAGCGTCAGGCGGCGCGGGGGGCGGCCGGGTTCTGCCTGGCCGCCTTCTGCCGCTTGACCTTGTCGAGCTCGACCTTGCGCAGGCGCACCGACTCGGGCGTCACTTCGACGCACTCGTCCTCGCGCACGAACTCCAGTGCCGCCTCCAGGGAGAGCCGCTGCGGCGGCGAGAGCCGCACCAGCACGTCGGCGCTGGCGGCACGGATGTTGGTCTGGTGCTTGGCCTTGATCGCGTTGACGTCGATGTCCTCGGCGCGGCTGTTCTCGCCGACGATCATCCCCTCGTAGGCCTCCTCGCCCGGCCCGACGAAGAGCGTGCCGCGGTCCTGGAGGTTGAGCAGCGCGTAGCTGGCGGTCTGGCCGCGGCGGTCGGCGACCAGCGAGCCGGTCGGGCGGATGCGCAGCTCGCCCGCCCAGCGCTCCCAGCGGTCGAAGACGTGGTGCAGGATCCCCGTGCCACGCGTCTCGGTGAGGAACTCGGTGCGCAGACCGATCAGCCCGCGGGCCGGCACCAGGTACTCCATCCGCACCCAGCCGGTCGAGTGGTTGACCATGTGCTCGAGCCGGCCCTTGCGCTGGGCGAGGAGCTGGGTGATGCCGCCGACGTGCTCCTCCGGCGCGTCGATCGAGAGCCGCTCGACCGGCTCGTGCACTTTGCCGTCGATCTCCCGGGTGATGACGCGCGGCTGGCCGGCGGTCAGCTCGAAACCTTCGCGCCGCATCATCTCCAGCAGGACGACGAGCTGCAGCTCGCCGCGCCCCTGCACCTCCCAGGCGTCGGGCCGCTCGGTGTCGACGACGCGGATCGAGACGTTGCCGACCAGCTCGGCGTCGAGCCGGGCGCGTACCTGGCGCGCGGTCAGCTTGCTCCCCTCCTGGCCCGCCAGCGGCGAAGTGTTGATGCCGACGACGATCGAGAGCGAGGGCTCGTCGACCGTGATCACCGGCAGCGGCCGCGGGTCGGCGGGGGCGGCGAGCGTCTCGCCGATCGTCACCTCGGGCAGGCCGGCGACGGCGATGATCTCGCCCGGCCCGGCCTCCTGGGCGGCGACGCGCTCCAGCGCCTCGGTCACGTATAGCTCGGAGACGGTCGCCCGCTCGACGCTGCCGTCGGCCCGGCACCAGGCGATCGGCTGGCCGTTGCGGACGCTGCCGTGGCGGACGCGGCAGAGCGCCAGGCGGCCGACGTAGGGATCGGCGTCGAGGTTGGTGACATGGGCCTGGAAGGGGTGCTCGGGGTCGTGCTGGGGCGCCGGGATGCGCTCCAGCATCAGGTCGAGCAGGGGGGAGAGGTCGGTCCCCTCGACGCCCTCCTCCAGCGAGGCCCAGCCGGCCTTGGCGTTCGAGTAGACGATCGGGAAGTCGATCTGCTCGGAGTCGGCGTCGAGCTCGATGAACAGCTCGTAGACCTCGTCGACGACCTCGCCGATGCGGGCGTCGGCGCGGTCGACCTTGTTGACGACGAGGATCACCGGCAGCTTCGCCTCGAGCGCCTTGCGCAGCACGAAGCGGGTCTGGGGGAGGGGGCCCTCGGAGGCGTCGACCAGCAGCAGGACGCCGTCGACCATCGTCAGGCCGCGCTCGACCTCACCGCCGAAGTCGGCGTGGCCGGGCGTGTCGACGATGTTGAGCTTGACGCCGTTGTAGTGGATCGCGGTGTTCTTGGCGAGGATCGTGATCCCCTTCTCGCGCTCCAGGTCCATCGAGTCCATTACCCGCTCGGCGACGTCCTGGCCCTTGCGGAAGGCGCCGGTCTGCCACAGCATCGCGTCGACCAGGGTCGTCTTCCCATGGTCGACGTGGGCGATGATGGCGACGTTTCGGATCTTTTCCTGGGCGATCACGGGCGGGGAAGGATAGGGGCGAACACGACGAGGCCCGCCACATGGGCGGGCCTCGTCACCGCTAAGAGTGGTTCGTCGCTACGAGGTCTGCTGGACCTGCGCGGCGGCCGGGCCCTTGGGGCCTTCCTCGGACTCGTAGCTCACCTTGCTGCCCTCGGTCAGGGACTTGAAGCCCTCGCCGAGGATCGCGCTGTGATGCACGAAGACGTCCTTGGAGCCGTCGTCGGGCGTGATGAACCCGTAGCCCTTGTCGTCGCTGAACCACTTCACTGTTCCAGTAGGCATATCGCCTCCGATTCCTTGTGCTGCGAACGCGGAGGAGCCTGGTGAAGCAACGACGCGAGCGCTACGCACGACTTTGCCGGTTCTGAGCCCGGCCCAACGCCCGGGACCGTAGCAGGGTCGGGTCGCGGGCGGGGCAGAATCGGGGTACTGCGGGCAAGCTGGCAGGGCTCCCTTGAGGAGACGGGTTGGCCGGCCGATATGTTCGCGAGTGATGCCGATGGGGAGAACACGGCGCGTCGGCGCCGACAGGGGCAGGCTGTCGATCGCCACTGTGCTGCTGGGCTGCGCGCTGGCGTTCGGCGCCGGCCCCGCTTTCGCGTCCGCAGCCGCATCTGCGGTGACGGTCAGCAAGGGGGGCGGCGGCACTCTCTCGCCGCGCCTCGCCGAGCTTGCGAAGCCGTCGGTGCGGTCGCTGCCCCCGGGGCGCCAGGCCAGGCTGCTGAGCCTCGCGCGCAGCGGCCCGGGCAGCCTGCTGCGCCGCGGCAACCGCGTGGTGGTCGAAGTCCGCTTCGAAGGTGGCGCCGCAGCGGAGGTTGGCGCGTTGCGTTCCGCCGGCGCACAGGTCGTCAACGTCAGCCGCCGCTACCAAACGGTCACCGTGGCGGCAAAGCCGGCGCAGCTGCATGCGGTCGCCGGCGTCGCTCACGTCGCCGGCGTCAGCGAGGTGCTCACCCCGATGATCTTCGGAGGCACCGGCTGCCCATCGGGTGGGACCGTCTCGGAGGGCGATAGCCAGCTGCGCGCGGCAGAAGCCCGCAATGGCTTCAACGTCAACGGCAATGGCGTCACCGTCGGCATCCTCTCCGACTCCTTCGACCAGGCTGGCGCCGCAGCGACCCACGCCTCCGAAGATGTTGCCACTGGCGATCTTCCCGGCAGCGGCAATCCATGCGGACTGACGACGCCGGTGGACGTGCTTGGGGACTTCTCCCCGGCTGAACCGGGCGAAGAAGCGACCGATGAGGGACGGGCCATGACCCAGATCGTTCATGACCTTGCGCTTGGCGCGAGCCTTGCCTTTGCGACGGCGTTTCCCAGCGAAGCTGCCTTCGCCAGCAACATCGAAAGGCTGGCGAGCCCCGCCTCCGAAGGCGGCGCCGGCGCTCAGGTGATCGCAGACGACGTCGCCTACTTCGAAGAGCCCTTCTTCCAAGATGGGCCTGTTGCGAACGCAATTCGTGCGGTCACGTCGAGAGGCGTCGATTACTTCACGGCGGCAGGCAACGACAATCTGATCAACGGAGAAGGTCATGACATCGCCTCCTGGGAAGCACCGAAATTCCGTGATTCAGGGAGCTGCCCTACATCGGTGGTCGCGCTGTCCGCGGAAATCGAAGCGGAAAGAGGGCCGGGAACCGGCTTGAACCCGACTCACTGCATGGACTTCGACCCGGAAGAAGGCCTCGGGCATACCAAGAACACATTCGGAATCACGGTAAAGAAAGAAGCAACGCTCATCATTGACCTGCAATGGGCAGAACCGTGGAATGGGGTGAGCACCGACCTGGACGCCTTCCTGCTGGATTCGGGCGGCAAAGTCATAGCTGCCAGCGCGGAAGACAATGTCTTCGGTAGCAAGAAGCCATTCGAGCTCCTCGGCTGGGAAAACAAAACTGGTTCTGCTGAAACCGTTCGGTTGGCGATCAACCGGTATAGCGGGGGCAGCCCCCGGTTGAAGTTCATCCTGATGGAGGACGGCAGCGGTGTGACCGAAACCGAATATCCGGAATCCAAGGGCGGCGACACCGTGGGACCGACGATCTTCGGCCATGCCGGGGCAGCCGGCGCGATAACCGTTGGCGCGGTGCCCTTTTACAGCAGCTCGACCCCCGAGGAATACTCCTCGCGCGGGCCGGTGAAGCATTACTTCGGCCCGGTCACGAGCGCCTCGCCCGCGCCGAAACTGGCCTCTCCCGAAACACTGACGAAGCCCGACGTGGCCGCCACCGATTGCGGCGCCACCACCTTCTTCGCAGACTTCGGGAGCTTCTCCCTGGGAGAAGCTCCCGAGTGGCACTTTTGCGGAACCTCGGCCGCCGCGCCGCATGCCGCCGCGGTCGCCGCCCTGATGCGGCAGGCGAACCCAGGGCTGAGCCCCGCACAGGTCCGCGCCGGCCTCGCCTCCACCGCCAGGCCGGTCGGCTCCTTTGGCCCGGACGCGGTCGGCGCCGGTCTGGTCGACGCCTTCCACGCGGTTGCCGCCACCGCGCTGCCGGCGTCGATCGCGATCGTCGAACGACCCGCGGCGCTGAGCAGGAACCGCAGCCCGATCATCGGGTTCACCGCTAACCGGCCCGTCTCCTTCGCCTGCTCGCTTGACGGCGCCGCGTTCGCACCGTGCACGTCCACCTTCGCACCATCCACGCTGCTCGCCGACGGAACGCACTCCTTCGTAGTGAGCGGCACCGACGTCGCCGGCCTCGTCGGCACGAGCGAAACGGTGACCTTCAGGATCGACACGACGCCGCCTCAGACCTTTATCCGCAAGCACCCGCGCAAGCTGATCCGCACCCGTCGACCCAGTGCGAGAGCCGTCTTCCGCTTCGGCGCCAGCGAGGAAGGCGCTAGCTTCGCCTGCCGGGTGGACAGGGGGCCCTGGCGCGCCTGCGGTGGACGGTTGGTCCGCCACTTCAAGGTGGGTAGTCACATCGTTCGGGTCAAGGCAACCGACGCGGCAGGCAACGTCGACCCGACCCCCGCCGTCTTCCGCTTCCGCGTGAAGCGGATCGGCTGACCCCGAGCCCGGCTCAGGCGGCGCGCAGCCGCTCCGCCAGCGCCGAGTGGCGGGCGCCGGCATCGTCGCGCCGGACCGCCATCGCCAGCGCCGCGGCGTCGCCGACCAGGACGCAGCTGCTGCGGGCGCGGGTGATCGCCGTGTAGACGAGCGGGCGGCTCAGCATCCGGGCGTGCGAGCGGTGGCAGACGCCGACCACGACCGGCACCTCACAGCCCTGAGCCTTGTGGACGGAGATCGCGTAGGCGAGGCGCAGGTCGCCGGCGTCGCCGTAGGGGATGGTCAGCGAGCCGCCCTCGTCGGTGTCGACGACGATCTCCTCCTCGGCCGGGTCGTCGGCGCGGAGGAAGACGATCGAGCCGTTCATCAGGCCCAGCTCATGCGAGTTGCGGGTCTGGATGAGGCGGTCGCCGACCCGGAAGCGGCCGCCCAGCACCGGCTTGCCGCGCGGGTTGAGCCGCTCCCGCAGCCGCTCGTTGAGGGCGTCGATCCCGACCGCCCCCCGGTACATCGGCGCCAGCACCTGCACCTCGCGGATCGGGTCGACGCCGAAGCGCTTCGGCGCCCGCTCGGCGACCACCTCGACCACCGTATCCAACGCCCGCTCCGGGCTCGGCCGCTCGATGAAGAAGAAGTCGTGATCCTGGTCGCCCTCGGGCTCGAGCTTCGGCGGCCGGCCGCGGTTGACCGCGTGGGCGGCGGTGGTGATCATCGAGCGCGCCGCCTGGCGGAAGATCTGGCTGAGCCGCACGACCGGTGCCGCGCCCGACTCGATCAGGTCCTCGAATGGCTTGCCGGCGCCGATCGGCGGCAGCTGGTCGGCGTCGCCGACGAAGACGACATGGGTCGACTCGGCCAGCCCGCCGAGCAGCACCTCGATCAGGCGCAGGTTCAGCATCGAGGCCTCGTCGACGACGACCAGGTCGGCGGGGAGCGGGTGGCCGGGCTTGAAGCCCGGCTCGCGGCCCGGCATCCACTCCAGCATCCGGTGGATCGTCTGCGCGGCGTGGCCGGTCGCGTCCTCCAGCCGCCGCGCCGCCCGCCCGGTCGGCGCGCAGAGCGCCACCGAGGCGTGGGCACGTGCCGCCTCGGCGACGATCGCCCGCGTGCAGACGGTCTTGCCGACGCCGGGGCCGCCGGTCAGCACCGAGATCCGCGAGCGGAAGGCGGAGCGCACTGCGGCCCACTGCTCGTCGGTGAGGCCGCGCAGCCGCTCGTCGTCGGCGGGAGGCGCCTCGTCGGGATCGTGGTCGAGGTGGGGCGGGGCGGCGGTCCGGACGGCGAGCGTCGCCGCGACCGCCAGCTCGGCGGCGTGGGTCGGCTGGCGGTAGACGCGCTCCTCGTCGCGCCGCAGCCCGCGCGCTTCGGCCAGCACATCGGGGTCGGGCGTGAGCCCGATCAGCTTCGCGGTGCGCTGCGCCAGCTCGGCGAGCGGCAGGAAGGTGTGCCCCTGCTGCTCGGCCTCGGCGAGGGCGAAGTAGGTGGCGGCCTGGGCGCGGCGGTCCGACTCCGGCGGCACGTCGGCCGCCAGCGCGATCTTGTCGGCGCGGGCGAAGCCGACCCCGTCCACCTCGGTCAGCCGGTAGGGGTCCTCGTGCAGGATCGTCATCGAGCGCTCGCCGAAGCGGGCGTGGATCGGCGCCGCCAGGTGGGCGAGCCCGTGCGGCGCCAGCTGCACGTGCAGGTCGCGGATCGCGCGCGAGGCGTGCCAGGACTCCGCTGCGTCGGCGGCCTGCGTGGCGCTCACCCCGCTGAGCGCGCCGAAGACCGCTTCGGGATCCGCCGCGATCGCCCCCAGCACGCCCTCTCCGTGCTCCTCGACCAGCCGCTCGGCACGCGCCGGGCCGATGTGCTTGAGCGAGGTCAGGTAGGCGATCCGCCCCTCGCGGTCGGCGGGGTCGAGCGGCAGCGCCCCCCGTGCCCGCAGCTGCCGCCCGTAGCGCGAGTGGGTCTGCCAGTCGCCGCTCACTTCGGCGCGCTCGCCGGCGCTCAGATGGGCGACCGGGCCGACCAGCGCGAACTCCTCACCCGAGTCGGCGTCCTCCACCTCCAGCACCGCGTAGCCGTCATCGTCGGCGCGGAAGACGACGGCGAGCACCTCGACCGTTCCCGAGAAGGCGGCCTGGTCGGCATCGAAGAGGGTTGCGGTGGCGCCGTCCACGGTAGGTCAAGCTAGCCGCTGGCCAGGCGGCAGCCGCCGCGGCGCCCTCCGATCGGGGTGGGTCAGTCGGCGAGCTCGGCGAGCTTTTCGTCGAGCTGCTCGCGCAGCCCGTCGCAGACCGCTTCGACGTCGGTGTTGTGGCGCTCGGAGGCGAGTACCCCCAACAGGACCTCGGCGTCGGCTTTCGACATCTCCAGGCTGATCGTCTGCTCGTTCATCGGACCTCCTTCGAAGTCTCGGGGCTTCTAGGGCGCATTGTGCCGGACCCGTTCCGGCTTGACACGGACGATCAGCCGCACTTCGCCCGGTTGCCGGGCCGGATACTCGTCGACGCCGAGGTAGCGCTTGGCGAGCGCGTCGATGTGCTCGTCGGCGCCTTCATCGCCGATCTCGACGGCGCGGCCGCGGATCAGCAGGTTCTCGTAGGGGTTCTCCGGGTTGGTGATCGAGATCGCGACACGCGGATCCCGCCGCAGGTTGCGCGGCTTCACCCGACCCTCCGCCGTGTTGAAGAGGACGAGGCCATCCTCGTGGTCGATCCAGACCGGCGACACCTGGGGCGAGCCGTCCTCCATCAGCGTCGCCACGTGGGCGAAGTTCTTCCCCTCCAGGAGGTGCATGGCCTCCGCCGGGATCTCCGCAGCCTGGGTTCCTTCGCCTGCTCCCGCCATCTTCGGAGCCTCCTGACTTCCGTTGCCGTTTCCCGACTGGTGCCCGCCTCGCGCCGGCTCTAATCCTCGGGGGCCGGGAAGCGCGACAATCGCCGGCAAGTGGCGGACGGGCGGATCATGGTGCGGCTGCGGCCGCGCGGCGGCAGCGACGAGCTGATCGGCATGCGCGACGGCGTCCTCCAGGCGCGGGTCACGGCGCCGCCCCTGGACGGCAAGGCCAACCGGGCGCTCTGCAAGCTGATCGCGAAGCGGCTCGGCGTCGCCCCCTCGCGGGTCGCCATCGCGCGCGGCGAGAAGTCGCGCGACAAGCTGGTCCGCGTCGAGGGCCTCGACTCTGCCGTGCTGCAGAGGACCCTTAATCTATGACGCCGGTGCTGCTCAGCCGGGCAGGAGCTCGAAGTGGCCGCGGCCGTGGCGGCGGTAGACGCCAAAATCGGCGTCGAGAGTGAAAATGCGCTTCAGACCCCGTTCCTCGGCCAGGGCGACGAGGCTGGCATCGGCCAGGTCCATCGGCCGGTCCGCGTAGCGCTCCATCAGCGTCGCGATCCGTCCCGTGGCCTCGACCGGGTTCGCCACGACGTCAAGATCCTCGTTCAGCAGCAGCTTCCACAGTGCTCTTTGCGCAAACCAGCCTCCGGCCCGGCCGAGCAGGTACATGGCCTCGGTGAAGACGGGCCAGGTCGTGAGCAGCGGTAAGCGGAGAGATCTGAGCGTGGCGACGCAGCGCTCGTGGTCTGGTTCTCGCGAGTCCAGCAGCGCAATCAATGGGCCCGCGTCGACCAGCGTCATCGGCGAGCGCCACGATGCTTCTGCTCGACGAGGTCCGCGAACGCGCCGCCCGTGTCGCGCGCCAGGTTCATTCCGACATCGATGACGCCGATTGCGTAGCCGAGCCGCTCGGCGGGGTCGGCTGCCAAGATCCTCTCTGCCCGCTCGCTGGCTGCCTGGCGCAGGAACTCCGACACCGACGACCCTTCCAGGGCAGCCGCCTGGCGCACCCGCTCGTCCAGCTCTGCGTTGAGTCGAAGGCTCCGCATGGTCAAACCGTATCACGATGATTGACAAAAGGTGATACAAAATTATCCCCAAAGGCGTCGTCTTCCGTGCGGGGGCGTAACAACTTCTCTAGTTATGGCTGCCATGTCGATTAAGGTCGTTTCGACCGAAGCGTCCCCTTGAGAACGGAGCTCCCATGGCTTACGAGATGACGATTCGCGGCACCGAGGACGAGGTCAAGATCCGCAGCCCGTGGGCAGCGGCGCTGCTGCCGTTCGTCACCTTCGGTATCTATCACCTCGTCTGGTGGTACCGGATCAACCGCGAGCTGCGCGACTACGGCCGTGCCCGCGGCTACGACCTCGGGCAGAGCCCGGTCAACTCGCTGCTGGCGCTCTTTCCGGGCGGCATCATCCTCATTCCCGCTCTTGTCACCTATTGGCGTGGCGTGAAGCGGGTCCAGGGCGCCTCGCGGGTGGCGGGCAAGGAGCCCCTCAACGGCTGGATCGCCCTGATTCTCTACTTCCTGCTCGCGCCGGGCCTCTGGGCGTATGTCCAGGTCTCGCTGAACGACGTCTGGCGCCAGGACGCGGAGCCACTGCCAGGCCAGACGCCGCCGCCCAGATCGGCCGACTCGATGCCGCCGCCGTCTCCTCAGACCTAGATTTCGGCGCCTGAACCCCGCGCCGCTCCAGGAGAGGGGGAGGGAACGGCCCGCCCGATCACTACACGGCTATGCCACGAGATGAGATCACCAGCTCAGCGAGGGTCATGCAGGGCCTCCGAGCAGGCGACATCCTCTTCTTGCGCCTCATCACGGTGCTTGAGGGCGCACGCGCTGACGCACTGTCCTGCGACAAACGGGACGTGGCCACGCTGATCGCGAGGGTGTTGGGAGAAGCTCGACGGCAGCACGGTCAGATCGAAGATCTGATGTCTGCCTGTCGGGAGAACGGGGCGGATCGCAATCTTCGGCGTGCCGTCGTGTCCCGTGCATAGCTTTTCGTCATGGCCCGGGGAAAGATCGAGATACGGGATCCGGTCCATGTCTTCGTGGAGCTCGATGACGCCGAGAAGGAGTTGCTTGACTGCCGTCCCTTCCAGCGACTCCGGCATATCAACCAGCTGGCGCTGTCCTACCTCGTCTATCCGGGGGCCACTCATCGGCGCTTCGAGCACTCGCTCGGGGTGATGGAGCTAGCCACAAGGATCTTCGACGTCGTCGTCGACGATCGCAACATCGCGCACCAGTCGGTGCGAGAGCTGGTGGATATGTCTCCAGTTGAACGGTCGTACTGGAAGATGGTGTTGCGGATGGCAGCGCTCTGCCACGACCTTGGCCACCTTCCTTTCTCGCACGCATCCGAGGAGCTGCTTCCGGAGGGCTGGATGCTCTACGAACCGCGGCCGGAGCACCAGCGGGTGAATGCAGATGCAGCCCGTCAGATCGCTGCGGCGGCCGTCGAGCGATACGGCCCCGACGCGGTGCGTTTCGACAGCTACGACCCCGAACAGACCCCTTTCGACTTTCCGGTGCAGACGCGCGACGGGGCGATTTCCTCTTCGACCGAGCTTTCGGATGTCTTGGCGCAGGTTCCGGTGGCCCGCTTTCAACGCGTCTACCTCGATTGTCAATATCTGGAGGACGCAAAGCGATGGCTGAAGACGGATACGGAGTCGTTGATCGCTCCGCCGTCCGATGCGGCAGGGGATTGAGGAGCCGATGGAAGAAAGAGAGAGACAGGCGATTGTTGCGGCGCTGGACGACAAGCTCGCCCAGCGAGGAAGCTGGTGCGGGGAGACGCATCTGCAGAAGGCCGTCTTCTTCCTTCAGGAGCTTTTCGACGTGCAGACCGGGTTCAGGTTCATCTTCTACAAGTACGGGCCGTTTTCGCGCGATCTACGCGGGGAGCTGTCAACGATGCGAGGCGACGGCTTTCTCGAAGTGGTTCCAAGTCCTCCATACGGGCCGAAGCTCATGCTGACCCAACCGGCACGGGAACAGCTGATCGAGCGCCACGCGAACGCGATCAGGCCATATGACGGTCCGTTGGGCTTTGTCGCCGAGCGGCTCGCCTCGCTTGGGGTTGGAGACCTGGAGCGGCTTGCAGCCGCCCTCTGGGTTCACCGGCGTCTTAGCGAGGCATCCGAGGACAAGCAGGCCGCTCGGATCAACGAGCTCAAGCCCCACGTATCAGTCGACAGTGCTCGGCAGGCGTTGCGAGACGTCGCGGAGATGGAGCGGGCCGCCAGGGCAGCCGTCTGAGGACGCTTGGTTCGCGACAGTCCCGGCATGGGCCAGTCGATGCCGCTCTAGACTTCGGCGCTTGGATCGCGCCCTTCTCGAACGGACGCTTGCCGGCGCCGGCGAGCCGGGCTACCGCGCTTCCCAGGTCTGGGAGTGGGCGGCGCGCGGGGCGCGCTCATACGCGGAGATGACCAACCTGCCAGCGGCGCTGCGCGAGCGGCTCGCCGCCGCTGTGCCGCTCTCGACGCTCTCGCTGGAGGCGGAGGCGAAGTCCGACGACGGGACGGTCAAGGCGCTCTTCCGGACGGCGGACGGGCGGCCGCTCGAGGCGGTGCTGATGCGCTATCGCGACGGGCGTCGCTCCGTCTGCCTCTCCTCGCAGTCGGGCTGCCCGTTGACCTGCTCCTTCTGCGCCACCGGGCAGATGCGGTTCGGCCGCAACCTCAACGCCGACGAGATCCTCGACCAGGCCCTCCACTTCCGCCGCATCGAGGCGATCGACCACGTCGTCTTCATGGGGATGGGGGAGCCGACGATGAACCTCGACGCGGTGCTCGCCGCCTGCGAGCGCCTGCCCGACCTCGGCGTCAGCCACCGGCGTACGGCGATCTCGACGGTCGGCTGGGTGCCGGGAATCGACCGGATCGCCGAATGCGAGATGCCGCTCGCGCTCGCCCTCTCCCTGCACGCGCCGGACGACGAGCTGCGCTCGCGGCTGATGCCGGTCAACGACCGCTACCCGATCGCCGAGGTGCTCGCCGCCTGCGAGCGCTACCGGACGCGCCGGCGCCGCAGGGTCTTCGTCGAGTACGTGATGCTGGCCGGCGTCAACGACGGCCCCGAGCAGGCGCGCCGGCTCGCCGCCCTGCTCGATCCGCGCGGCTACAAGGTCAACCTGATCCCCTACAACCCGACCGGCTCCTACGCAGGTTCCTCGCCGGAGCGGATCGAGCGCTTCCGGGGGATCCTCGCCGCTGAGAGTGGCCTCACCGCGACGGTCCGCCTCAGCCGCGGCCGCGACATCGACGCCGCCTGCGGCCAGCTCGCCGCTTCGGCTGGCTGACCGGCCAACTACCATCTGTCGATGTCGGCCGATACGACAGCTGCCCCCGGTCGACGGGTGCCGCCGCCTCCACCGATGAAGGGCAGCCCCCTGTACCGCCTCAGCGGCGACGTCCGCACCGAGCTGCAGGTCAGGCGCAACGGCGGATACCCACCCGGCCCCCAGGATTTCAACGTGAGGCGGACGCTGCGGATGGCGCGCGATCCGCTGCCGATCCTGCTCTCGCTATACGAGCGCTACGGACCGATCTTCTCGGTTCGCGTCCTCCACCACCCGGTCGTCTTCATGATCGGCCCGGAGGCGAACCACTTCGTCACCGTCGCCCACCCCGAGTGCTTCCACTGGCGCGAGTCGAGCTTCGGCGACCTGATCCCGCTGCTCGGCGACGGCCTGCTGACGATCGACGGCGCCTACCACGACCGCGCCCGCGAGATCATGATGCCCGCCTTCCACCGCCGCCAGGTCGGCGCCGCGGTCGAGGCGATGCGGGCCGAGGCGGAGGCGGCGATCGCCACTCTGCGCCCCGGCGAGATCGTCGACCTCTACGAGTGGATGCGTCGGCTGGCGATGCGGATCGCGATGCGCGCCCTGCTCGGCCTCGACCCTGACGAGGCGGGCAAGGGCGGAGCGGCCGCCGAGCACTTCGAGCGGGCGCTGAGCTACTACGGCACCAACTTCCACGCTCGGCTGCTGCGCGGTCCCCGCTCGCCGTGGTCGCGATTGATGACCTCGCGAGCAGCTCTCGACGAGATCGTCTACGGCGAGATCGCGCAGCGGCGCGCCAACCCCGACCCGGGCAAGTCCGACGTGCTCAGCCTGCTGCTCGGCGTGAGCGACGAGGCGGGCGAGGGCTTCTCCGACCGCGAGGTCCGCGACCAGGTGATGACGCTGATGTTCGCCGGCCACGACACGTCGACTTCGACTCTGGCCTTCATGATGCATGAGCTGGCCCGGCGTCCCGACGTCGTGGCGCGCCTCCAGGCAGAGCAGGACGAGGTGCTCGGCGGCGCCGCGCCGACGATCGACCAGCTCGAGCGCGAGATGCCCCACCTGGAGATGGTTCTCGACGAGGTGCTGCGCCTCTACCCGCCGGCCTGGATCGGCCCCCGCCGCGCCGTCCGCGACTTCGAGTTCGGCGGCCACAGGGTCTCTCGCGGGGCCTACGTCGACTACTGCTCCTGGGCGAGTCACCGCCTGCCGGAGGTCTTCCCCGACCCCGACGCCTTCATGCCGGAGCGCTTCGCGCCCGAGCGCAAGGCGGCGCTGCCGCGCGGCGCCTACGTCCCCTTCGGCGGCGGCCGGCGCATCTGCATCGGCAAGCGCTTCGGACAGACCGAGGTGAAGCTGGTCGCGACGATGATCCTGCAGCGCCTCCGGCTTGTCGCCGGGCCCGGCCACGAGATGACCGTCCGCCAGATGCCGACCCTCTCGCCGCGCGGTGGCCTGCCGATGCGGGTGATGGAGCGGGAGCCGGCGCTGAGCCGATGACGCCGCTTGCCGTAGAGGCCTGGCCAGCCATCTTCGGCGGCCTGATCCCGATCGTCGGTCTGATTGCCATCGGCTGGCTCATCGTCCACGCCGCCCGCAGCGGCGACGGCGAGGACGACTAGCGCGGCAGGCGCTACGGTCCGCTGCATGCGGGTCGCGGCGGTTCAGCTCGAGGTCGCGCTCGGGCAGGTTGAGCGGAACCTGGAGGAGTGCGAGCGGCTTGCCCGGGAGGCGGCGCGGCAGGGGGCCGAGCTGGTGGCGCTGCCCGAGTTCTTCACGACGGGGGTCGCCTTCCTGCCGGAGCTGGCGGGCGCCTCGCTGCCGCCTGACGGCCCGGCGACCGTGATGCTCGCACGCGTCGCCGCCGAGGAGGGGATTTGGCTTGGCGGCTCCTTCCTCTGCCGCGACGCCGACGGCGAGGTCCGCAACGCCTTCTTCATGGCCGGCCCGGAGGGCAAGCTGCGCGGCCGCCACGACAAGGATCTGCCGACGATGTGGGAGAACGCCTTCTACATCGGCGGGGGGGACGACGGTGTGATCGACGCTGGTCCCTTCGTCGCGGGGGCCGCGGTCTGCTGGGAGTTCATGCGCTCGGCGACGGCGCGCCGCCTCGCTGGCCGGGTCGACGTGGTCATCGGTGGCTCAAACTGGTGGAGCGTCCCGGCCTGGCCGCCGCGTGCGGTCACGCGGCGCATGGAGGCGCGCAACGCGGCGACGGCGCTGCGTGCGCCCGCCGGCTTCGGACGGCTCGTCGGCGCGCCTGTCGTGCACGCGGCGATCAGCGGCGCCTTTCGCTGCCGCATGCCCGAGCTCGCCGCGCTCCCTTACGACGGCCACTTCGAGGGCGGCGCGCTGGTCGCCGCGGCCGATGGCACGATCCTCGCCCTGCGACGCGGCGAGGAGGGCTCGGGCTTCGTCCTCGCCGACGTGGAGATCGGCCGCGTGCCGCCGGCAGCGGCGATCCCGCGCCGCTACTGGCTGCACCGCCGCGGCTTGCTGCCGGCGATTGCCTGGAACACGCAGCGCCTGCACGGCCGGCGCTGGTATCGCCGGCACGTGCGCTCGGCCGCCCGCTAATGCAACATGTATTCCACGAAATGCGGGGAATACGTGTTGCACCCCGGCTGCTAAATCGTTGCCGCCCGCGCACCATCTGTTAGCTGTCGCGCCGGAGACTTCGCTTCGTGACGAGCACGGAAGCCACGCGCTTGATCCGAGACCTAGCCGAGCGACAGCATGGCGTGGTCGCACGACGGCAGATGGTCGAGATGGGTCTGGGCAAGGGATTGATCCAGGAGCGCCTTCAGAGTGGACGACTCATGCCAGTCCACCGAGGCGTCTTCGCTGTCGGTCACCGCAAGATTGGTCTTCGTGGCGAGTGGATTGCCGCGGTCCTCGCCAGTGGCCCGGGCGCGGCACTCTCCCACGGGAGTGCCGCGCACTTATGGGGATTGCGTCGCTCTCGCGGGGCAGCCGAGGTCAGCCGCTGCTCGGGCGGGAAGCGCCGACCCGGGATTCGGGTGCATCAGTGCCGCTCGTTGCCTTCGGTCGACGTCATGATCGAAGCCGGAATACGAGTGACCTCGATCGAGCGGACGC
>DASTHF010000212.1:0-2610 GCA_035605615.1 Solirubrobacterales bacterium
GGCTTCCTGACCGACGCGAAGCTGCGCAACCTGATGGCGCGCGCGGCGATGGATAACTTCCAGATCGCGATTCACGCGATCGGCGACCGCGCGAACGGCCAGGCATTGGACGCCGTGCAGGAGCTGTCCGAGACCTTCAAAGGCGACCGGCGCTGGCGGATCGAGCATGCGCAGGTAATCGATCCCGTCGACATCCCGCGCTTCGGACAGCTTGGCGTGATCGCCTCGATGCAGCCGGTGCACCAGACGTCGGACCGGTCGATGGCGGAAGCCCGGCTCGGCCCCGCGCGGCTGGCGGGCGCCTATGCCTGGGAGTCGCTGCGTCGCACGGGCGCGAAGCTCGCCTTCGGCTCCGACATGCCGGTCGAATCGCCCAATCCCTTCCCTGGCCTGGCGGCCGCAATTACGCGTGAGGACGCCGCTGGCGAGCCGTTCGGCGGCTGGCAGCCGCAGGAGCGCGTCAGCCGTGAAGTGGCGCTCGCGGGCTTCACGAGCGCCGCCGCCTTCGCCGGCTTTGCCGAGGACCGGCTGGGGCTGCTCCAACCCGGCTATCGCGCCGAATTCCTGATCGACGACACCGACCCGCTGGAAAGCGCCCCGGCCGCGCTGCGGGCGACGAAGGTGCTCGAGACCTGGGTCGGAGGAGAAAGGGCCTATGTGGCGAAATAGCGCCCTCGTTGCCCTCGCCCTGCTCGCCGCCTGCGACAATCTGTCGTCCGACGGCCGCTCGCAACGCGCCGGCGACGTGAAGGTTCGCGAGCTCGAGAATGAGGCGGAAGCGTCCGAAACCCCGGTCGGTGTCGGCGCGCCGACGGCTTGGCGCGTGGCCGGCCTCGCCGCCGCCTATGGCGCCGACGGGCAAGCGCCGATGCTCGCCATTCGCTGCGACCGCGCGGCGAGTATGGTGACGTTCGAACGTCCGGGCGGCGGCACGGCGATCACGCTGGCGGCGGGCGGCCTCGAGCGCACGATGGAGGCGCAGCCGGGGACTGGCGACCGCGTCCAATCCCGGCTGCCGATCGACGACGAGCTGGTCGCGCGCATGGCCGCCCCCCAATCGCAATTGCTACTGGTGACGGCGGCGGGCGAGCGCGTGCCGATCCCGGGCGGCGTCGCCATGCGCCGCGTCGTCGAGGCCTGTCGCGCGCCGGCCGTTGTGACGCCGCCAGTCATCGACCCGGAGAATGCGGTCGCGCCGGAAGAGGGCGCGCTGCCCGTACCGCCGCCGGTCGAGAGCCGCGGCCCCGCCTAACCCACCAGCTTGGTGAGGATCGCCGGGGTGAGGAGCTGCGGCAACACTTCGGGTTCGCTCCGACCGGGACGGTAGAAAAGGTAGAGCGGCACGCCCGAGCGGCCGTGCGCCGCGAGAAAGCGACCGATCACCGGGTCGCCGCGCGTCCAATCCCCGACCAGTACCTTCACGCCCGCGCGGGCGAAGGCGCTCGCCACCTCGTCGCGATCGATCGCCGCCTTTTCGTTCACTTTGCAGGTGATGCACCAATCGGCGGTGAAATAGACGAACACCGGTGCGCCGCTCGCCTGCGCTTCGGAAAGCGCCGCTTGCGTGAAGGGCTTGGCGCCCAGCCGGCCGGTCTTGGCCTCCGCCGAGGTCGCGACCGGCGCGAGCGTGAGCGCAAGCACCACCGCCACGCCGAAAGCGGGCAGCGCAGGCGCGAAGCCCCTGCCCTTCGCCTGCCGCGCGCCCGCCCACCACAGGCCGAAGCCGAGCAGCAGGGCGGCGCCGAGGCCGATCGCCATCCCATTCACTCCCGCCTGGCGGCCAAGGATCCAGGCGAGGCCGAGAGCGGTCAAGAACATCGGAACGGAGAGGATGTGACGCATCGTATCCATCCAGGCGCCCGGCCGCGGCAGAAGGCGGCGAAGTGCGGGCACAAAGCCAATGGCGAGGAACGGCAGCGCGAGCCCGAGGCCCAGCCCGCCGAAGATCACGAGCGCGATCGCCGGCGGCAGCACGAGCGCGGCGCCGAGTGCGGCCGCCATGAACGGCCCTGTGCAGGGCGTCGCGACAAAGGCGGCGAGCGCCCCCGTCCAGAAGGCGCCGACCGCGCCGCCCTTGTGCGCCAGCGCATCGCCGGCGCCGATCGTGCGCAGCTCGAACACGCCCGCGAGGTTGAGTGCGATGGCGGTGACGAGCAGCAGGAGAAGCGCAATCACGCGCGGGTCCTGGAGCTGAAAGGCCCAGCCGAGCGCCGCCCCGCCAGCACGGAGCGCCAGCAGGAGCCCGCCGAGCGCGAGGCAGGTGACGATCACGCCGGCCGTGTAGGCGAGCGCTTCCCGCCGCGCGGTCGCCTCGTCGACGCCGGCCCGGGCGAGGCCGAGCGCCTTCAGGCTGAGGATCGGGAACACGCAGGGCATGACGTTGAGCAGCAGTCCGCCGAGCAATGCGCCGCCGAGCGCCGCCCAGATCGACAGCTCGCCGCCCTCCCCTGCCGCAGCGGCGGCGGCCGCGACCGGCTGGCCCGCCGGCGGCACTGGGCCCGGCGCAGCGGAGAGCGACAGGCCCGTACGCTCATCGATCCGCAGCACGCCCGCGAGCGCCTGAGGCGCGGTATCGAGAGCGGTCTCGACGACCAGCATGTCGCCGGTGCG
>DASTHF010000218.1:0-2724 GCA_035605615.1 Solirubrobacterales bacterium
CGCCCTGATCGCGCTCATCGGGCCGCTCGTGGTCCTCGCCGTGCCGTTCCTCGACACGGGCTTCGTCGTCGCCAAGCGCGTGAAGTACCGCCGCCCCGTGTACCGCGCCGACCGCTGGCACTTCCACCACCGCATGGCGAACATCGGCTTCTCGCAGCGGCGCACCCTCGCCTACCTCTATGGCTGGACACTGGTGATGGCCGGACTGGCGCTGGCCCTGCACTTCGTCCCCTACAGCGACCATCACGGCCACTTCCACCCGGGCTGGACGGCGGTGATGATCGTCTGCCTGCTGCTGGCGCTGGCCGCCAGCGTCTACCTGATCGCCGTGCTGGAGATCCTCAAGCTGCGCGGTGTGCGCCGGCGCCAGCTCGCCGGCATCCGCGTCGACGCCGGCAGGCCGGCGCCCGCCGCCGAGGAGGTGGACAGCGCGGTGGCGCGCGAGCTCGAGACCGGCTCCTTCCCGGCGGTCGACCCGGAAACGGGGGAATTCAGCGCGATCGAGCCCAAGCAGTAGTGGCAACCCTCACGAACCCGCTCTACAACGCGGATCGAGGCGCCTTTCGGATATAGTCGCGAGTCCGCCCGCCTCGGCCCGAGCCGGGCCGTTTTCATGTCTCCTCCAAAGCATGTCGACCTCCTGGCGCTGACCGCCGCCCTGGCCGTGTTCGCGATCGGCGGTCTACCCCTGCTCGGATACGCCGCCGCCGCCGTTGCCTGGCTCGCCCAGCGCGGCATCCAGGTGCTCGCCGCGCGCCGTGCCGGCGAGGACCTCTCGCAAGGCAACCGCCAGCGCGCCATGGGCACGGTCGCCGCGACGACCCTGGGCCGCGTCTGGCTGATGGCGACCGCCGTGCTGCTGACCGGGATCGCCCAGCGCCAGGCCGGCCTCGCTGCGGCGCTGCTCCTGCTCGCCCTCTTCACCTTCTCCTTCGCCGCGCAGGGCGTCGCCTACCTGCTCGAGCCACAGGGTCAGGGGATCCGCGCCCGATGAAGACGCGCAGCAAAGTACTGATCGGGCTCGGCGCCTGGCTCGGCCTCGCGATCCTGATGGTCCTGGCCTTCGGCAACGCGGGCAAGAACGAAGCTTTCAAGCCGCAGAACGAGTTCAAGCTCGAACCGTGGATCTCGATCCACATCGGCAGCCTCGACCTCAGCGTCAACAAGGCCGTCCTCTATCTGGTGCTGGCAAGCGCCCTGACGATCGCCACGATGGTCTGGATCGCCCGCCGCATGCAGGAAAAGCCGAACCGCGTGCAGACGGCGATCGAGGCCGCCTACGACCTGGCCAGGAACAACATCACGGGCGGCAACATCCAGGCCGCCGGGACGGCGGCGCGCTGGTTCCCCTTCATCGCCGGCCTCTTCTTCTTCATCTGGTTCTCGAACATGCTCGGCTTCCTGCCGCTGCCGACCAACACCGAGCACACGATCGACGTCTTCGGCGTCCAGGTCCCGGCCTTCGCGATCTACGCGGCGACGGCGAACATCTCGATCCCGCTCGTCCTCACACTGGTCGTCTGGGTCTCGTACCACGTCGAAGGCATCCGGGCCAAGGGCTTCGTGCCCTACCTGGCGAGCTGGTTGCCGGCCGGCCTCGAGGACAAGGGCATGTTCCTCAAGGGGCTCATCTTCGCGATCGAGGCGGTCTCCCACTTCGCGCGGCTGATCTCGCTCTCCGTCCGGCTCTTCGCCAACATCCTCGCCGGCCACCTTCTGCTGCTCTTCATGGGCGGCGGCCTCGCGGTGCTGCTCGGCGTCGCGGCGCTCGGGGCGCTCACCTTCCCGCTCGCCTTCTTCTTCTTCGTGCTCGAGGTCGGCCTTATCGCCACCCTGCAGGCATTTATCTTCTCGACGCTCAGCGCCATCTACATCGGCGGGGCTACCGCCGCAAGCCACTAGAAAAGGAGCACTGTTTCCATGGACCTGACCCCCGTCGCCGCGGCGATCTCCGACGAAGGGATCAAATCTGCCGGCAAAGCGATCGCGCTCGGCGTCGGCGCCGGCCTCGGCTCGATCGGCGCCGGCATCGGCATCGGCTTCATCTTCGGCAAGGAGATCGAGTCGGTCGCCCGCCAGCCGGAGATGAAAAGCGAGCTGGAAAGCATCCGCTGGCTCGGCTTCGCGCTGACCGAGGCGGTCGCCTTCTACACCTTCATCTTCGGCCTGATCGCCTTCTTCCTCTCCTAGGGGCATGGAGGTCCTCGCCTACATATCCGCGCTTCCCCTCGCCGCCGCGAAGAGCGAAGGCGGCAGCTTCCTGGTCTCGCCGGGCCTCGGCCTGATGATCTGGACGCTGGTGCTGTTCCTGATCACGATGTGGGTGCTGAGCAAGCTCGCCTTCCCGAAGATCCAGGAGGCGCTCGACAGGCGCGCCAAGACGATCGCCGAATCGATCGAGGCGGCCGAGCGGCAGCGCAAGGAGTCCGACGAGCTGCTCGCCGAGTACCGGGCGCGGCTCGCCGAGGCGCGAGAGCAGGCCGAGGACATCATGGCCCGCGCCCGCCGCGCGGCCGAGACGGCGGAAGCCGAGGCGGTCGCGACCGGCAGGGAGAAGCGCGAGGAGCTGGTCGCCGCGGCGAAGCGCGACATCGAAGCGGAGACGCGCCGCTCGCTGCAGCAGATCCGCAAGGAGGTCGCCGACCTCACCGTGCTGGCGACCGAGAAGGTGACGCGCAAGGCGCTCACCGCGGAGGACCAGCGGCGCCTCGTCGAGGAGGCGCT
>DASTHF010000008.1:0-6504 GCA_035605615.1 Solirubrobacterales bacterium
ACATCGGGGTCTTCGGTGAGCGGCGTGGGGGCGCGGAAGACGCCGGCGCCGTCGGAGGGGGTGAACTCGCCGAGGGAGGCTGGGTAGTTTTCGGCTACCGCGAGCCAATTGTAGGGAGAGGCATCCTGGGGGGGAGAGATCCCGTGGGTCTGCCAGCCGGTGCCGGTCGGCCCGGGGTCTTCGGCCGAACGCTCGGCGAGGTAGTCGGTGGCAACGCTCGAGCCGGAGAGTTCCCCGAAAGGGGTGAGCGACTGGAAGCCGATCGCCGAGCCGTCGGCGGCGGCGCGGGTACGGTAGGCGTTGGCGATCAGGTTGCCGCCGTTCTTGTCGGCCGGGGAGACCATCTCGTAGGCGCGGCAGTCGGGCAGGTAGGTGGCGTGCTGTTCTTCGCGCAGGGCTTCGTTGGGGCAGGCTTCGCTCGGCGGGGCGGGCGGGGTGGTGAAGGTCTGGTCGGTGCCGGTTGAGAGGCCGGCGCTGTTTTCGGCGAGCAGGCGGTAGTGGTAGGTGGTTTCGGGGGAAAGGCCGCTGAGGGTGAAGGGAGCGCCAGCGCCTACTTCCCCTTCTTCGTCCGGGGGGACGGCCGCGCAGGGATTCGATTCGCAGTCTGCGGTCCCATACTCAAACCAGGCGGCGGTCGGGTCGCCGTTGGGGTTGACGGCGCCGTTTAGCACGGCGAGGTAGGCCAGGACGTGGCTGGCGGAGAGGGTGGTGGCGCTGGGGGCCTGGGAGGCGGCGGTGAATTCCTGGGCGGTTTCTTCTGTGCCGTCTTCGTTTTCGACCCGGAGGCGGACGTGGTAGGTGGTGCCGTGGGTGAGGCTGGTCGGGTCGATGCGGGCTTCGACCTGGCCTTCTTTGGTGCTGCCGGAGACGGTCCCCGAGCCGGCGCTGGTGGCTCCCTGGAAGGGCGGCTTCGATTCGAGCAGGTTCTGCTGGTAGAGGTTGTCGGGGATGTAGTCGAAGGACCAGGCGGTGGCCTTGCCTTCGGGGAGGACCGTGCCCTTGAGGCGGGTGTGGGCGGCGCCGAAGCCCCAGGAGACTTTGGGGCCGGCGGCGAGGGCGAGGGTGGAGCCGAGCAGGACGGTGGCGGCACAAGCGAGAGCGGCGAGGGCAGTTGCCCTCGCCGCTCTCGCATTTTCACCGCTCCTCTTCACGCTCGTGCACTGAGATCCCGATCGCTAGGCGATCACAATCGAGGTCGAGCCCTTCTGGCCCTGGACGTGGAGCCGGTAGTGACCGGGGCTCAGGGCGCCCAGGTTGACGCGACCGTGGCGGGCGAGGCCGCGACGGTAGGTGCGACCGTGGCGGGCGAGGCGCCAGTGGACACTCGAGGCGCTGGCAACCTGCTTGACGGTGCAGGTCACCTTGACCTTGGCGCCCTTCTTCTTGACGACGCAGGTGACTTTGCTGGCGGGACCAGCGGGGCCCTGCTTGCCTTCGGGACCCTGGGGGCCGGCGGCCCCGTTGGAGCCGTTGGTTCCGTTGGTGCCGTTCGTGCCTTTGGTGCCGTTACACACGTAGTAGTGGTTGCTTTCGAGGGCGATGTCGTAGCCGCCTTCGGGGCAGCCATGCTGGTTGCCGGAGAACGGTGTGATGGCCGGCGTTTTGCCGTTCTGGCCAGGAACGCCGGCCGGGCCTTCGGCCAGGAACACGGCGGTGACTTCGGATTCGCCGTTGATGGTGACTTCGCAGGTTTCAGCCGTGAGATGCTTGCAGCCGATCCAGCCAGCGAAGACCGAGCCGGAAGCGGGCGTTGCCTGGAGGTCGACCACGGTGCCGCTGAGGTATGGAGCCGAACACTGGGTACCGCATTGGATTGCCGTGTCGGGCGAGGTGCTGGTAACCGTCCCGTTGCCGTTGCCGCCGAGGTAGACGGTGAGGCCGGGGGCGGTGAACTTGGCCGTGATGGTGGTCGGTTCTTCGATCGTGAATTCGCAGCTGCCGGCGGTGATCGATTCGACCGAGCAGTGCCCGGCAGCAGAGGCCGTGCCGGCGAGCGAGACGAGTTCGGAGTCGACAGCGGCGTTGACCACGACCTTGACCGTGGATTCGGCGAGAATCGTGGCGGGACACGGTCCCAGACCGCCGCCGTTCACTTCGCATTCGACGCTGCCGGAGCCGGTGCCGGTCTGGTTGACGGTCAAGGCTTGGGGCTGGGGCGCGAGGGTCCAAACCTCGACGTTGTGGTGGTTGTCGGTGATGTAGACGGCTTGACGGGAGGCATCGACGGCGATGCCCAGGGACTGGCCTTCGTGGGGTTCGAATGAGGGATAGATTTCGTTGCCGGCCGAGTCAAAGGTGTTGACCAGGCCGAAGCGGTCCTGGAAGACGTAGCCGGTGGCGGCGTCGGTGGCGACTTCGAAGGTGCCGATGGCGTTCGGGTTGACCTGGACGCCTTTGGTTTCTTTGTTGAACGGGGCGGTGTATTTGTAGAGGACGTCCTGGTCCGCAGCCGCGTAGAGGTCGCCCTGCGAGTCGAAGGCGATGTGAGCGGTGGCAATTTCGTGCGCGATGATTTCCCCTTCGAGCGAAGAGCCGTTTTCGGGGTTGATCTGCCGCGCACCCTTCTTTATTTGGTCCGCGACCCAGAGACCGCCGGTCGGGTCAACGGCGAGGCCGCTCAAGACGTGGGGAGGTTCAGGGAAAGCGGTGTTGCCGACCTGCCATTTGAAGGCGCCGGTGCTGTCGAAGGCGCTGAGGCCGGTAGCTCCGTTGTTCTCGCCGAGGACGTAGACCCAGCCGTGGTGGGCGCCGCCGGAGTTGTCGACGGCGATCGCGTCGTTGACGCCGTCGAACGCGAAGGAGCCAGGGTGGGGACCGCTGGTGATCTGGGAGCCGGTGAGCTGGCCGAGGAATTCACCGCTGGCGCTGAAGCGGTTGACGGCGTTGTTGAGCGCGCTGATGACGTAAATTACGCCGGTTTCTTCGTTGACGGCGACGCGCTCGGCTTCCATTTCGCCGCCGGCGGGGCCGCTTTCGGGTTCGACGTAGGAGGTGAGGTAGGTTGGCCTGGCGGCGAACGCAGAGGCAGGGCCGATGAGGAGGCCGAGGACCAAAAGCGCGCCGAGGGTGGCGAGGGCGAGGCGTTTCACTGTTGATTCTCCTTTGTGACGGCGGGATCGCCGGTGTGAGTGCTTGGCTGCCCGCCGTCGGCGCTGGGCACCACGAGAGACGAGTGCGCAGGGCTGACGGCTGAGGCACGAGTGGTCGGGGTGAAGTCGGTGGGGTTAGAGCGGGTGCGGGCAGCCCGGAGCCCGAGGGGGAGTTGGCCCTCGGGCTCCGTTTTGGCTGCCCTCGGAGCCCGGCAGGGAAGCGGCCCCGTTGCGCCATCTGCCAGGGAAAGACGATGGATGCAGGTTGGAAGAGCGCGAAAGAGGGGCAACGATGGTGCGGCAAGGATCGGGCGCGAGGCCCGGCTCATATGGCTGTGAGATCGAATCACCCTGCTCTTCTGCTCCCTGGTTCCTTCGCCGGCTTCCCAAAGCCAGCGGCTAAAGCCTACCAAAATCCTGAGGCGGTGGGGGCGGTGCCGCTCGATAGTCCTCAACAGGGGACGGAGGGCGGAGTTGCGGTGGCTGGAGAGGCTTCAGCGCAGCTCCAGGATGGCCGATTAGACTGCTGACGGCGATGTTTTTCGATCCCGTCGACTTCCTGGCTCGCGATCCGGCGGCTGCCCGCGACCCGGTAGAGGCCGGGCGCCTGTGGCGCGAGGCGATGCAACGGGCGAGGCTCTGCGAGGCGATGGCGAGGGCGGCAGACGCCAAGGGGTATGGAGGGTGCGCGGTGGCGGACGTGATTGAGCTGGCCGGCCTGTCGCGGGCGACTTTTTACAAGCACTACCGCAACAAGGAGGAATGCTTCCTGGCCACCTTCGAGGCGGCGGTGGAGACGATGCTGGCGGTGGTCGAAGAGGCGTTGGCAGGCGAGGCGGCGGCGACACGACGAGGGGAGGCTGCGATCGAAGCCATGCTCGATTTGCTGGCCGATGAGCCAGCGGTAGCGCGACTGGTCACGATCGAGGCAAGGGCGGCGGGGGAGCGGGGGCAGAAGCGCTACGAGGCGGCGCTGGAGCGATTTGTCGCGCTGGCGGCGGGTGTCGAGAGGCCCGCGGGGCGAGACACGATGTCGCGGCTGATCGCCGGGGCGGCGGTGGACGCACTCGTGCGAGAACTGACAGCGAGACGGAGCGGGCAGGCGGGGCTTGGAAGCTAGGATCAACCGTAGGCCATGACACCCGACGAGACCCGAGGGGCGGTAGGCGACGGAGGAGCGTGGAAGCCGCACACGGCGGCGGTGGAACGGCTGACGGGACTGGCATGGGAGGCCGGCCTGACGGCCGAACCAGGCTTGGCGGCTCGGGTCGGCGCCGGGCTATGGGCACTGCTGGCCGAGCTTGCCACGGACCCAAGTCTCGCCGAGCTGGTCTTTATCGAGGGCCGGCGCCTCGACTCGCCGCGCTATATCCCCTACCGGCACATGCTGGATGCGTTCAGCGGATTGCTGGAAGTGGCGGTGAAAGCGCAGCCACTCGAGTCGCAGCCGCCGGAGATCACGGCGCGCGCGGTGGTCAGCGGCGCGGTGGCGCTGATCTCGCGCGAGGTCGAAGCCGGGCGCGGCGGTGAGCTGCTACGCCTGCAACCCGAACTGCTCTACCTCACCCTCGTCCCCTACCTGGGCGTCGATCTGGCGGAGGAGGAGATGCGAAAGGCACGGGCAAAGCTGGGGCCGGACGGATAGGGGGATCTCAGCGTGCTCGACAGCGGCGTTCCAGCGTCGAGCTGAGCTTCGTCCCGCCCTCAAAGGCGAAGCTCGCCCGGGCCAGCGGAAAGAAGACGCTCCTAAAGCCCCTGGGCGCCGGGCAGCCGGCGGAGAGGTAGCGGTGGCGTCGCCCCCCCGCGGACCAGCGGCGATCGAGGGTCCTGTCGATCCCGGTCACGTGGCCCCAGCTGCCGAGCGATTGCGGCAGCGAGGCGAGGAGCGCCGTGCCGTAGGTGCCGTGTCCGATCCGGCTGATCTTGAAGGTGATGACGAAGGAGTTGGTAAAGGGCTGGGCGGTGTAGATGTGGCCGAGCAGGACCTGGTGGGCGCCTTCTTTGCCGTTGAAGACGAGCAGGCGGCCGCTGCTCGGGTAGGGCGGCTGTCCCTTGAGGGCGACGTCGGCCGAGAAGGTGCCCTGGCCGACCAGGGAGCTGCGGCAGGCACTGAGCGCCCTCGCCGTGGTGGCGGGCTGGATCTCGCGCAGATGGCAGACGGGCAGCCCCTGGTAGTCGAGGCGCCCGTGGCGGTTGATCTCGATCGAGAGCCTGTTGAGCTGCGGGGGCAGGCTCCCCTCGGCGGTCGAGATGCGCCCGCCGACCGAGACGGCGATCGGGGCGGTGCCAGTGCGGGGCAGCGCCTGCGGGGTCATCTTGCCGTTGACGGCGACGCGCAGGTTGCCCTTCTGGCTCGTCTCGGCCGTCGCCAGGGCGGCGCTCACCAGGAGCAGCGCGCCCGCCAGGGCCAATGCCCTCTTCGTCCTTTCGCCCAACCTCTCCCCTCCTCGTCTCATCTGCGGCGCTGCCGGCGCTTGGCGCGGTGCTTGCCGTGCTTGCGGTGCCCTCTGCAGTCGTTGCCCAGCTTCACCCGCAGCGCCTCGGGGGCGTCGTTCTGGCCGCCGAGGCGGGCGCTGGCGTAGATCGGCGTCGCGCAGAGGCTTTCTGAGTTTTCCAGGAGGCCGCGCTTGCCGCCTTCCAGGGTCAGTTCGAATTTCGAGGCTGGCGCGTCGGGCAGCACTTCGAAGCTGCCCCGCATGCCGCCCCCCACGGAGCTGATCCGGCCCTCGACGTCGATCGCGATGCCGCCGTCGCCGCGCAGCGCCGCCACCATGTCGGGCAGCGGGTGGCTGGAGGTCCGCAGGATGACCGGGCCTTCCAGCGGTTCGGGCAGCAGCGGGCTCCAGGCGCGGGCGTGGCCGTAGATCGAGCCGGGCGGGCAGGCGTTCGCTTCGAACTGGGCGGCCTGGCAGATTTCGCGGATGTGGTTCTGGGCGAGGAACTCCGAGTGGGGCAGGGTGACGACGGCGGTGCCGACGTTGGCGTCGCCGGGGCGCGATTCATAGACGGCGCGCAGGGCTGGGTGCTGGGCGCGGCGGTGACCGCCCAGGAGCTTCAGGGAGAGCTTCGGGGCGAAGCCCAGTTCCGAGCAGCCGAGCAGCTGGTAGCGGTCGGTGGAGGTGGCCGGGACGTCGTCGGCGGGGTTGAAGGGGTCGGCGCCGGCGCCGGTCAGGATCGAGGTGGTGTTGAGCACGTTGCAGCTGGTCGGGTTAAGCGTGAAGCCGGGCCGCTCGACGTAGACGCGGATGTCGCGCAGGTGCAGGGGGATGCCGTCGAGGAGGTGGGGGATCGGGTCAGAGCCCGAGGAGTCGATCGACACCTGGGCGGTGCGGGGGTCGATGCGGATCGCCGAGCGCACCACGACGACGCCGAGGTCTAAGGGGCCGACAAGGGCCGAGTCGATCGCCACGATCGA
>DASTHF010000026.1:0-8081 GCA_035605615.1 Solirubrobacterales bacterium
AGCCTCGGCGCCCCGACGGCGCTCTCGGAAGGCAAGCTGCCGGCCTGCTCGAACGGCGTCGACGACGACCACGACGGCCTCACCGACCTCGCCGATCCCGACTGCGTCTCGCCCAACGGCGAAAGCGAGGAACCGCCTCAGGCCAAGACCGAAACCCCTTCCCCGCCCTCCCCGCCGGCGGAAGGGGAAGGAGCGCCCGGCCCGCAGAGCAGCCCGTCGCCGGGATCGGGTGCCCATAACCCCGTCCAGGGGCCGGCGCTGAGTCCCGGCCGCAAGGGCGGCGTCAGCCACAACCAGACGATCGGCATCGGCTCCAAGGGCGGCGGCAGAAGCCCGGTCGTGAGCGCGGCCGTCATCCACGGCCCCAGCGCCACCGGCGGCGTACAGCCGGCGCCGGGCGCCAACGGCGGCTCCAGCTTCGGCTCCAACGGCGCCCCCACCCGGGCCAACCCGACGACGACGATCGCCCCCTTCGGGCCCGCTCGGATCGGCGTCCCGAACTTCGTCATCGACTCCTTCGAGATCCCGCCCTTCCTGCTGCCGATCTACCAGGCCTGCGGCACCGAGTACGAAGTCCCCTGGGAGGTGCTCGCCGCGATCAACAAGATCGAGACGGACTTCGGCACCAACCTCAACGTCTCCAGCGCCGGCGCGGTCGGCTGGATGCAGTTCCTGCCCTCCAGCTGGGAACAGTGGGGCGTCGACGCAAACGGCGACGGTCGCAAGGATCCCTACAACCCGGTCGACGCGATCTGCGCCGCGGCCCGCTACCTGCACGCGGCGGGCGGCTCCCAACATCTCTACGAAGCGATCTTCGCCTACAACCACGCCGACTGGTACGTGCAGGAGGTGCTGCTCTACGCGCGCGCCTACGGCAGGCTGCCGAGCGGCCTGGTCGGCTCGCTGACCGGGCTGACCGAGGGGGCGCACTTCCCGGTCGCCGCCAGCGCACGCTACGCCGACGAAATCTCGATCCGGGCGGCGATGCGGCGGGGCGGCACCGACACCGCGACCGTCTCCTCCGCGCCGACCCGCCGGGGGATCGACATCTACTCCCACCAGGGGGCGCCCGTCGTCGCCGTCAACGACGGTGAGATCAAGGCGATCGGCCGCTCCCGCCGGCTCGGCCGCTTCATCGTCCTCGAGGACGCCTATGGCAACCGCTACACCTACGCCCAGCTCGGTCAGATCGTGCGGCGCGGCGGCGGCGTCCTCGACGGCACGGTCCCCCAGCAGCCGCTGGTCGACTCCCAGAACCTGCGGCCCCGTCTCTACGCGCTACCCGGCCGGGCCCCCGACCACGGACACCGCCGTGCGGAAGGGGGAGCCCCCAGCCTGCACGTCGGCTCCCGGGTGATCGGCGGCGCGATCATCGCCCGCGTCGGCTCCGGCAGCGGTAGCTCCGATCCTCACATCGACTTCGCGATCCGCCCGGTCGGGCTCGGCGCCCCCCGGATCGACCCTAAGCCGATCCTCGACGGCTGGAAGCTGCTCGAAGCGACCGCGATCTACCGCGCCAGGGGCAAGAGCCCGTTCGCCCGATACCACCTCGGTATCGGCGGCGTCCTGCTACTGCCCGACGATGCGCTCCAGCAGCGCGTCCTCCACGACCGGGGCCTTTCGATCCAGCCGTGCGGGCGGCGCAGCGTCGCCGCCGGCCGCATCGACCGCCGCGTGCTGGCGATTCTCGAGTACCTCTCGGCCAGGGGCTTCCGACTGGGGGTCGGATCGTTGGGCTGCCACCCAACCCAGCCAACCTCCGCTCATGGCAGCTCCCAACCCAACCTGGGCAGCGCAGTCGACGTCACCTCGATCGACGGCGTGCCGGTGCGCGGCCACCAGGGACCGGGCACCCTTGCCGACGCGCTGATCAAATCGGTCCTCCAGCTCCAGGGCGCGCTACACCCCAGCCAGGTGGTCTCGCAGGAGAATCTGCCCGGGCCGATCAGCGTCGCCCGCCCCCACCGCCCCGGCGCCATCCAGGTCGCCTACCTGCCGACCTATGAAGCGCAGTACGTCAGCCCATTCCTCAACGCGAGCACCGGGCGGATCGACCAGGGGGTCGACTTCACCGGCACCGGTCCGATCCTCGCCGTCGGCGGTGCGCGGATCCTCCAGACCGGGGCGCCGGGCTGGCCGGAAGGCGGCGGCGTCCTCTACCAGCTGCTCGAAGGGCCGCTGGCCGGGCAGGTGATCTTCGTCTACGAGGGAGTCGACACGACGGTGAAGCCGGGCGAGACGGTGAAAGCGGGGCAGCAAATCGCGACGTTCAGGCCGGGCGGCTCGATCGAGATGGGCTTCGCCGACATTGCCGGCGTGCCGCTCAGCCACACCGAATACAGCGAGGGGCTGGAAACCGTCTGGGGTAAGCGGATGGCCGCCTTCCTCATGGGAATCGAGGGCGCCAGCGTGCTGGCGCCCTCGATGAGCTCGCTGCCCTGACCCAGCTCTTCGGATTCGTCCAGCTCGAGCTCGCCGGCGCGCTCGTCGTTGCGGACGGCCGCTACCTGGCGCGCGAGGGCGGCGAGGAGGAGACGCAGCGCGTGCTGATCGTCGAAACGCTGGACGCGCCGCCGCGGGCCCGCGCCACGGCGGTACGTGCCTTCGAGCCCTTCGAGTCCGAGGAGCGGGCGGCTCGCTGGTTGGAGGAGGCGACCGCGACGGAGGGCGCGCTCGACGCCCTCGTCGCCGAAGGCGCCGCGCTGCTCAACCGGGCGCTGCACGCCCAGGCCGCGGCGTCCGGCGACCCCCATCTCTGCGAAGTGAGCGCCGAGCGCGCGGCCCGCGTGCGGATCGGCTATGGCAGCGGCGAAGAGCTCGCCGCCGGCCGCTTCACGGCGGTCCACGACGTCGACCTCGGCGGCGCAGCCGGGCGCTCGCGCCGTCGGCGGCGCGAGGACGAGCTGCGCCCCCAGGCACGGGTTGCCGCCGTGCTCGGCAGGCGCGAGCGGATCGACGCCTGCGAGACGCTGCTGCTGCGGGCGCGGGCCGACCTCGATGCCGGCCGCCTCCGCGAGGCGGCCCTGCAGCTGCGGGTCGGCCTCGAGGCGCTGCTGATCGAGCTGGCCGGGGCGCTCGCCGATCCTGCCCACGCGGTGGACATGGCGACGCTCGACGCCCGCCGCGGCGAGGCCGGCGAGGCGGCCGATCGGGCGCTGCGCGGCGAGCTCGACGCCGACCGCGAGCGCCACATCCGCGAGCTGACCGAGATCTGCGAGCGGGTTCTGCGGCGGCGGCGCGTCCTGCGCGGCTGAGCGGCCGCCACCTCCGGGTCGCGGCCGCTCATCGCCGTCAGGCGGAAACGGGAACCGCCGGCTCTGGATCCGACTGAGGAGCCGCGAAGCTGACGGTGAGACCGCGCGGGACAGCGAGCACCGGGTGGCCGGCGGTCTCGATCTCGTACTCGCTCGCTGCGCTCAGCATCAGCCTGCCCTGCGGGGCCTCGGGCCGCGAGCCGACGACGAGCAGGTCGATCGTCTGGCCGTCGGCCTCGACGACCGAGGCGCCCAGAGCCGCGGCGAGGCTCTCGGCGGTCGCCTTCGCGGCCTCGTCCCCCTCGCTGAGCAGGCCGATGCGGCCGATGCCGACGGAGGATCGCGAGCGCAGCTCGGCCGGTGCGATCGCAACGGCCACCGGACCGCCGTTGAGCATGCGCCGTGCCGAGGTACCCGGCTGGACCGAGCCGGGCGCCGTGCGGTAGTCGGAGCCGAAGACGACCAGGTCGGCGCCCTCGCGCTGCGCCAGCTCGATCAGGCCCTCGCCGGTCGAGGCATGGACGACGACATGCCGCGGCATGTCGGGGGCACCGATCTCGGCGGCGCCGCGCTCGAGCCGCTCCTCGGCCCGCTGCTGGCCCTGCGCCTCCAGCGCCTCGTCCTCTTGCAGGCGGTGCCGCACGTAGGCGAGCGAGAGGTCGGCGCCGGAGTAGGCGAGCAGGCGACCGAGCGCGAGCGCGTCGCGATCGTTGTCTGTGTCGTCATAGGAAACGATTATGCGTGCCGCCATTTGAGGTTCTCCTTGGCTGGATCGGTGGTCGGGATCAAGTCTTCGAGGCGATGCTGCCACTCTCCTTGCATCAGCGCAACTGTTAGTTCCGATCCATTGAATAAGCTGTTCTGATGTTCAACGCGCAGCGGCTGCGGGTGCTCACCGAGGTGATCGAGCGCGGCTCCTTCTCGGCCGCAGCCGACGCCCTCTCCTACTCGCAGTCGGCTGTCTCGCAGGCGATCGCGTCGCTGGAGGGAGATGCCGGCGCCTCGCTGATCGAGCGCGACCGCCGCGGCGTCCGCCCTACCCACGCCGGCGCCGCCCTGGCCGGCCACGCCGAGGGGATCCTGGCGCGGATGGAGGCCGCCGAGGCGGAGCTTGCGGCGATCGCGGGCGCGCGCGGCGGCCGCCTGCGGATCGCCTCCTTCCCGACCGCCGGCGCGACCCTGCTGCCGCTGGCGATCGCCCGCTTCAGCGCCTCCCACCCCGGCGTCGAGGTGACGCTCGCCGAGGGCGAGCCGGAGGAGATCGCGCCGCGGCTGCGGGCCGGCGAGTTCGACCTCGTGCTGCTCTTCGAGTTCGAGGGGGTCGGCGAGCGGCTGGGCGCCGGCATGCGCCGCTTCGAGCTGCTCGACGACCCGCTCCACCTGGCGCTGCCGCGCGAGCACCGGCTTGCGGCACGCAGGCGGCTGCGGCTCGAGGACCTGAGCGGCGAGGCCTGGGTGCAGACCTCGGTCGCCAGCCCCTGCGCCAGGCACGTCGTGCGCTCCTGCCACGCCGCCGGCTTCGAGCCGGTGGTCTCCTTCGAGAGCGACGACTACCAGACCGTGCAGGGCCTCGTCGCGGCGGGGGTAGGAGTCGCGCTGATCCCCCAGCTTGCCCTCTCGACCGTGCGCGAGGACATCCGGATCCGCGCTCTCCACCCCGCCAGCCCGGTGCGCAAGGTCTTCGCGGCGACGCCGCGCGGGGCGGCGGTGACCCCGGCGGTGGCGACGATGCTCGACGTGCTGCGCGAGGTCGCCGGGTCGCAGCAGGTGCGACCCGGCGCCTCGAACAGCTCGGCCTAGGGGGCGCTCCCCGCGGCGGTCGCCGCCGCGACTGTGGCCGGCAGGCCGTGCGGGAAGCCGAGCGAGGGCACGTCCGAGGGGTAGACCTCGTGCCCATGGACGGCGAGGTCGCCCTCCTCCATCTCCGCGTCGGTGAGGCGAAGCGGCACGACGAGCCCGACCAGCTTGAGCAGGACATAGGTCCCGACCGCCGAGAAGACGATCACCCAGAGCGCGGTCAGCGCCTGCCAGCCGAGCAGGTGCAGGCCGCCGCCGGAGATCGTCCCCGCGAGCGACGTTTCGGCCATCGCCGAGTTGGCGAAGATGCCGACCAGGAGGCCGCCGGCGAGGCCGGCGAAGCCGTGCGTGTAGACGACGCCGAGCGTGTCGTCTACGTTGCGGAAGGGCCGCATCCGGCTCAGGTAGTTGAGCGCGAAGTAGACGAGGACCGCGCCGATCACGCCGATCGCGATCGCGCCCCAGCCGTTGACGAAGCCGGCGCCAGGGGTGATCGCGACGAGGCCGACGATCATCCCGTTGACGCTGCCGATCAGGCTCGGCTTGCGCCCGGTCAGGTAGTCGAGTGCGACCCAGGCCAGGAAGGCGACCGCCGTGCAGAGGTTGGTGTTGATCACGGCGGCGGAGGCGATGCCGCCCGCTTCGTACCAGTCGCCGCCGTTGAAGCCGTTCCAGCCCATCCAGAGCAGGCCGGCCCCGACCGCGACCATCGCCAGGTTGTTGGGGGCGTCGACCTCGCGGTCGCGCTGGAGGCGCGGGCCGATCACCGCCGCGGCGACGAAACCGGAGACCCCGGCGGCGAGGTGGATGACGTAGCCGCCGGAGAAGTCGACCGCGCCGTGCTGGGCGAAGAAGCCGCCGCCCCAGATCAGGAAGGCGTTGATCGTGTAGATGAAGATCGTCCAGAGCGCGACGAAGGGGATCCAGGCCTTGAAGTTGATGCGGCCGAGGACCGAGCCGAGCATGAGGATCGGCGTGATCGCCGCGAAGACGATCTGGAAGTAGGCCAGTGTCGACTCGGGGAAGTGAAACGTGAGTTCGCTGAACTCGGGGATGCTGGCCTGGCCGAGCAGGCTGTGGCTGCCCAGGATCGATTCCGGCTTGCCCAGCATGTTGCCCAGGAAGCCGCTGTCAGCGCCGAAGATGTGCATCGGGCTGCCGAAGGCCATCTTGAACGCGAAGAGGACCCAGACGACGAGCACGATCGCGAAGGCGACGAACGCCATCATCATCGAGTTCACCGACCAGCGTTTCTGCATGACGCCGCCGTAGAGCACGACCAGGCCCGGGATGCTCATCAGGCCGACCAGGGTCGCGGCGGTGAGCTGCCAGGAATTGGCGCCTTCGCTCAACCAGTGCATATATCCCGCTTTCCTTTCTTGCGGGGGGCGACGGACGCCGCGGGCCTTGGAGCCCACGGCACGACGCGCCCCTCGTTGGACTTGCCGGAAAGGGTCGCGCCGGGGCGGCGCGGGCACTACGTACGAGTGTCCAAAGATCGGCGCCGGCGATTCGCCCTGGTGGCGGCGGTGGGCCGGCGGACGGCCGATAACCTCGGTCCCATGCCGATGGAGGGTCACTGGCGACGCCTCGACACGCCGCTGCGGCGGCTGACCGCGCGCGAGCGGAACGTGCTGGTCGCGGGCGTGGCGGTTGTCGTGGTCGCGATCGTGACGCTGCTGCTGGCGACGGGCGGGGGCAGCCGCCCGGCGCCGCCGCCGGGCTGCATATACGTGGTCGTGGCCGGCCGGGTCGGCGGCGAACCCGTGCACGGCTGCGGCGCCGCGGCAAGGGCGATCTGCGCCCGCAGCGCCCGCTTCAACGACCCGCGCGCCGCGAAGATCGTCGAGGCCTGCCGGCGAGCCGGGATTCGAACCGGCTAGCCCCGGCTGTCGCTACCGCCCGCTCCACTTCGGGGAGCGTTTGCCGAGGAAGGCGGCGATGCCCTCCTTGGCGTCCTCGCTGCGGAAGGCGGTGGCGAAGCCCTGCTTCTCGGCCTCGATCCCCTCGTCGAGGTCGACGTCGGTCGAGGCGAGCTTGACCTGCTCGCGCGCGACGGGCGCCTGCGCGGCCAGCTTGCGGGCCCACATCAGCGCCGTCTCGAGCAGCTCGTGGTCGGGGGCGATGCGGTTCACGAGGCCGAACTCGAGCGCCTCCTCGGAGAGGACCGCGTCGCCGGTCAGGTTCATCTCCAGCGCCTTGTTCGGCCCGACCAGCCGCTGCAGGCGCTGCGTGCCGCCGAAGCCGGGAATGATCCCCAGCTTGATCTCCGGCTGGCCGAAGACCGCCGCCTCGGCGGCGATCCGCACGTCGCAGGCCATCGCCAGCTCGCAGCCGCCGCCGTAAGCGATCGCGTTGACGGCGGCGACCGTGGCCACCCGCGAGCGGCCGAGGTCGCTGAACAGCGCGTGGGCGGTGTGGATCAGCTCCTCGCCGCTTGCCTCGTCCATCTGCGTGAAGGCCTTGATGTCGGCGCCGGCCGAGAAGACGACCGGCACCGAGGAGGCGATCACCATCGCGCCGATCTCGCCCGAGGACTTGACCCGCTCCCAGACCGTGCCGAGGTCGCGGATCACGTCCGGCGAGATTGCGTTCATCGGCAGGTTGGCGAGCCAGGCGATCGCGACGTCGCCGCGCGTCTCCAGCTTCACCGTCTCCGCCTGCTCGCCCTCGTCGGGCTGCGGGTAGGGGTAGAAGCCCTGGCCGGACTTAAGCCCGAGGCGGCCCTGGGCGACGAGCCGCCTCAGCGTCACCGGCTGGTGGAAGCGCTCGCCGTGCTTCTCGTGCAGCTGCTCGATCCGCTCCAGCACCGTGTCGAGCCCCTCCAGGTCCGCTTTCCAGAAGGGCGGGAAGAGGCCGCGGCGGGGGTCGAGGCCGGCGCCGGCCATCATCCCGAGGTCGATGTCGCGGACCGAGCAGATCCCCTCCTCGACCAGCAGGCAGGCCTCGATCAGGGCGCGACTGGAGAACATCGCCACCAGCTCATCGGCGTCGGGCGCGGCGTCACCCGGGATGTTCTGCTCGCCGTCT
>DASTHF010000027.1:0-3771 GCA_035605615.1 Solirubrobacterales bacterium
AGCGCCGTCGCCGACGCCGGCGTCGAGCCGGCCGGGGCCGAGGAGCCGGCGCCACCCGGGGCGGTGCGGGGCCTGGCGCGCGCCGAGGCGAAGGGCCTCGAGTTCGACCACGTCTTCGTGCTCGGGCTGGAGCGCGGCGCCGGCGCCGAGCGGATCGGCCGCCCGGCGCGCGCCGGCCTCGTCCTCTCGCGGATCGAGCGCGACGGCGACGTCGAGGCCCGTCCCTCCGCCTGGTACGAGGCGGAGCTGAACCGCGCCGGCAGCGAGGAGGAGGCGCACGGCGAGGAGCTGTTCGGACCGGCCGAGGGCCTCCACGCGACCTTCCGGCGGCTGCGCGAGGAGGTGCTGGAGGAGTCGTGGAAGGCGGGGCGCGAGCTGTCGGAGCCGCGGCTCGACACGGCGGTCGACGTCAACCGGGCGATGGCCCGCCACCTGGAGCTGCTGAAGCTGGCGGCGCTCGCCCAGCGGCCCGGCGACGAGGCGACCGCGGAGGCGATCGAGGCCGTCAACGGGCTGCTGCGCCAGGTCGCCACGCCGGAGCAGCAGGCGGAGCTCGACGCCTCCCCGCTCGACTCCTACCTGCTCGAGTCGGAGCGGGAGCGCGAGGGGCGCCGCCGCCTGATCGCCGCCCGCCACGAGCCCTCGCTGCGGGCGCTGCTGCCGCGCCGCGGCGACGGCGCACTCAGCCTCTCGGCCTCCGACCTCGACCTCTACCTGACCTGCCCGCTGAAGTACAAGTTCGCGCGCGTCTTCGGCATCCCCCAGGAGCCGACGATCAACCAGCGCTTCGGCATCCTCATCCACAACGTGCTCGAGCGCTTCCACCGCGAGGGCGGCGAGGAGGGCGGCGAGGAGGGGCTGCGGCGCCTGATGCGGCTCTTCGAGGCGGGCTGGCGGCGCACCGGCTTCGGCACGAGCGACGACGAGCTCCAGTTCCGCGACCGCGCCCGCGAGGCGATGCGGCTCTACTGGGAACGGGAGAGCGACTCGGAAGCCGAGCCGGTTTGGCTGGAGCGCAAGTTCGACATCAGGATCGGCGAGCATCACGTGCGCGGCCGCGTCGACCGCGTCGACCGCCTGCCCGGCGGCGGCCACGAGCTGATCGACTACAAGACCGGCGAGCGCAAGAGCGAGGCCGACCTGGAGAGCGACCTGCAGCTCGCCCTCTACCGGCTCGCCGCCCGCGAGGCCTGGGAGCTGGAGGCGGGAACGGGCAGCTACTACTACGTGCTGGACGGCGACAAGGTCGCGGCGCCGGTCAGGCCGGACGACGCCGAGCGGGTCGAGCGGACCGTGCTCGAGGTCGGCGAGGGCATCCTCGGCCAGGACTTCGAGCCCCGCCCGTCCCCGACAGTCTGCGCCTGGTGCGACTACCGGCTGATCTGCCCGGCAGCGGAGAGCTGAGCCGGCTCAGCCGCCCTGCTGGCGCAGGAAGCGCTGGAACTCGCGGGCGATCGTGTCGGCGGACGGCACCTCCTCGGCGTCGTCGAACTGCTCGGCCTGCTCGGCCTCGATCCGCTCGACAAGCTCGGCGATCTCGGGGTTGGCGGCGACGGCGCGGTTGATCTGCTCCTCGAAGGTCGCCGCTTCCTCCTCCAGCTCGCCGGCCTCGACCGCGATCCCGGTCAGTCCCTCCATGCGGCGCAGCAGCGCCAGCGCCGCCTTTGGGTTGGGGACGGCGGCGACGTAGTGGGGCACCGCCGCCCAGAGCGAGGCCGAGCTCATGCCGAGGCGGCGGCAGCGGTCGTGGAGGATGCCGACGATCCCGGTCGGCCCCTCGTAGGAGGAGCGCTCCAGCTCCAGCTCCTCGACCAGCTGCTCGTCTGAGGCGAGGCCCGTGATCGGGACCGGCAGCGCGTGCGAGACCTCGGCGATCAGGGCTCCCAGCGTGATCACCATCTCCACTCCGAGCGCGTCGGCCGCGGTCGCGATCGACTCCGCGAAGGTGCGCCAGCGCAGGTTGGGCTCGGTGCCGTCGAGCAGGACGAGGTCGCGGTCGGCGCCCGGCACGCGCGCCGCCAGCAGCTCGTTGCGCGGCCAGTCGATGTGGCGGGCCTGTCCCTCGGTGAGCGAGATCGTCGGCCGGTTCGCCTGGAAGTCGAAGTAGTCCTCGGGGTCGACGCGGGCGATCGGCTCGGCGTCGAAGGCGTCGGCCGCCGTCTCCAGCGCGGCCGTGGCCGCGCTCGAAGCGTCGTTCCAGCCGCGGAAGGCGCAGACGAGGACCGGCGCGCGAAGCTGCGGGACGTCTCCTTCCCAGCTGAGCGAGTCCACCGTTTGAGACTACCGAGGGAGGCCCGCCGCTCAGGCGCCTAGGAGGGCGTCGAGAGGGCGCGCTTGACCAGCTCGTAGGCGACGAAGAGGACCAGCGCCGCGAAGGAGAGCTCGAGCGCCCGCTGCGGGACGACGTTGGCGACCGCGACGCCGACCAGGACGCCGAGCGGAGAGAGGGCGCCGATCACGAGGGCGTCGCGCCGGCGGACGTTCCCGTACGCGGTCTGGCGGATCGCGCCGACCAGGGCGACGATGACGATCATCAGCAGCGAGGTCGACTCGCCCTCGACCTGGGAGAGGCCGAGGAAGATGGTCAGGGCCGGCACGAAGAGGACGCCGCCGCCGACCCCGACCAGGCCGCCGGCGAGGCCGCCCGCCAGCGCCACCAGGGCGGCGAGGACGTCGTTCACCGGCGCTCCCGCCTTCGCACAAAGCGTTCGCTGCGCTCGGCTCGCAAAGAATCAGATAGCGATGCTCGCCTCGCTCCGCTCACGGGATGATCAGCTCGACGGCGACGGCGACGAGCAGCGCCGCGAAGAGGAAGGAGACGGCGCGCTGCGGGATGCGCTGCTGGATCGCGGTGCCGGCGACGACGCCGACGATCGCCGGGATCGAGAGCAGCAGGCCGGTGACGACGTGGACGTTGCCGTAGACGCCCTGGGCGATCGTGCCGAGCAGGCCGATCAGGACGATCGCCGCGAGGCTGGTCCCGGTCGCGAGCCGCTCCCCGTAGCCGAACCAGAAGATCAGCAGCGGCACGATCACGGTGCCGCCGCCGACCCCGAAGAGGCCGCTGAAGATCCCCGCCAGCGTGCCGATCGCGGCGAGCCTGACGGTGCGACCGGAAACCATCTCGATCGCGATACTAGGGACCGTGTCTCCCGGATCCGGCACAGGCGTTGGGGAGGCGGGGCTGGCGCTGCTCGCCCCGCTGCGGGCCGACCCCGGCCGGGCGGCGATCTTCACCGACGTCGACGGGACGCTGGCGCCGATCGCCGAGCGTCCCGAGCTGGCCGCCGTGCCGGCGCGCTCGGCGGAGGTGCTGGCGGCGCTGGGCGAGCGCTTCGGGATGGTCGGCTGCATCTCCGGCCGCCGGGCCGAGGAGGCGCGGCGCCTGGTTGGCGTCGAGGGGATCGCCTACGCGGGCAACCACGGCCTCGAGCTGCTGCTGCCGGGGGACGAGGCGCCGCGCCTCGACCCATCGCTGCGCGACCGCGAGGACGGCGCCGCCGAGTTCGTCGCCGGGCTCGGCGCCGAGTCGCTCGGCGCCGGCTTGCGGCTCGAGGACAAGGGGCCGATCCAGGCGCTGCACTGGCGCGGGGCCGCCGACGAGCGCGCCGCCGAGTCCCAGGCCCGCCAGATCGCCGCCGCGGCGGGGCGGGCCGGGCTGGAGCCGCGCTGGGGGCGGAAGGTGCTGGAGCTGCGGCCGGTAGGGGGCGGCGGCAAGGACGCCGCGGTGGCGGCGCTGCTCGCCACCGACGGGGTTGTCGCCGCGATCTA
>DASTHF010000042.1:0-2428 GCA_035605615.1 Solirubrobacterales bacterium
GGCACCTCGATGTCGGCTCGTCGCATCCTGGGGCTGGAGTAGGTCCCAAGGGTTGGGCTGTTCGCCCATTAAAGCGGTACGCGAGCTGGGTTCAGAACGTCGTGAGACAGTTCGGTCCCTATCTGCCGTGGGCGTTGGAGAGTTGAGAGGAGTCATCCCTAGTACGAGAGGACCGGGATGAACGTGCCTCTGGTGTATCTGTTGTCCTGCCAAGGGCACCGCAGGTTAGCTACGCACGGAACGGATAACCGCTGAAGGCATCTAAGCGGGAAGCCGTCCTCGAGATGAGCTCTCCCATCCCCTTGAGGGAGTAAGACCCCTGGTAGACCACCAGGTTGATAGGCCGACGGTGCAAGCGCAGTAATGCGCTCAGCCGATCGGTACTAATGGGTCGAGGGCTTGACGGATATGTTTTACTCTGGTCTTGTGCGGTTTTCAAGCTCCACCGGGGCCGTCTCGAAAAGTTTCCGGTGGTGCATAGCGAGAGGGAGACACCTCTTCCCATTCCGAACAGAGCAGTTAAGCCTCTCAGCGCCGATGGTACTTGGAGGGCAACCTCCTGGGAGAGTAGGTCGCCGCCGGTTTATTCCTCGGGCCGCCCTTCGGGGCGGCCCGTCGTAGTTCTAGACCTGGGTCGCGAAACGCTCGACCGCCGCGGCCCACGAGCCGTTGCTGCGCAGGCCGTCGCGGCGGCGACCCTCGCATGGACGAGGGGCGCTCCGAACAGGCTCGAGCCCGTACTCGCCGAGGGTCGCGAAGTCGATCATCAGGTCGGTGGCGTCGGCCAGCCGGGCAGTGAATGTCTTTCTCGAATCGAACATAGGTTCGCAATCTAGGAGGGCCGTCGGACGGCATGCCGCGGCTGCAACCGTCCTTGCATCGGCGGCTCCGAGGCCAGCTTAACCGCGCCGCCCGGGGTGGCGGGGGCACCAGGGGTTCGCCGGGACGCCGCTGCACGGATCCGGCATCGAGGGCAGCTTCGTCGCCGGCGGTAGGCGGTGCATGACCACCTTCGTGTGGGGCGGGTATCCGGGTCCGGGCGGGCAGGCGGCGGCGCCGAGGATCTGGGTGTCGCATTCGACCTGTTCGAGCAGCGGCTGGTTTATTTCGCCGCTGCCGAGTTGGCTGCATTGCCTGCTCGTCTGCGCAAGGCTCGGCGGCGAGGTGCCGTCTGGCAGCCGGTTGCCGCGCAGGCAGTTGATCGGGTGGCCGCCGAAGAAGGTGATCTGGCCGACGTCGCCGTTCGTCTCGTTGCCGAAGAAGCCGTTGCGGGAGAAGCGGTTGTCGATCACGCGGTTGCCCCAGTCGTCGTAGAGGCAGCCGTAGCCGAGCGGACCGGTTTCGACCCCGCCCTGGCAGTGGGCGACCGGCGGTGGCGCTTCGGTGGCGGGGAAGGGCACCAGGAGCAGGCCCCAGGCGCCGTTGTGGACGATCCGGTTGTCCATCACGGTGTCGAAACGACCGCCCGAGATCGAGACGCCGGTGCCGACCGGGCTGCCGCCGGCGACGCCGGAACCGGGCGTGTTCGGGTTGTTGTTGTCGTGGACGTAGTTGTCCATGAGGACCCAGCAGGAGATGCTGTGCGTGATCGGGCTGGTGCCGCCGTTCGGGCAGCTGCCGTCCTGCGGCGAGGGTGCGTCCTCGTTGTTCTGGCTGTTGGTGTCGAAGCCGTCCCGGTTGCGGTCGAACTCGGATTCGCGCACGACGATGCGACCGCCGGAGTTGGTGCCGGAGTAGCCGAGCGCGCTGAACTCGGACCAGAGCCGGCTCATCGTCATGTTGCAGGCTTGCTGGCAGGCCCCCTCGTAGAAACCGGAGTCGTTGAAGTTGCTGGCGTAGGAGCGGGTCCATAGGCCCGGCCCTCGCGAGTTGCTGGCGAAGATTCCGTAGGTGGCCGCGGTGTCCTCGCCGCCGTAGAAGGTCGAGGTCGCGGTCAGGTAGGCGCCCCTGAAGGCGCCCATGCCGATCTGCCCGCTGCCGGCGCCGCCGTTCCACCAGATCTGGTTGCCGTTGCCGCCGCTGCCGGCGAGGAAGTTGCAGGCGGTGAGGTTTTCGACATCGACGCCGCTCGCCTTCCAGACGACGATCCCGTTGCGGCCGAGGTGAGCGCCGCCCTGGACGACGCCGAGGTCCTGGGCGCCCGCCCGGCGCGAGCAGCGCCGCGCGCCCGGCTTCGTCCCATCGACGACGACGCGGTTGCGGTCCATCCCTCGCAGGTGCAGCCGGGGCTTGGCGATCAGCACCCCGGCCGGCGGCGGCGCCCCCGGCGCATGGACGCGGTCGCCGCGCTCGTGGTAGTCGCCCGGCCCGATCAGCACCCAGTCGCCGGGGCGGGCCGCGTCGACGGCCGCCTGGATCGTCCGGAACTTGCCGCGAACGCCGTGGAAGCTGCCGACCCGCAGCACGCGCGCGGCCGCCGTGGCGCCGT
>DASTHF010000047.1:0-4381 GCA_035605615.1 Solirubrobacterales bacterium
GAGATCCTGCGCGCGATGGAGGGCAAGCCGGAGACCGCCCCGCGCGAGCTGGCGAGGGAGCTGGAGCGCCCGCTCGACAACGTCTCCTACCACGTGCGGGTGCTGGCGACGTGCGGGGCGGTGAAGCTGGTTCGCACGGAACGGGTCGCGGGCTCGACCAAGCACCTGTACCGGCTCTGCTCGAACGCGCCCTGGGCGCGCGAAGTGCTCGCCGCCACCGCGAGGGAGCGGCCCGGCGGGGACGAGTAGGGGGAGAGACAGCCCGGAGCGCGGCCTTAGCAGGGAGCCCTTGGCAGACGCAGACGACATTCGCAGCCCCGCCGCGGAGGACGCGACCGTCGAGTCCGCGGTGCTCCAGCAGCTGCTCGCCCTCCACCCCACGCTGCTGACGATCGAGGAGCTGATGCGCGAGGTCGCCGCCGAGCCCGCCGACTTCGCGGCACGTGACGCGGTCGAGCGGGCGATCGCCGATCTCGCCGCCGCCGGCCTCGTGCACCGCAACGACGACTTCGTCGTGCCGAGCCGCGCCGCCCTGCGCTTCGACGAGCTGCTCGGCGGCTGAGCGCCGGCGGCGCGGCCCGCCCGCTCTCCCTCAGGGGGTCAGGGCGCGCACCAGCTCGGCGGCCGGCCGAACCTCGCCGATCCGCGCCACCGTCTGCCCGGCATAGAGCGGTCCGGCCTCGACCAGCGAGTCGGGGCCGTCGTCGGTGGGGCCGATCGGCGAGAGCAGCGGCCCGCCGGGGCGCTGGGCGCGCGCCATGCGCAGCTGCAGCGCGGCCGGGACGTAGCGCCTCCCCGGCACCGCGAGGCGGTTGAGCGCCCGGTTGAGCAGGGGGCCGTCGGGCCCGGCTCGCAGCCCCTGCTCGGCGGCGGCGTTGCGCACCACCCGGTGCGGCGCCGGCCAGCCGGCCCCGAACAGCTCGGTGAGGACCGTGTCCTCGGCCTCGAGCAGTCGCCGGCGGTAGCCGGGGTGCGCGCGGCTCTCCTCCGAGAGCAGGAAGCGCGTGCCGGCGACAGCGGCGCCCGCCCCCTCGGCAAGCGCCCGCTCGACGTCGGCCCGTTCGGCGATCCCACCCGCCAGCAGCAGCGGGTAGCCCGGCGGCAGCGCCGCCCGGGCGCCCTCGAGCAGCTCGAGGGCGGGCGTCGTGCCGCGCACGTGGCCGCCCGCCTCGACGCCCTGCACGATCACCGCGTCGGCGCCGGCGGCTTGGGCGGCGCAGGCCTCGGCGACGGAGCCGCACTGGTGGATCCAGACGCCGGGGACGCGGCGGCGCGGCCGGCCCCAGAAGGTCACCACCGCGTCGGCCGCGGCGGCCGCCTCGAACCAGTCGCGGCGGGCGAAGGGCAGCAGCACGTTGACGGCGAGCGGCCTGCCGGTCAGCCGCCGCGCCGCCGCCAGCTCGCGGCGGATCGCCGCCGCGCCGTTGACCGCGATCGTGCCCAGGCCGCCCGCCTCGGAGACGGCGGCGGCGAGCTCGTGACGGCTGAGCCCGCCGCCCAGGCCGGCCTGGACGACGGGCGATTCGACGCCGAGGCGCTCGAGGATCGACATGGTGGGCGAGTCTACGTCGCTCGCCGGCTCAGAGCCGCACGGCGACGAGGCCGGCGGCGAGCAGCACCAGCGCCGGCCAGAGCGCCGCGAGGGCGCCCTCGAGCGGCGCCGCGAGCCGCCGCCTGCTGAGCTCGACGACGGTGCCGTCGGCGAGCAGCTGCTCGCCGCTCACCTCCACGGTGCGCCGCCGCAGCTCGCGCGCCGGCGTGCTGAGGCGGCGCTGCGCGAGGCTCAGCATGCAGCAGGCCGCAGCGACGAGCAGGCCGGCGGGACGAACCGCGAGCGCGTTGACGAAGTAGCCGGTGAAGGCGGGGAAGCCGCCCCAGGCGATCGCGAACCAGCCGTCGCTGTGGAAACGGCCGCCGGCCAGCTCCAGGTTGTAGGCGGGGACGAGGAAGGCGCCAGCGACGACGAGCGGCGCCAGCAGCGGCGAGACGACGAAGAGACCGGCGACGCCGATCGCCACCGCTCCGGCCAGGCCGGTGGCGGCGAGCGCGATCAGCGTGCGGCGGCTCAGCCGGGTCCGCAGCGGCCGCCCGGCGAGCTCGTCGAGGGCGTGGGCGCTGACGCCGACCGCGAGGAAGAAGGCGGCGAGGGCGGCGGCGAGGCGGTCGCCGTGGACGGTGGGCGCGGCGGCGGCGCCGAGCGCCACGTAGCTCAGGTGCCAGGCGGTGTAGGGCGGGTGCAGGAGCGTGACGAGGTCGCGCCAGCCGCCGCCGCGCAGGGCGTAGAAGGCGGGCCGCTCCAGCTCAGACGGCGCCGTCGCCACCCTTCGCCCCCCACATCACCAGGCCGGCGCCGAAGCTGAGGCGCAGCTCGCGCACGTCGCGGATCCCGGCGGCGCCCCAGAGGCGCGCCAGTTCCGGCTCCTCGGCGTAGAGCCGTTCGATGCTCGGGCCGAGGAAGCGGCCGACCTGGAGCCAGGCAGGCGAGACGAGGCGGCCGGCCAGCGGCAGCCCGAGCCGCGTATGGGCGCGCCAGAGGGCCCGCAGCGGCGGCGACGCCGGCACGCCGAACTCGACCATCCCGATGCGGCCGCCCGGCCTGACGACGCGGGCCAGCTCGCGCATCGTCGCGGCGCGGTCGTCGACGTAGCGCAGCAGATAGGTGAAGGTGAGGGCGTCGAACTCGGCGTCGGGGAAGGGCAGCCGCTCCGCTTCGCCGCGCACGAACGCCACCCGCTCGGACAGCTCCGGGCGGTCGTGCAGCTTCGCCTCTGCGGCGGCGAGCATCCGCTCGCTCTGGTCGATCCCGACCACCTGGCAGCCGCGCTTGGCCAGCGCCAGCGCGACGAGCCCCGTTCCGGTCGCGACGTCCAGCACGCGCAGGCCGGGCCGCGGCTCGATCGCCTCGACCAGGGCGCGCCGCCAGCGCGGGTCCTGGCCGAAGCTGAGCAGGGTGCCCATGCGGTCATAGCGCTGAGGAAGGCCGGCGAACAGCTCCAGCGCCTGGCGCTTACGGGGAGACCTCGCGCTATCCGCGGCGGCTGCCATCGAGAACCAGCGTACGCCTTCGGCCTGCGGTAGCATACCCCCTATGGGTATTGATGCTGACGTCGACGCACGCGAGCGGGAGCAGCGCGACCGGGTCGAGCTGGCGCTCGAGGGGATGACCTGCGCCTCCTGCGCGACGCGGATCGAGAAGCGCCTCAACAAGCTCGACGGCGTCGCCGCGACCGTCAACTTCGCGACCGAGCAGGCCTCGGTCGCCTTCAACCAGGCGCAGGCGTCGGTCGACGACCTGATCGCCACGGTCGAGGCGGCCGGCTACCACGCCTCGCTGCCCCGCGAGACGCTCGACGACGAGGACCCGGCGCGGCCCTGGCGGCTCCGCCTCGTCGTCGCCATCGCCCTCTCGGTGCCGCTGATGGTGCTGGCCTGGGCCCCCCCGCTCCGTTTCCCCGGTTGGGAGTGGGCCTCGTTCGCCGCGGCGACGCTGGTCGTCTTCTGGGCCGGCTGGCCTTTCCACCGGGCGGCGGCTCTCAACGCCCGCCACCTGGTGGCGACGATGGACACGCTGATCTCGGTCGGGACGCTGGCGGCCTGGTCCTGGTCGGCGGTCGTCCTGGTCGGCGGCATCTCCGCGGACCTCTACTTCGACGCGGCGGCGACGATCACGGCGCTGGTCCTGCTCGGCCGCTACTTCGAGGCGCGGGCCAAGCGCCGCTCCGGAGAGGCGATCCGCAAGCTGGTCGAGCTGGGCGCCAAGGAGGCGCGCCTGCTGCGCGACGGCGAGGAGGCGCTGGTGCCGATCGAGGCGGTCGTCGTCGGCGACCTCTTCGTCGCGCGACCCGGCGAGAAGCTCGCCGCGGACGGCGTCGTCGAGAGCGGCGCCTCCGCGGTCGACGCCTCGATGCTGACCGGCGAGTCGGTGCCGGTCGAAGTCGGCCCCGGCGACGAGGTCGCCGCCGCGACGGTCAACGTCTCCGGGCGGCTCGTCGTGCGGGCGACGGGGGTCGGCGCGGAGACGGCGCTGGCGCAGATCGCCCGCCTCGTCGCCCAGGCCCAGGCGGGCAGGGCGAACGTGCAGCGACTCGCCGACCGCGTCTCGGGGGTCTTCGTGCCGGTCGTGATCGTCCTCTCGCTGCTGACCCTGGCGGGCTGGCTGCTGGCAGGCGCCGGAGCCGGCGCCGCCTTCACCGCGGCGGTCGCGGTGATCATCATCGCCTGCCCCTGGGCGCTGGGACTGGCGACGCCGACCGCGCTGATGGTCGGCAGCGGTCGCGGCGCCCAGATGGGCGTCCTGATCAAGGGCCCGGAGACGCTGGAGCAGACGCGTCAGGTGACCACGATCGTGCTCGACAAGACCGGCACGGTGACCGAGGGACGG
>DASTHF010000066.1:0-3788 GCA_035605615.1 Solirubrobacterales bacterium
GCTGGCACGACTACAGCTGACCCCCGGTGCGCCACTAGGCTGCCTTCTGTGAGGCGCCTCCTGCCCGAACCGGGCGAGACCACGGTCGAGGAGCAGCTCGACTCCTACCGCCCCTGGGAGCTGCCGCGCGAGGAGCGGCCCTTCGTGGCGATGAACTTCGCCGCGACGGTGGACGGGCGGGCGACGATCGCCGGCGTCTCGGGGCCGATCGGATCGGCGACCGACACGGCGATGCTGGTCGGCCTGCGGACCCGCTTCGACGCGGTGATGATCGGCGCCGGGACGATGCGCGCCGAGCGCTACGGGCGGCCGCTCTCCGACCAGGAGAAGCGCGAGCGGCGCGAGCGGCTCGGCCTGTCCCACGACCCTTTGATGGTGATCGTCAGCGGGCGGCTCGACCTCCCCTGGGAGGCGCCGCTCTTCACCGAGGGCGCGGGGCGGGTGCTGGTCTTCACCGCCTCGGAGGCGGAGCCGCCCGAGACGGCGACCTCGCTGCGCGTCGTGCGCCACGAGGGGGGAGAGGTCGACCTGGCCGAGGCGCTGCGCCACCTGCGCCAGGAGCGCGGCATCCGGGCATTGCTCTCCGAGGGCGGTCCGCGCCTCCACGCCGAGATGCAGGCGGCCGGCCTCGTCGACGACCTCTTCCTGACGATCGCGCCGAAGCTGGTCGGCGGCGATGCTCCTCGCATCCTCGAGGGCGTCCTGCCGGAGATCGCGCCGCTCGAGCTGGCCTGGCTGCTCGAGGACGGCGGCGAGCTGTTCGCCCGCTACAGCACACCTCACTCACCGCTCTCTGCCCGATAGCGTTGCGCCGACCGGCACCGTAGAGAGGACCCAGCCAGATGGATTTCAAGCCCAGCCCCCAGGTCGAGACGCTGCGCGAGCGCATCCTCGACTTCATGGACGAGCACATCTACCCGCAGGAGCGGGAGCTGATGGAAGCGCTCGACGCCGAGGTCGCCCCCGGCGTCCCCTACCCGGAGAACCTGGCCGAGGTCCGCGAGAAGGCGAAGGCGGAGGGCCTCTGGAACCTCTTCATGCCGGACGAGCGCTACGGCCCCGGCCTGACCAACTGGGAGTACGGGCTGCTCTGCGAGGAGACGGGGCGCAGCCCGGCGGCGGCGCCGATGGCCTTCAACTGCGCGGCGCCCGACACCGGCAACATGGAGATCCTCGCCGAGCACGGCACCGAGGAGCAGCGCGAGCGCTGGCTGGAGCCGCTGCTGGAGGGCAGGATCCGCTCCTGCTTCGCGATGACCGAGCCTGAGGTATCCGGCTCGGACCCGACCCTGCTGCAGGCGCGCGCCGTGCGCGAGGGCGACGAGTGGGTGATCGACGGCCACAAGTGGTTCACCTCGGGGGCGAACGGGGCCGAGCTGTGCATCGCGATGGTCGTCACCGACCCCGACGCGCACCCCTACGCCCGCGCCTCGATGATCTGCGTGCCGACCGACAACCCCGGCTTCGAGCTGGTCCGCTCGGTGCCGGTGATGGGCCACTCGGGCGGGCCCGGCCACGGCGAGGTCCGCTTCGACGGCTGCCGTGTTCCCGCCGCCAACCTGCTCGGCGAGCAGGGGATGGGATTCGTGATCGCTCAGGACCGCCTCGGCCCCGGCCGCATCCACCACTGCATGCGGGCGATCGGCACCGCGGAGCGGGCGCTGGAGATGATGTGCCGGCGCGCCAACGAGCGCGTCGCCTTCGGCGGCCCGCTGGGCGAAAAGCAGTTCGTCCAGGAGTGGATCGCGGCCTCGCGGATGGAAATCGACCAGGCCCGGCTGCTGACGATGTACGCGGCCTGGAAGATGGACACCGACGGCAAGCGCTCCGCCCGCCAGGCGATCTCGGCGATCAAGATCGTCGCCGCCAACGTAGTCATGAACGTGCTCGACCGGGCGATCCAGGTTCACGGCGCGCTCGGCATGACCGACGACACGCCGCTGGCCGTCCTCTGGCGCTTCAGCCGCATGCTGCGTCTCGCCGACGGCCCCGACGAGGTCCACAAGATGGTCCTGGCCCGCCGCGAGCTCAACCGCTGGGCAAAACGCGCCGAGGCCGAGGCCAGCGGCGAGCTCGACCCGCGGCACGTCCAGCGGATGATCTGAGCAGCCGGACTCTCGCCGGCTGAACCCGGTAGTTTGGTCGGGGTTTGATACCTACTCGGGTATCATAATTCCCATGGAGAAATCCCTCGCCATGCTGGTGCGCACGCTGCGTCGCGACGCCGGGCTATCTCAGCGTGACCTTGCCCGACGAGCGGTCACGTCGCAGCCGGCAATCGCCCGCTACGAGCGCGGAGTCGCTACACCTGCCTGGGAGACGCTTCAGCGGCTGGCGGCTGCCTGCGGGCGACGGTTGAGACTCACGGTCGAGGTGGTGCCCGAGCCACATGACGTCGAGCTTGCCGAGACGCTCCTTGGGCTGACGCCCGAGGAGCGCCTGCACGCCCTTCGGCGTTACGCCCGCCTTCGCGAGGTCGCGCGAGGGCAGACGTGACCGAGTTCGATCCGGAGCGGCTCCTGCGCTCCCTCGTCGAGCACAAGGTGGACTTCTACGTGATCGGCGCGGTCGCGGCGTGGTTGCAGGGCAACCCCACGGTCACGCTCGACCTTGACGTGATGCCGCGGCGGGACCTCGACAACGCTGACCGTCTCGCCACGGCACTCAGCGAGCTCGGAGCGCGTATCCCGGGTGACGAGGTGCCGGTCGAGCTCGAGGGCGCCGATTTCCTCGGGTGGCAAAGCCAGCGCTTCGAAACAAATGCAGGCCCGCTCGACGTCGTTCCATACGCCTCTGCGATTGGAGGCTTCGAGGACGTCGCCACGGTCGAGTTGACGCTCGGCGACCTCTCCGTCCGCGTGCTCACGATCGACGAGGTGATCGCTTCCAAGGAGCGGCTGGCACGACCGAAGGACACCGCCGCCCTCCCGGCCCTCTATGCAACCCGCGAGGCAATCCATCGCCGGAAGCGGGATTCAAGATCCTGAGCGGCCTGACAGATCCACAAGATGGTCTTCGCCCACCGATAGCTCAACCGCTGGCGAAGCGAGGCGAGGCCGAGGTTCAGCGGCGAGCTCGATCCGAGGCATGTCCAGTGCCCGATCTGAGTTTTCCGGTGAAGGCGCGGGTTCGAGACCTGACGCAATACGAGAGAGGGCGGCCGTACCGGCCGCCCTCTCTCGTGCACCTCTAGTCAATCTGGACAGCTACTGTCATGGGGCCTTGTAAGCCCAGCTACCGCGGACATTACCTTCTGTAAGGTTGGAACGGTAAAACAGAACTACCCCCTCCGGAGACAGCGAAGTGCCACTAGAGTAGGGGTCAAGTGTGCCTTCGAAGGCCATGTGGTAATTCCATGCTTCGTAGATGCAGAGATATCCAGGTTCAGCTTTACGAGGACCAGGACAGTGCGCGCTAGTGGATGCACCGACATTTTCAAAGTTAGCTGGTGCTGCCGACAACTTCGGGGTGAAGTTAATCGTGATCATTCCGAACTCCCCCGATGGAGCTGCGGCAGTGAAGACCCCAGTCTCCGAATCTCCAGAAGCCAGAGTCGATCCAGGGGTGATGTAGTGAGCTGCTGCGATTCCGCCGAGCTGGCTAGCGTTGTTCGCATTGTCAGCCGTGCTGGCGTGGCTGGCGTTTGTCGCCGAAGGCACGGTGCCGAGCGTCGATGCATTGATGTCGGCACCGGTCAGCGATCCGTCCTTGACTTTCGAACCGACGACGGCGTTCTTCTTGATCTGCTTGGTGCTGACGCTGTTCTTCGGCAGCTGGGTGGCGGCAAA
>DASTHF010000073.1:0-6765 GCA_035605615.1 Solirubrobacterales bacterium
GGCCGCGCTCGCGGTTCGCGCCGGCGGCGAGCTGCGCGACCTCGCCGCGCCGCTCCCCGACGGCGCCGAGATCGCGATCCTCACCGATCGCGATCCCGAGGCGCTCGAGCTGATCCGCCACGACGCCGCCCACGTCATGGCCGAGGCCGTCACCGAGCTCTATCCGGGAACCAAGGTGACGATTGGCCCGGCGATCGAGCAGGGCTTCTACTACGACTTCGAGTTCCCGCCCGACGTAAAGGTCACCGACGAGGACCTGGAGCGGATCGAGGCGGCGATGCGCGCCCACATCGCGGCGGACGAGCCGTTCGAGCGCCGCGAGCTGTCGCCCGCAGAGGCGATCGAGGTCTTCCGCGCCCAGGGCCAGGACTACAAGGTCGAGCTGATCGAGGACCTCGTCCGCGACGAAGCCGTGGAGACCGTCTCGCTCTACCGCAACGGCCCCTTCGAGGATCTCTGCCGCGGCCCGCACGGCCCCTCCACCGGCCGCATCGAGGCGATCAAGCTCAGCTCGCTGGCCGGCGCCTACTGGCGCGGCGACGAGAACCGTCAGATGCTGACCCGCATCTACGGCACCGCCTTCTTCTCGAAGAAGGACCTCGACGCCCACCTGGAACGGATCGAGCAGGCGAAGGCCCGCGACCACCGCCGTCTTGGGCCCCAGCTCGGCCTCTTCATGCTTCGCGAGGAGGCGCCCGGCATGCCCTTCTGGCTCCCCAACGGGACCGTCCTGCTGCGCTTGATCGAGGCCGAGGTGCAGGCACAGCTGCGCAAGCGCGGCTACGCGGAGATCAAGACGCCGCACGTGATGGACGTCGAGCTGTGGCGCCGTTCCGGCCACTGGGACAACTACCGCGAGAACATGTACTTCACCGAGTCGGGCGAGCGCGAGTACGCGATACGGCCGATGAACTGCCCCGGTGCCTGCCTCGTCTACGGCTCCGAGCGCCACTCCTACCGCGAGCTGCCGCTGCGCCTCGCCGAGTTCGGCCAGGTCTCGCGCGCCGAGCGAGAGGGCGTCCTGCACGGCCTCCTCCGCGTGCGCGCCTTCACCCAGGACGACGCCCACGTCTACTGCACGCCGGAGCAGATCGTCGTCGAGGTCAGCGAGATCTGCGCCGCGATCGACGAGCTCTACGCGCACTTCGGTTTCGACGATGTCAGGGTCGAGCTCTCGACCCGCCCCGAGAAGTCGATCGGCAGCGAGGAGCAGTGGGCGCAGGCCGAAGAGGCGCTGCGTCAGGCGCTCGCCGGCCAGGGCCGCGACTACGAGCTCAACCCCGGCGACGGCGCCTTCTACGGGCCGAAGATCGACTTCCACGTCACCGACGCCCTCGGCCGCTCCTGGCAGTGCGGCACCTGCCAGGTCGACTTCTTCATGCCCGAGCGCTTCGATCTCACCTATACCGACGCCGACGACGCGCAGCGCCGCCCGGTGATGATCCACCGCGCCCTGCTCGGCTCGATGGAGCGCTTCGCGGGGATCCTGATCGAGCACCACGCGGGCCGCTTCCCGGTCTGGCTGGCGCCGGTGCAGGCGATCGTGCTGCCGGTCGCCGACCGCCACCGCGAGTTCGCCTACCGCCTCGCCGCCGAGCTGCGCGAGGTCGGCCTGCGCGTCGCCCTCGACGAGCGCTCCGAGTCGGTCGGCAGGAAGATCCGCGACGCCGAGCTGGGCCGCTACCCCTACATGCTCGTGGTCGGCGACCGCGAGCAGGAGGCCGGCGCGGTGGCTGTGCGCTCCCACTTGGAGGGGGAGTTGGGGGCGATGCCGGTCGCCGACTTCGCGGCCCGCGTCCGCGCCGAGGAAGCGGCCTGAAAGGCCGCTGGTCGCGACGCGGCGCTGTCTCTATACTCCCGCGAACTTGATCGCAGGCACATCGAACATCCCGCGCCGCTGAGCGTCCGTGTGCCAGCGCCCCTACCTCCTCTCGTCCGCTTGAAGCTCTCCGTCTCCTCTCGCTAGTGCCGGTTCCGCGCAGGCTAGATCGGCGTCCCCCGGAACGGGACACGACGAGGATCAACGAGCGGATCCGCGTGCCCCAGGTGCGCCTGATCGGGTCCGACGGCGAGCAGCTCGGCATCGTCGACACCGCCGAGGCGCTGAAGCGCGCTCAGGCAGCCGACCTCGACCTGGTCGAGGTGGCGCCCAACTCGAAGCCGCCGGTCACCCGCCTGCTCGACTACTCGAAGTACAAGTACGAGCAGGAGCAGAAGCAGAAGGCGGCGCGCAAGCACCAGCAGCAGGTCAACATCCGCGAGATCAAGCTGCGACCGAAGATCGCCCAGCACGACTACGAGACCAAGAAGGGCCACGTCGAGCGGTTCCTGCGCCAGCAGGACAAGGTGAAGATCACGATCATGTTCCGCGGCCGCGAGCAGACGCACCCGGAGCGGGGGAGGGCCCTGCTGCAGAGGCTCTTCGAGGATCTCGACGGGCTCGCCGTAATCGAGTCCGCGCCGCTCCAGGAGGGGCGCAACATGAGCATGCTGCTGGCTCCGAGCCGCACGGCGCTGAACGAGGCGGGCCAGGCGGGATAAGCGTGGCTGCGACTGCGGGCGTCCTTCTCACAGATGCCCAGGAGCGGTCGGCGGCAGCGACGTGCAGGTCCCTGCGCGCTGCCGGATTCCGGGTCGGCGCGGCGTCCAGCTCCGCCCGGCCCGCTCCCGGTCAGTGGTCGTTGAGATGCACCGGCCGCTACGCGGTGGCGAGCCCCCGAAGCGACGAGCGGAGCTTCGCCGAGGACGTCGCCGCGATCGCCGGCGAGGACGGCTACTTCGCGGTCCTGCCCGGGGCCGACGCTTCCCTGCTGGCGATCTCGCGACATCGCGATGCCTTCACGGGGGTCGAGCTGGGACTGCCGCCGGCCGAGACGGTTGAGGCGTGCGTGAGCAAGATCGGCCTCCTCGAGGCGGCCGACAGGGCCGGCCTGGAGTCGCCGAAGTCGATCGTCTGCGACAGCGTCGAGGCGGTTCGCAGCGCGGTCGACGAGCTCGGCCTGCCGGCACTGCTGAAGCCTCGCTCGACGGTGTTCGAGCACGAGGGGAGGACCGGCGAGCAGTCGAGCCTCCTGGTGGAGGACATCGACATGCTCGAGCAGCGCCTGCCCGCGTTCGGCTTTCCCTGTCTGCTGCAGCGCCGCGAGGCGGGCGCAACGATGTCCTTCGGAGGGGTTTTCGGCGGCGGACGCATGCTGGGTGCCGTATTCAGTCGCTACCTTCGGGTTTGGCCCGCGCGGGCCGGGTCGGCCTCCTTCTCGGAAACCGTCGACGTCCCGGGACCGCTGGTCGAGCGGATCGAGGGCTTTCTCACCGGCATCGGCTGGGAGGGGATCTTCGAGCTCGAGCTGATCGAGCGCTCCGGCGGCCGCTACGGGGCGATCGACTTCAACCCGCGGCTATACGGCTCGCTCTCCCTCGCCGAACGGGCGGGAGTCCCCCTGCCTGCCATCTGGTGCGAATGGCTGGCGAGGGGGAGGGCGGAGGTACGCACGGCGAAGGCGGGGTATCGCTACCGCTGGGAGGATGCGGAGCTGAGGAACTTCCTTCGCCTCATACAGGAGCGCCGCCTCCGCGCGGCCGCCTCGGTGGCGCGGCCGAGGCGTCGCTGCGCCCACGCCTACTTCCGCTGGAACGACCCTGGCCCCCTGGTCGGCAGAGCCCTCGAGATGCGCCGGCGCCTGGGCGAGAAACGTCACTCGGCGACGCGCGAGCGGATGGCGGCCAGGCAAGAGCTATGACTGATCAGGTAAAACCGTTCGCTATGCCGGTCGCGATCATCGGCGCGGGGCCGTACGGCCTCGCGACGGCCGCCTACCTTCGCCAGGCAGGCGTCGAGACGCACGTCTTCGGCGAGGCGATGGAGTCCTGGCGCCGAAACATGCCCGCGGGAATGCTGCTGCGCTCCCACCGGCACGCCTCCAACATCGCCTCGCCCGGGGCGGAGCTGAGCATCGACAGGTGGGCGGGCGAGGCCGGCTCGGAGCCGCCGGAGCCGATGCCCGTGGAGGACTTCATCTCCTACGGGCTCTGGTATGGGGAGAGGGCGGTGCCGGAACTGGACCCGCGGCGCGTCCGCGGGCTGTTCCCCGTTCGAGGCGGGTTCTCGCTCCAGCTGGAGGATGGGGACGAGCTGCTCGCGAAACGGGTGGTCGTTGCCGCTGGAATCGTCCCCTGCGCCCACTGGCCGGAGCTGTTTCGGGACCTGCCCCGGGGGCTCGTCTCCCACGCCTCTCAGCACTCGAACCTCCGCGAGTTCGGCGGCCGCACGGTGCTGGTGCTGGGGGCGGGGCAGAGCGCCCTCGAGACCGCCGCGCTGCTCAAAGAGGCGGGGGCGAAGCCGCGCGTCATCGCCCGCGCCACGGGCTTCGGCTGGCTCCCTCCGCACAACCCGCCGGGCTTCCGAGCGGCGCTGCGCCGAACGGTGCTGCCGCCGACGGGCGTCGGCGGCAGGGTCACCGGCTGGCTGGCGGCCATTCCGGGAGGGCTGGCGCGCTGCCCCGCCGGCCTGCGCTCCTGGGTGGACGAACGCTGCATGAGGCCGGTTGGCGCGGAGTGGTTGCGGAGCCGCCTCGAGGGGGTCCCGCTGGAGGCCGATCGAGTCGTCGAGGAGGCGCGGCCGGATGGCGAGGGGCTCCGGATCAAGCTGAGCGACGGAACCGAGCTGGCGGTCGATCACCTCATCCTCGGCACCGGCTACCGCGTCGACCTCGACCGCTACGGCTTCCTCGGCGATGAGGTCCTTGCGCGGGTCGAGCGTGTGAACGGCTCGCCGCGCCTGGGGGCCGGCCTCGAGTCCTCGCTTCCGGGCCTGCACTTCGCGGGGGCCGCGGCAGCCGCCAGCTTCGGGCCGATCACGCGGTTCGTGGTCGGCACCTGGTACGCGGCCCCGGCGATCGCGACGGCGATATCGGGCCTTCGCCAGCGGCCGGCCCACCTCGCCTACATGCCGAGGGTCGGATTCGCCTCGCGTGGCTCAGAGCGCGGCCACGACGTCGGCGATCCGCTCGGCGGCGCGCCCGTCCCATAGGGGCGGCGGGTCGAGGCGTTCGCGCGGCTGCTCCAGCGCCGCCGGAATGCCGGCGATCGCGGCCGGGTCGAGGCCGAGCAGCGTGTTGGTGCCGGCGCGGATCGTCACCGGGCGCTCGGTGTTGTCGCGCAGCGTGAAGCAGGGAATGCCCAGGTAGGTCGTCTCCTCCTGGATGCCGCCCGAGTCGGTGAGGACGGCGCCGGCGTCGGCGAGCAGCGAGAGGAAGTCGACGTAGCCGAGCGGCTCGGAGAGCAGCAGTCCGGGATGGTCGGACTCGACCGCCTCCATCATCTTGCGGGTGCGGGGATGGACCGGGAAGACGACCGGCATCTGCCGCGCCAGCGCCGCGAGCTGGTGGACAGTCTCGGCCAGGAGCGGCCCGTCGACGAGAGCGGGCCGGTGCAGGGTGACGAGCACGTAGCCGCCCGGCTCGACGCCCAGCCGCGCCGCCGCGCCGGCCGCCCGGAAGCGCTCCTCCAGGGCGACCAGCGTGTCGATCATCGTGTTGCCGACGAAATGCATGCGCTCCTCGGCGATCCCCTCGGCGCGCAGGTTCTCGAGCGCCTCGCTGCAGTGCAGGAAGAGAAAGTCGGCGACCTCGTCGGCGACGATCCGGTTCAGCTCCTCCGGCATCGTGCGGTCGAAGCTGCGCAGGCCCGACTCCACGTGGGCGACTGGTATCCGCAGCTTCGCCGCGGTCAGCGCCGCCGCCAGGGTCGAGTTGACGTCGCCGGGGACGATCGTCAGGTCGGGCCGCTCGTCGAGCAGGATCGGCTCGAGGCGCTCCATCGTGCGCGCCGTCTGCTGGGCGTGGCTGCCGGAGCCGACGCCGAGCATGTGGTCGGGCGCCGGCACGCCGAGCTCCTCGAGGAAGACCTCCGACATCAGCCGGTCGTAGTGCTGCCCGGTGTGGACGATCGTGTGGCGGCCCTCCGGGATGCGGTCGCGCAGCGCCGCGACGACCGGCGCGGTCTTGACGAAGTTGGGCCGGGTCCCGACCACGTAGAGGATGCGCATCGCGGCGGCAGCGTACCTGCGCCGGCACCGACCGGGCGCGAGCTCGGAGGCGTCTGCTTCAATACCCGTCCCGATGCCGAAGATGAAGACCCATTCCGGCGCCAAGAAGCGCTTCCGCAAGACCGGCAGTGGCAAGCTGCGCGGCCGGCGCGCCTTCTCGAGCCACATTCTCGAGAAAAAGTCGCCGAAGCGGAAGCGGCAGATGGCGCGGCCGGTCGAGATCGCGCCGGCTGACGTCAAGCGGGTCCGGTCGCTGCTGGGAGCGGGCAAGTGAGTCGCGTCAAGCGCTCCGTCCACGCGCGCAAGAAGCGCCGCAAGGTGCTGAAGGAAGCGAAGGGCTACTTCGGCCGCAAGCACTCCTCCTACCGCTTCGCCAAAGAGCAGGTGCAGCGGTCGGGGATGTATGCGTACAGGGACCGGCGAAACCGCAAGCGCGAGTTCCGCCGCCTCTGGATCACCCGCATCAACGCCGCGGCGCGGCTCGAGGGCATGAGCTACTCGGAGCTGATCCACGGCCTCGACAAGGCCGGCGTCGAGGTCAACCGCAAGATGCTTGCCGAGATCGCGGTCGATGACCGCGACGCCTTCCGCCGATTCGTGGAGCTAGCCCGGGAGGGTGTGGCCGCCTAAGCCGCAACCGACACTCCACTCTCCCGGGCGGGCCGTGAAACGGCCCGCTTTTTCGTTCCAGGAGAAGAACCAAGTCGAGAGAAACAGCA
>DASTHF010000087.1:0-4223 GCA_035605615.1 Solirubrobacterales bacterium
TCGTCCACGTCGCGAGCATTGTCGCAGCGCGTAAACCGGACCTAAACCGCTCAGCCCTCCACTTCCCGGTAGTGGTCGCGCCAGATCGCCCGGTAGAGGCGGAGGCGCCGCGGCAGCGTGTTGAGGCCCGGGATGAAGGGGATGCAGACAAAGGCGAGGCTAAGCACGCCCATCAGCACCATCACCAGCGCGTCGGCGTTGGGCGAATTCTTGAGCGGTTCGATCTGGTACCAGAGCGCGCTCAGCCAGAGCCAGACCTGCCCCGGATAGCTGCCCGTCTCGTTCATCATCCCCCACTGGGTGCCGAGCAGGTGCTGGCCTTCGGCGCGGGCCTCGAAGTATTCGCCGCCGGAGAGGAAGAGCAGCGGCTTGACGTAGTTGGTCGCGTAGAAGCGGTGGTCGCCGGCGACCAGGGCTCCGTCGAGGCCGCCGCTCTGCGCCAGCCCGAGCAGCGACGCCATCATCGTCCCCACCGGCCCGGAGCCGCCGGCCGGCACCGCCGCCCGGCCGGCGGGGAAGCTCGCTTTTTCGAGCGCCGCTTCGTAGGCGGTGCCCCAGGCCTTCCGCCGCGCCGCCGGCGCCGCCTTGTAGGCGGCGAGGGCGCGCTTCAGCCGCGGGTCGCCCGGGATCGACCTCAGCGGTTCGATCACGAAGTCCTTCGCGGTGTCGATCGGGATGTGGACACCGGCCGCCTCCTGGAGCGAGACCGGGCCGATCTTCTGGGCGGCGTCCGGGGTGTGGTTGTAGGGCGGGCCGTATTCGGCGATCTCGCTGGTCCCGTTCAGCTCGCTCGTCGCGAGCGTGAGGAAGTCGCCGGGGTCGGCCTTCGCCCAGCTCTGGATCGTCGTCGGCGCCAGGTCGGGGGAGGAGAAGAGGATGGTGAGGAGGACCGCCAGGCCGGCGATTACGGCCAGCGCGATCGCCAGCTCCTTGACGAGGTCGTAGCGGACGTAGCGCCCCGGCCAGGGCGCGGCGGGGTCGGGGGCGGCGGGGGTGGAGGGCGCGCCGCTCACGGCTGCGCCGCCTCGCCCGCGCCGGGCCCGGGAGCCGCCGCGGCCCGCGCCTTCGCGGGGTAGGGAGGCACGACGCCGTGGCGGCGCACCAGCAGCACGTGCCAGACGACCAGCGCCGTCACCGCCACAGGCAGCAGGATGACGTGGAAGGTGTACATCTGGCCGAAGTCGGCGACGTTGAAGAAGGCGCCGACGCCGATCGCGTTGAGCCCGTCCTTGCCCTCGCTGGCGATCCACTGCGAGTCGAAGTTCTGCTGCGAGAGGTAGCCGGTGAAGGCGGCGCCGATCGCGACCAGGAAGACGATCGCGCCGGTCACCCAGGTGGGTCCGCGGCCGCCGCGCCAGGCGCCCATGAAGAACTTCCCCCAGAGGTGGACGACCATCGTGAAGAAGAACAGCTCGACGCTCCAGAGGTGGACCCCGTTGAGGAAGCGGCCGACGGCGGAGACGTGCCACCAGGCGGGCCCCTTGAGGCTGAGCAGGACCCCGGAGGCGATGACGACGATCAGCGAGGCGAGCGCGGTGGCGCCGAAGACGTAGATCCAGGACGAGACGTAGGAGGGCTGGCTGTCGGGCAGCAGCTTCTCCGGCGGCAGCTCCCCTACCGCGCGCTCGCGCACCCGGGTCGTCCACATGCGGCGCGCCGCGGCGGGCGGGCGGCCCTGGGCGGCGCTCACGAGCGGTGCTCCCCTCGGCGGAACGGGATCAGGATCGCGGCGGCGAAGACGGCGATCATCAGCAGGATGACGATGACGTTCGCCACCGACATCTGAAAGAAGTGCCAGCGCACGTAGTGCGCCGGGTGGCTGAGGTCGAACAGTGCTGCGAGGACGGGAGGCGGTAGTGAGGGTGACATCGCGCACCTCAGCTCGGGGGACCGGTCGGGATCGACCCTGCCACTCAGGACGGTCGGTGTCAAGCCGTTGCGCGGCCGGGCCCGCCGCTCAGAGGAGCGTCAGCACGGCCAGCGCCAGGACCGAAACGGCGATCAGGGCGAAGGCGATGCCGGTGGTCCAGCGATCGACGCGGCCGAGCGCGTGCGCGCCCATCAGCTCCCGGTCCTTGGCGAGCGAGCGCATGAAGGGGAGGAGAACGAGCAGCAGGACCGCGTTGAGCGCCTGCGAGAGGAAGAGGATCGGGATCAGCGGCGCGCCCGGGATCAGGACGAGGACGGCGGCGACCGCCACGACGACGCCGTAGCTGACGTAGAAGGAGCGCGCTTCCTGGAAGCTGTCGTTGAGGTCCGCCTTGCGGCCCAGCGTCTCCGACACCGAGTAGGCGGTGGAGAGGGGGACGATCGCCGCCGCGAGCAGGGCGGCGCCGAGGAAGCCGAGCCCGAACAGGGTCGACGCGGTGCTCCCGGCCAGCGGTTCCAGGGCGCGCGCCGCGTCGCTCGCGCCCTTGATGTCGATGCCCTGCACGTGCAGGGTCGCGGCGCAGGCGACGACGACGAAGAAGCCGATCACGCCGGTGAGAAGGGCGCCGACGATGACGTCGATTCGCTCGTAGACCATGTCCTTGACGTGCAGCCGCTTGTCCACCGCGTAGGACTGGATGAAGGCCAGCCCCCAGGGCGCGAGCGTCGTCCCGACCGTGGCCACGGCGACGAGCACCGCCTCCCGATTGAGGGGGATGCCGGGCACGACCAGCCCCCTGGCGGCGGCGCCCCAGTCGGGGTGGGCGAGCACGCCTGAGATCACGTAGGCGACGAAGACGGAGCTGAGCGCCAGCAGGAAGTGCTCGACGTGGCGGAAGCTCTCGCGCAGGACGAGCGCCGAGACGCCGAGCGCCGCAAGCGGCACGCTGAGGTAGCGGCTCATGCCGCCGAGCAGTTCCATGCCGGCCGCGACGCCGGCGAACTCGGCGCAGAGGGTGCCGGTGTTGGCGACCAGCAGCGCCGTGAGGACGACGACGGCGCCGCGGCCGCCGTAGCGCTCGCGGACCAGGGTCAGCAGGCCCTTGCCGGTGACGATCCCCAGCCGCACGCCGAGCTCGTGGAAGACGATCAGCGCCGCGGTCGAGAGGGCGAGCACCCAGAGCAGCTCGTAGCCGTACTTGGCGCCGAGGATCGAGTAGGTGGCGATGCCGGCGGGGTCGTCGTCGGAGAGGCCGGCCAGCATGCCCGGCCCGACCACTGCGAGCAGCGCCGCGAGGCCGCCCAGGCGCAGCAGCCTGGGACGATGCCGGACGAGGCGCCAGTGAGTATGGCGACCGGGGGTGCGGTGGGCGCGATCTGGCATAGACTGGCCCGCAACATACGGCCGGTGGTCAAGGGAAGTCCGGTGAGAAGCCGGCGCGGTCCCGCCACTGTGACCGGGTCAAGGAGGCCGTGGACGCGAGAGCGTCAGCCACTGGGGGCGACACCGAGTCCCCGGGAAGGCGCGGCCGACCAACCCCGGAAGCCAGGAGACCTGTCCCCGGCCAGCCATGACAACCCTCGAGGAAAGGGTGGCTTAGATGCCAACACTCGTTCCATCCCGGCCGGCCGCCGCGTGCGCGCTGGCCTTCTCCGTCCTTCTCGCCGTGGCGGCGATCGGCGCCACGGCCGCGACGGCGGAAGTGATGATCCCCGCCGGCCGCGTCGCCGCCAAGCTGCGCGTCGTCGGCGCCTACGGGAAGGTGCTCGCCGAAGAGAAGCTGAAGACCGGCACGACGACTGTCCCCACCAGCCCCCGGGCGACCTGCCTCGGCGCCGGTAGCGGCGGCAGCGGCAAGCCGGCGACGATCCCCGGCGCGACCGCGCTCGGCCTGCTTGGTCAGGCGGCGAAGTCGAACGCCGCGCTGCGGCCGCTTCTGATCACCGATCACTTCTCCTTCGGCCTCGGCCTCTGCGGGGTGGGCGGCTCGGTCGGCGGCGAAGCGAGCGGGCTCTCCTGGTACCTCAAGCTCAACCACGTCGACCCCGAACTGGGCGGGGAAGCGGTCAAGCTGCACGCCGGCGACGAAGTGCTCTGGGCGCTGGCGCCGTTTCCCTATCCGGCCGAGCTGGCGCTGCGGGCGCCGCACCGGGCGAAGGCGGGCAAGCCGTTCGAGGTGCGCGTCTTCGCCTACGCGGACGACGGCACCCGCACGCCGGCCGCCGGCGCGAAGGTGACCGGCGCCGCGGCGCCGACCGGCGCCGACGGTCGCGCCACGGTGACCCTCGGAAAGCCGAAGCGGCTGCTTGCCCGGCGCGGCAAGGACATCCCGTCCAACCGCGCCGCGGTCTGC
>DASTHF010000090.1:0-3052 GCA_035605615.1 Solirubrobacterales bacterium
CTCGGGCCCCGTCCACTTCCCGCGGAGGCCGCAGTGAGCGCGGCGGGCGCCAGCCTGCCGCTGGCGGCGACCGAGATCCTCGCCTCGCTCGCCTCCCACCGCGTCCTCTCCACGCCGCAGGTCCGCGCGATCCACTTCCCCGAGCGCAGCCCGCGCTGGGCGCGAATGGCGTTGGCGCGCCTGGCCGAGGCCGGCCTCGCGGCGTTCGTGGCGAACCTCGGAGCGCCCGGCGCGCCGCGCCGGCTCTGGTTCGTCACCGAGCGCGGCGCTCGCGCGGCGCTCGAGGCGGGCCTTCTGGCGGAGATGCCGAGGCTGCTGGACGCAGAGGCGGCGGCCGGGCCGCTGCAGGCGCACACGCTCGCGGTCAACGACGCGGCGATCTGCTTCCTGGGAGCCGCCCGGGAGCGCGGCGATGAGTGCGGGCCGCTGGCCTGGCGCCACGAGGTGGCGCACCGGCTCGGCTACGGGCGCCGGGCCGGGACGCTCTTCGCCGACGCCGTCCTCACCTACCTGCGGCTCACCGAATCGGAGGTCGTGGTCGAGCAGCGCTTCCTCGAGCTGGACCGCGCGACCCTCTCGGTCGATCGCCTCGCGGCCGAGCTGGCTCGCTACGGACGCCTCCTGCGTGCCGTGGGGAAGCAGGGCGAGCTGCTGTGGCGCTCGCAGTACCCGTCCTTCCCGCCGCTCGTCTGCGTGCTGGCAGGCGCCGGTCGGGCGGCGCTCGAGCGCCGCCGCGACGCCGCCGTGGCGATCCTGCGCGGCGACCCGGCTTTCGCCTCCGCCCCCGGCCTCTCGATCCGGCTCTGCCTGGCGGAGGACCTGGCGAAGCGCGGCCCCTTCGCGCCGATCTTCACCGACGCCCGCGACCCCGGGGAGCCGCTCGACTGGCTCCTGGGCGGGGGCGAGGGGGGTTGATGGCGAGCGCGAAGGGAAGGGCGGGGCGCAAGGGCCGCGGCCGCGCGGGCAAGCCCCCGGCAGGCCGCCTCGATGTTCGCCTGCTCGAAGGCGACTGCCTGGAGGTGCTGGGCACCCTGGAGCCCGCAAGCGTCGATGCGATCGTCTGCGATCCGCCCTACGGGATCGGCTTCCAGCACCAGCGCTGGGACTCGGCCGCGATCCGCGAGGCCGCGGCGCGGGCGGGACATGAGCGGCTCGGCCCCGCCGAGGCCTTCGAGGCCTGGTGCCGGCTCTGGGCGACCGAGTGTCGGCGGGCGATGAAGCCCGGTGCCTTCCTCTTGGCCTTCGGCTCGCCGCGCACCCACCACCGCCTCGCCTGCGGGATCGAGGATGCGGGCCTCGAGATCCGCGACACCTTGATGTGGCTCTACGGGGAGGGGATGTCGAAGTCGCGCCGCTACCCCGGCGGGCTCTCGAGCACGCTGAAGCCCGCCTTCGAGCCGATCGTCCTGGCGCGGGCGCCCCTTGAGGGAACGACCGAGCAGACGCTCGCCCGCCACGGCACCGGCGCCCTCTGCGCCGGGGAGTGCCGGACGCACGGCCGCCACCCCGCCAACGTGATCGCCTCCCATGACCCGGGCTGCGAGGAGGGGCGCTGCGCGGACGGCTGCGCGGCGGCGCTGGCGGACGCCGAGGCCGAGCGCGTGCGGGCGCGCTCGGGTCCGCGCACGCCGCCCTCGCGCTTCCTCTACTGCCCCGAAGGCGAGCCGCGCCGAGCGCGACGCGGGCTGCGAGCGGCTGCCCGCCCGCGCCCTCGACCTCTTCCCCAACGCAAGCGGCTCGCGGAAGCCCGCCGGCGCACGCAACCCCCATCCGACCGTGAAGCCCCTGGAGCTGATGCGCTGGCTCGTGCGTCTCGCCTGCCCACCGGGCGGGTTAGTGCTCGACCCCTTCTGCGGCTCGGGGACGACCGGCGCCGCCGCGGCGCTCGAGGGACGGCGCTTCATCGGGAACGAGCTCGAGCCCGCCTACACCGAGATCGCCCGCGCCCGCATCGCCCACTGGGCGGGGCGGGGGAGGGCGGCCGGCCGCCGCGGCGCCGGGAGGCGGCGGTGAGCGAGGGGCGCCCGGCCGCGGAGGCGCGGCGGGCCTCGTCCTGCGGGCGGGCCGTCCGCGGCGGCGCGACCGGGATCGGGCGCCGCCCCCGCGGCGAGCGGCCTCGGCTTGGCGAGCTGCCCGTCCTGCGCGCCGACGAGCGCTTCGTGGAGCGACTGGCGGCGGCGCTCGCAGCGCAGCTCGCCGAGCTCCTCGAGGGGGCGGGTGGCGAGGAGGACGAGGGCTACCTGGACGCCGAGGCCGCCGCCCGCTACATCGGCGCCACCCGCAAGCGCATCCACGACCTGACCAGCGACGGGCGGCTCGTCCCCGACGGCCGCGACGGGCGCCGGCCGCTCTACCGGCGCCGCAGCCTCGACGAATACGTCGGGCGGGCGGTGGGCATGCGGTGAGTGGCGGGCCGCGCAAAGCCCATCAGAGCTGGGATCGCGGGGCGCGCAGGGGGTCCTCAAGAGGCGCTTGTCCTGCTAACGTCGTGCGAGCAAACGTCAAACGGGGCGGCACCGCTCTAACGGCCCGCCCCCGGCTCACGAGGTGGAAGCTCATGAGCGGTTCCCAGGCTACAGCCGCCCCGCAGGATCGTCCAGGCTGCGGCGATGAGCGGCGGCTCAGGAAGACCAAGACGCCGGGCGTCTTCAAGCGCGTCAACGGCGAAGGGGAGACGGTCGGCTATGTCGCCGTGATCCGCGTCGCCGGGCGGCAGCGCAAGCGCAGTGCCCGCACCTACGAGGAGGCGCGGCGGATCAAGCGCGAGAGCGAGACGGACCGCGACCGCGGCGAGCTTCAGGAGCGCGCGACGGTCCCCTTCCTGCGCTACCTCGACGAATGGGTCGAGCGCTACCGCGGCCAGGGCCGCCGCGGCTTCCGCGAGAACACCCGCGACGAATACCGCCGCATGAGAGGCTGTCGCGCAAACCGCGCGACAGCTCGCCGGGGGATCAGTGACTTCCGGCCCTGCGCGGGTCGAGGTGGGAAGGAATCCGGCCGCGCTCAACCCTCAGGCGGGCGACGGTGCCGCCAGCTGAGGCCCGGATCCAGC
>DASTHF010000091.1:0-2747 GCA_035605615.1 Solirubrobacterales bacterium
CCATAGGGACTGAAAGCTCTGCCGCGGGGGGGTTCTCCCCCCTGAGTCGGGGGATCCATGGGACTGCGTCGCGGATTTAGTTCGACGCGGCGGCGTCGCGGAGGGCGCGGCCCACCTGCTCGGCGGTGATCACGCCGGAGAGGCGGCCTTCGGCGTCGACCGCCATCAGGGCGCCGAAGCGGCGCAGGGAGTGGTTGGCGAGAAGGGTGTCGAGCGGCGCGTCTTCGCGCACCTGGAAGGTGCCGTCGTCGAACTCCAGCACGTCGGCGACGAGCGAGGTGGTGCGGGAGGTCTCGGGAACCTCGTCGGCCTTGTCGCGGACCACGAGGCCGAGGAAGCGGTGGGCCGCGTCGACGACGGGGAACCAGGGCCAGCGGTAGCGGAGGAAGTACTCGTCGAGGGCCTGCTCGACGGTCAGCTCGTCTGAGATCGCCACCGGTTCGCGGTCCATGACGTCGGCGACGACGAGCCTGCTGATCCGACCCGAGATCGCCGTCTGCATCGCCGCGCCCCGCGCGGCGCCGTTGATCACCATCCCGATCAGCGCCAGCCAGACGCCGTAGAAGACATAGCCCCTCACCATCAGTAAGAGGCCGAGGCCGATGAACAGGTAGGCGAAGACGCGGCCGAGGCCGGCCGCGAAGCGGGTCGCCGCTGCGCGGTCACCGTTCCGCCACCAGGCGATCGCCCGCACCACCCGGCCGCCGTCCATCGGGAAGGCGGGCAGCAGGTTGAAGACCAGGATGAGGAAGTTCATCGAGGCGAGCCAGGCGACCATCGCGAGCAGCCCCGAGTGGGGCGCGGAGCCGGAGCCGAGCGGCAGCGCGTGCCGGAAGGCGGCCGGCCCGGCGGCGGCGGCCCCGACCGCCGTCAGCAGCAGGGCGATCGCCAGCGTCACCAGCGGGCCGGCGATCGCCACCTTCAGCTCGGTCGCGGGGCTGTCGGACTCGCGGTCCATGCGCGCCACGCCGCCGAAGATCCAGAGCTGGATGCTGGAGATGCGGATCCCGTTGCGCCTCGCGGCCAGCGCGTGGCCCAGCTCGTGCAGGAGGATCGAGCCGAAGAAGCCGACCGCGCTGAGCAGGGCGAGGGCGAAGGGACCGGTCGACGAGCTCGGCTGCCCCATCAGGTTGCCGTAGACGCCGGCCATCCCGAAGACGACCAGGAAGAGCACGAAGAACCAGGACCAGTCGACCGCGATGCGGATGCCGCGGACGTGAAAGAGGGTGATCGAGCCACCGCCCAGCATCCGTCAATGGTATGCGGCCGCTAGGGTCGTCCCCGATGCACCGGGGGAAAACCAACCCGCGGCAGAGCTTTCAGTCCCTATGGAACGGAAACCTCTGCCACCGTGCGGGGGCCTGAGCCTAGGGAGGCCGAAGTGACGCTCGCCGGGCAACTGAGCGTCCCCGATCAGGCGCTGCTGCGTCAGCGGCTGGAGGAGCTGGAGCGGATCCACCGGCCCTCGGCCTCCCAGGGCGAGCGGCGCGCCGCCGAGTGGCTGGTCGAGCGCTTCGCCGAGCTGGGCGCCGAGGCGAGGATCGAGGCGGCGCCCGCCCACGGCACCTACTGGTGGCCGCTGGGGATCGGCGCGGCGCTGGGCGCGGCCGGCGCCCTCGCCGGGCTGCGCGGCCGGCGCCTGCTCGGCGCGGCGCTGGGCGCGGCGGGGGCCGCCGGGATCGCCGCCGACTTCCCGCCAGGCCGGCGCCCCCTGCGCCGCCTGCTGCCGAAGCGCGAGACCTACAACGTCGTCTGCGAGCTCGGCCCGGCGGACGCCGAGCGGACGATCGTGCTGATCGCCCACCACGACTCCGCCCACTCGGGGCTCGTCTTCCACCCCGCCCTGCCCGAGATCGCCGACCGGCTGGGGCTGCTCGAGCGCACCGACACCAGCCCGCCGCTGATGGCGCCGGTCCTCGGCGGCCCGCTGCTGGCGGCGCTGGGGGCGCTCAGCGGCAGGCGGCTGCTCTCCAGGCTCGGCCTCCTCCTCGGCCTCGGCACCGTCGCGGCGATGGCCGAGATCGGCGCCAGGGACGCGGTGCCCGGTGCCAACGACAACGGCGCCTCCGTCGTCGCCCTGCTCGCCCTCGCCGAGCGGCTGCTCGAGGAGCCGCCCGAGGCGCTGCGCGTCATCCTCCTCTCGACCGGCTCCGAGGAGTCCTTCAGCGAGGGGATGAAGGCGTTCGGCGAGCGCCACTTCCCGCGCCTGCCCCGCGAGAGCACCTTCTTCCTCTGCCTCGAGGCGATCGGTTCGCCGCACCTGCTGGTGCTGCGCGGCGAGGGCTTCCTGAAGATGCGCGAGTACCCGCCGCGGGCGCTGGCCCTGATGGACGGGCTGGCCGAGGAGCTGGGCATCTGGCTCTTCCCCAACCTGCGCCTGCACAACGGCACCGACGGCATGGAGCCGCTCGCCGCCGGCTACGAGACCGCCGCCCTCTGCGGCTGCACCGACCTCAAGCAGCCGGCCAACTACCACTGGTCGCACGACCTCGCCGAGAACGTCGACTTCGGCACGGTCGCCGACGCGGTGCGGCTCAGCGAGGCGGCGATCCGGCGCCTCGACCGCAGCTGGCTCTAGCCGGCGGGCCTCCGAATCCTTCGACATTAGAGGCTGTCGCGCAAACCGCGCGACAGCTCGCCGGGGGATCAGTGACTTCCGGCCCTGCGCGGGTCGAGGTGGGAAGGAATCCGGCCGCGCTCAACCCTCAGGCGGGCGACGGTGCCGCCAGCTGAGGCCCGGATCCAGC
>DASTHF010000106.1:0-3025 GCA_035605615.1 Solirubrobacterales bacterium
GCCGCGCTTCGCCCCTCAATTCATGGGTGCCCCCGCGGCGCGAGGCGCCGGCCGTGTAGCGGCCGTAGAAGGGCGCCCAGCCGATCGGCGCCTTCGGCTTGCGGTAGTCCATGCACGGCACGCCGGCGCCGGCGTAGAGCGAGTGCCAGATCTGCGCCGGGAAGGTGCCGCCGTAGACGACGATCCCGTGCACGCTCGTCATTTCGATCCGGTTCGACTGCGGGTAGCCGACCCAGACCACGGTCGCCAGGTTGGGCTGGTAGCCCGCGAACCAGGCGTCGGTGAAGCGGTCGGTCGTCCCGGTCTTGCCGGCCTGGCCGGCGCAGCCGGTGTAGGCGGCGGTGCCGGTGCCGCCGACGATGTTGTCGTGCAGCAGGCGCGTCACCTGGTAGGCGACGGGCCTGGAGACGATCCGCCTCGGCGCCGCGCTTTCCGGCCGCTCCACCCGGCCGCTCGGGAAGACGACGCGGCGGATCGCGACCGGGTCGTGGCGGACGCCGCCCGAGGCCAGCGTCGCGTAGGCGTCCGCCAGCTCCAGCGGCGAGACGCCGATCCGCAGCCCGCCGATCCCCTCGGCGGGGATGCCGTCGAGCGGCGTCACGATCCCCATCGCGTGCGCCGTCCGGGCGACGTTCTGCGGCCCGATGTCGAGATCGAGCTGGGCGAAGACGGTGTTGTCGGAGGCGACCGTCGCCTGCTCGAGGTTGACCCTGCCCAGGTAGCCGAGGTCGGCGGTATGGACGGTCCAGTGGCCCCACCTGGGCAGGTTGAGGTCGAGCGGCTTCGAGACGTAATAGGTCGAGTAGGGGTCGATCCCCTGCTCGATCGCCGTCGTCAGCACGAAGGTCTTGAAGGTCGAGCCCGGCTGGCGGTGGCCCTGCGCGGCGAGGTTGAACTTGCTCTTCGCGTAGCGCGAGCTGGAGGCCATCGCCGCGATGTCGCCGTTCGAGGGGTCGATCGAGACCAGCGCCGCGGCGGGGTCGCTCGGGTAGGGGAGGGTGGAGCGCATCGCCGCCAGCGCGACCCCCTGCAACCGCGGCTCGAGCGTCGTGTAGACGCGCAGGCCGCCCTTGCGCACCGTCCCCGCCCCGTAGCGCTCGATCAGCCGCTGTTCGACGTAGTCGAAGAAGTAGGGCTGGCGGTGTCTGAACCAGGTCCAGGAGGGGCGCAGGCCGAGGCCGCCGCGCTCCGCCGCCGCCGCGCGCCGCTTCGAGACGAAGCCGACGCTCGCCATCGCCGCCAGCACCTCGTTACGGCGGGCGCGCGCGGCGCCCGGGCGCCGCAGCGGGTCGTAGTAGGTGGGCGCCTGCGGCAGCCCGGCCAGCAGCGCCGCCTGCTCGAGGCTCAGCTTCCAGACCGGCTTCGAGAAGTAGATCTGCGAGGCGGCCTCGACGCCGATCGCGGTCGTGCCGTCGATCGTCCCGTAGGGGACCGAGTTGAGGTAGGCGCTGAGGATCTCGCTCTTCGAGTGGCGTTCGGCGTACTCGATCGCCAGCTTCGCTTCCTCGATCTTGCGTTCGAGCGTGCGGACCGGGTGGGCGATGCAGAGGTTCCGCACCAGCTGCTGGGTGATCGTCGAGCCTCCTTCGACCGGTTCGCCCGCTTCGAGGTCCCTGAGCGCGGCGCGCGCGATCCCCTCCGGGTCGATCGCGTCGTACTGGTAGAAGCGCTGGTCCTCGATCGCCACCGTCGCCCGCTGGAGCGCCCTGGGGATGCGCCGCAGCGGCACGGGGACGTGCGCTTCGTCGGAGGGGACGACGCCGAGCTCGCTGCCGTCCGCCGCGTAGAGGATCGAGCTGCCGCCGCGGTCGACCGGCTTGCAGGCGGCCAGCGAGGGCGCCTTGGCGGCGACCCCCAGCACCCACGAGGCGACGGCGACGACGGCGATCGCGATCGCAACGACGAGGCCGGCCCCGGCGACGAGCAGCTTGCCGCGGGCGCTGCCGTGGCGCCGGTGCCGTCGGCGACTGCGCTGTGTCATCTCAGGGAAAGGCTACTTCTGGGGGAGCGCGCTCAGGCCTGGGTGTCGCCGGTCGAGAGGTTGTGGACGATGCCGTCGACCAGCATCTGGTTGGGAATGACGACCGAGCTGCCGTCGCCGGGGTCGACGTAGGTGTAGGAGAGGGTGATGTCGGTGACGCGGCCGCTCAGCTCTGCGAAGGCGATCCGATCGCCGATCCTGATCGGCTGCGAGACGGCGAGCTGAACGCCCGCCACCATGTTGCCGAGCGTGTGCTGGGCGGCGAAGCCGACGATCGCCGCCAGCACGGCGGTCGAGGCGAGGATTCCGGCGGCCAGCCGCTTCAGCTCGGTGAACTGGCTGAGCACGATCATCGCGACGACGACGAAGGCGATCAGCAGGAGCAGGCGGCGCAGCAGGCGGAGCCGCGTCCGCGTGGACCGCGAGACCTGTGAGACTGCCGGCGACATGGAGGCAAACCTACCTCCAAAGAAGCTCCCCTACTCGAACTGGGGACCGGCCGCGGCGCTCTTCGGGGTGCTGCTGGCGCTGGTGACAGGGCTGCTGCTGGGCATCCCGGCGGTCGTCATCGACCACCCCGCGAACGGCGAACTGAGCACAAGCGCCAACGTCGTCGTGCAGCTCGCCACCGCGCTCGGCTTCCTGATCGTGCCGCTGGTGATCGCCGCCCGCGGCCCGGTTCCGATCCGCGTGGCGCTGCGGCGTCTCGGCGTGCGCCGCTTCCGCCCCGCGGCGCTGAAGTGGATGGCGGCGGCGATCGGCGCCTACCTGCTCTTCGCCGCCGCCTACGCGGCGATCGTCGGCGAACCCCACCAGAAGGACATCGCGGAAGGGTTCGGCGCCGTCCCGGTCCAGGTGCTGCTGATCGTCGTCGCGGCGCCGATCAGCGAGGAGGTCTGCTTCCGCGGCATGCGGTTCGGCGGCCGGCGCGAGCGGCTGCCGCGCCTCTCGGCCGCGCTGCTCAGCGGCGCTGTCTTCGGCGGCCTGCACGCGCTCACCGGAGTCAGCGCCGTGCCGCCGCTGATGGCCTTCGGTGTGATCCTC
>DASTHF010000114.1:0-5165 GCA_035605615.1 Solirubrobacterales bacterium
AACGGCGAGTGGTGCTCAGCGCTCGTCCTCCGCTGACCGAGCAAAGTCGGCAGGAAATCATCCCTAGACATGTCTTGTCAAGTGGGAGGTCGTTTTCGCCCAAGCTAGGCTCGTTGCTCAAGCCTCCGCGGAGAGGGCGACGCAGCGACTAGAGAACCCGATCACAGCGGGCTTTTCCATGAGGTTCCTGGCGATCTAGTGCTTTTATGAGGCAGAGGAATGCCGATTGAAACTGGTTCGCTCTCGCTTCTTCAGGGAGCGGATACTTCCTGGGCTTTGCTCTCATGCTGAAGGACGCCGTCGATAATCCACTCCCAGATCGCGCCAACCGAAGGCTGTTCCCGGCCTCTCGCATCGACAGTCGGCAGATCCATTTGGTAGCTATCGGCGCCGCTCCAATAGGCGTGCCACAGATGGTCGATTGCCTCCTGGCTGAATCCGGCGCGGCGGTAGGCACGACGCGCCAGCGTGACAATCTCCATATTCACGCGAGCTGCCCGCAGGACATGGAGGGGTTTGAAGCGCTGAACCTCACCGAGTCTCCAGTTGTGACGCTGACTGACAGTTTCGCAGACTTCCATCGACTCGAACGCGAAGATGCCGGTGAAACGTGACGGGGCGTCTTTGAAATGGGCGCGTCTAGCCAACTCGGCGTTGTACTCGACGTTGTAGTCATTGGTGAGACCGACGATGAAGGGCGACAGAAAGCTGGTGGATAGCGCCGGGTTAGGTACGAACGGCAGAAAGTCGGCTGAGCCATCTCTGTATGCGGCGGCGAATGTTGAGTTGCTCAGGTCGGCGAGTACCGGCGAGCTGTACCGGCCGGTGAGTTGGAGATTCATCACCGCCGCCGCGTTGCCGGGACTAACAAAGACGTAGAGCCAGTCTGGGAGCTGAGAAGAGGGAGGCATTTCTATGTGGTCGCCTGAGTCGCGCCAGCAGACGCCAATGGTCGCGTGCCTGTCATAGCAAATCGCTCTTGCGGCGATTGCAGTCGGCGCAGAGTAGTTGCAGGTTCTCGACAGTTGTGGCTCCGCCGAGCGCGACCGGCAGGATGTGGTCGTACTGGAGGTCGAAGCTCGATTCGCATTCGACGCATTTGCCGCCGTCTCTCTCGAACACTGCGCGTCGCGTCTCGACCGGCACCGGTATGCGGGTCGGCCGGCCTTGTTCCTCGGCCCGCATGAGGCTGTGGGCCGTTTGCAGTTGACGCTGGGCCTTGCGGTCTCGCTGAAGCACGAGCGCCTTCACGTCCTCCGCCGTCAGCTGGTCGTCGTCCCAGTAGACACAATCATGGAACCACCAGTAGCGGCGCTTGCCCGCTGTCAGGAGAGACACCGGCTGCTCGAGCTGGGTGGCTTCGCCTGTTCGACCCAAGCCCGCTGCCAACGGACATCGAAGACTCGTTTTCCTGACTGGAGGGTGTAGCGTCCGCTGAAGAGACGCGGGATAGACCATGGAAGGGCGACCACCTCGGCGTTCTTGTCTGCCCGCAGCACAGCGAGAAAATCTACTCGAGCGCTCGACGGATCGTAGATCAGGTGATCAGGACTTCATGGCGAAGCACGGCAAGGCCTGAGCGTGCACCAACCCGCTCCCTCTGAAGACCCGTGCTGACCGCAGCTACAAGCGGATGGACGATTCTCGGGGCGTTCGGTGCCGTCGTTGGAGGGGTCGGTGCCGCCGTGGGCGGCCTTGCCGCATGGCGGGCGGCCAGCGCCAGCCTTACTTCCAGCAGGGACGCCATGGAGGCATTGGGACTTGCGATAGCGCCGTCCATTGCCGGGGAAGGTGGGATCGACCCACTTCGGGACGGTAGCGACACCGCCCTTTGGCACCTGCGCCTTTTCAATCTCTCCACGCAGTACGCGGCCGCGAAGCTCCGCTTTGAAGCTAGCTTTGTAGACGGGAAGACCGTCAAGGATGAGCTTGAGCGACTTGACCCGGGGGAGACCTGGACGGTTCAGCTGCGGACGATTGGCATGCCGCCGGGTGGTCCTTCTCTGGAGCAGGCGGGGCGCTCTGCCGTTCTCCGCTACTCAGATGAGCGCGACATCCTCAGGTATCAGATCGAGTTCGGCTTCATCAATGCTCCTCGTCCGGGCGGTTTGTCACAGCCGTCTGTGTCGATGGTCGCAATGGGAGAGGCCGTCCGTATCTGAGGTGGCCCGTAGCGACGTGAGGATCGGCGAGTCCGGCTTTTGGCGTGCGGCTGGGGCCACCCGCTTACCTCCGAATCGAATGGATCGACTCGAACTCTTCGGACACGGACATAGCGCGGCGACCTACGAACGGGATCAGGGATCGTCGATTCTCATCGCCTCAGAGACGGTGAGCTCGCCAGCTTGCAGCCGCCGTATGGTCTCTTCGATCTCAGCGACCGATCGTAGTCCGCTTACTTGAAGGCGATGGGTGAGGCCGAGGCGCGTCAAGAGTCGATTCAGCTCCACAAGGATGTGCTCGCGGAGCTCTGTCTGTGCGCGCTTGAACGCGAGGCGACGCGAGAAGAGGAAGTACTCGGTAGTGCCCTCGACCCGAAAGCGGCTGGGGATCGTGCCCCAGCGTCGGGTTGCCCGCTCGATCTCGACCTCGCAGGCTCGGCGGTGGGCCGCGAAGTCATATCCGGCCGTGCGGCCCAGGTCGTTGCCTTCGAGGATGAAGCGCGGGTGGGGGGAAGAGCGCTCGCCGAGGGCGCGCAGCATGCGCCGGTGGCCGCGCACACCCCCAAGGCGACGGGGCAACCTCACCCGCCAGATCTTTTCAGCTGGGATCCGGATCACGGCGCCCGTTTCGAGCTGCTCGCGGGCGCCCTTCGGGATTAGCTGGTAGTAGCCACCGGGGGCGTGCAGCACCGGCAGGGGCGGCAGCGAGCCGAGGCTCAGTGGCTGATCGGGGCCGCCTCCGATCAGCTCGAAGAGGGCCTCGCCGCGGTAGCCGATTAGACGCGCGACCGTCTCGACGAAATCGACAGTCGCCTCGTCCAGCTCGCGGCGCGAGAACTGGCCGATGTCGAGCAGCAAGAGTAGTTGCGCCGTGACCTCCTCATCGGCCGGCTCGAGCTGGACCCGAAACTCCTCGCCACGGCGGATCCGGCTCGGCATGATCCCGAGCGGAAGGTCGCGGGTGAAGAGAAACTGGTTGCCTTCGATGCCCACTTGGCGCTCGGTGCTTGGCAGGTAGGGCCGCGAGATGCGTGGGCCAAAGTCCCTCATTGCTCGCTCTCCGACTCTTCCCCGTCGGGCTCATCGTTGGCTTCCTCCACAGCCTCCTGCAAGTCCTCTTGGAGGCCGTCGCGCAAGCCGAAGTCGAGCTCCGCGTCGCCCTCTCGCTTTGCCAGATAGAGCGCGACGAAGACCGCAATCGCGTCGCCGTGCAGCATTCCAATCAGATCGTCGTTGGGTGCGAGGTGGCGGATCAGCGGGCTGGGATGCTCGACCTCGCCCTGTTCATAGAAGCGCCCGCGCTGCGCCGGGCGACGCGGAAGCTCCTGCAGTGCCCCGCTCAGCGATCGCTTCCATCCTTGGCGGAGGATCGCCCGCGGTGAGAAGCCGAGGCGGCCGTTCTCATAGGCGATCCAGGCGGCGACTGTGCGCAGCGCCTCTTCGCCCTTCTCGCCCCCGAGGTAGCACTCCCAGATCTCGCGGCAGCCCTCCCACAGCGCAGGGTCTTGGTGGAACTCTGAATAGATCAGCGCGTAGCCGCTGAGATCGACGGCGTCGATCAGCGGTTGGGTCATCAGGGCGACCGCCTGTTCGGGACGATGGTCTGCCACCGCCTCGCGGACTCGCTCGGTCATCGCCAGGGCGCCGTAGAAGAAGGTGCTGAAGAGCGGCCTGAAGCGCTCCGCTTCGCCAGCGCGAAGCGCTTCGATGCAGGCCTCTGCACTCAGGTGCATCGCCTGGCCGAGGTAGTCGGGGATCTCCTCGTCTCGATTGAGCGCGGCAAGGTCGGGGATCAAGCGGGCCAGCGCCAGTTGGATCGCGGCGACCATCTGCTTGACGCGCGTCTCCCAGGTCTGCCAGTCCCAGCTCGGGCGATGGAAGTCGACGAGCTCGCCGCGCTCACGAAGCTCCTCGAGGGTCTGGCGCCAGTGGTCGAGGTGGTGCTCGAGCTTCCAGGCGCACTCGAGCCCGCGCGTGAGTATCGCCCCGGCCGCCTCGGGCTGATCGACGGCGCTCAGTCGCGCGGCGGACTCGGTAAACCACGGGGCAAGGAAGTCGATCAGCGCGGTGATCTGCGCCTGCATCTCGCGCTCGTAGTGAAAGAGGGCCAACTCACGTACATACCAGGGGGGCGTGCGAGTATCGGTGGGGGCGCGGGCGTCGTGCTCGAAGCGCACACCGCCCGCCGCCTCCTCAAGCGCCGCGATTACCCTCCGCGGCAGGCGCAGAAAATAGGGGCTCTTGCTCGAGGACCAGTCGGCGGTGAGCAGGTGGCGGTCGATCTCGGCGACCGGCGAGGGCTCAAGCGTGCGGTGAAAGCCGAGCTCGAGGGCAATCGGAACGAGCCCGATCGCGTCGCCGACCGCGGGTCCGAGCGCGCCGCGTTCCGGTGATGCGTCGGTCAGCGCCCCGAGTACGCTCTCGGAGAGCTCGCGTGTGTAGCGGATCGCCTCCTCGGAGGACCAGTTGGCGCCGAACTGGAACCAGGAGTCGGCGAGGGCGCCGAGGGTCTCGAAGCCGGTGCCTGGGGCACCGCGCTTCAGGTCCTCAGTGACACCGCTTGAGATCGCGGCGATTAGCTCGGGCACCAACTGCTTCTCGACCCAGAAGATGTCGGGTACGCTCGTCGGTGTCATCGACCCGGCGAGGCGTGTGGCGCTCTCCAGCCTGGTGGCGTCGGTCAGGTACCACTGCGGGTGTTCGTAGCGCTCGCCAAACCAGCGGCTCTTGGTCGGAATCCGGTGGCGGGTGGACAGATAGTGAACGAGGAGGCGGTTCACCTTTTGGATCAGCGCCCGCGCCGATTCGCCGCGTAGGTGCTCCTGCGCACCGGCGATCCGGATTAGCGAGGTGAGCGTCGCGAGGCTAGCCCCAGCGACGCCACGAAAGTGGGCCTGCACCTCGGGCACATCCCACCGCCAGCTGCCGTGGCGCACTCGGGCTACCTGGGAGGCGAATCTCTCGGCAATCGTGTCGCTGAGGTGGGTCGGATCGGCCAGGTAG
>DASTHF010000119.1:0-5125 GCA_035605615.1 Solirubrobacterales bacterium
GACGGCGAGCCCGGCTCGGGCACGATCCAGGTCAATGGCGCCGCCGCCCATCTGACCCGGCCCCGCCACAAGGTGATCGTCGCCTCCTTCGGCGCCTACGACGAGGCGGACCTCGGGTCCTACGCGCCGGTCGTCGTCCACGTCGACGCCGAGAACGCGATCGCGGCGGTCGACAGCCGCCCTGAGGTGCTCCTCTCATGAGCTCGGGTGGGCGCTCGCACACGGCGCCGCCGCCCGCGCACCGCGCGCCGGTCAGCCTGCCGCGGCTCGCCGAGATGAAGGAGGGCGGCGAACCGATCGCGATGGTCACGGCCTACGACTACCCCTCGGCGATGGTCGCCGAGGAGGCGGGCGTCGACATCGTCCTGGTCGGCGACTCGGCGGCGAACGTCGTGCTCGGCTACAGCGGCACCGAGGCGGTGACACTGGAGGAGATGATCGTGCTCGGCAGGGCCGTGAGCCGCGGCCTGAAGACGCCGCTGATGGTCGGCGACATGCCGATGGGCAGCTACGAGGCGAGCAACGAGCTGGCGATCCAGAACGCCCAGCGCCTCGTCAAGGAGACCGGCTGCCAGACGGTCAAGCTGGAGGCGGGGGGGATCTCGGTCGAGCGCGCCCGCGCGATCGTCCGCTCCGGCATCCCGGTGATGGGGCACATCGGCCTCACCCCCCAGACCGCCACTGCGCTGGGCGGCTACCGGGCCCAGGGCAAGACCGCGAAGGCGGCGGTGAAGCTGCTCGAGGAGGCGCTCGCCCTGCAGGCCGTCGGCTGCTTCGCGATCGTCTTCGAGGCGGTGCCGGCCGCGGTCACCGAGGCGATCGTCGAGAAGCTGGAGGTGCCGACGATCGGGATCGGCGCCGGGCCGGCGACGGCGGGGCAGGTGCTCGTCTTCCACGACCTGCTCGGGATCACCACCGGCCGCATGGCGAAATTCGTCAAGCGCTACGCGCACGTCCACGACGAGATGGTCGCCGGGGTGCGCCGCTACGTCGACGATGTCCGCTCGCGCAGCTTCCCCGAGCCCGATCACGTCTACGGGATCGAGCCGGCCGAGCTGGCCGAGTTCAGGCGCTACCTGGACCAGGAGAGCCTCGTCTCTCCCAAAGCCTGGGACTGGGAGCCGCTTCCGTAGCGGAACTACCATTCGGCCGGCGATGCCGATCTACGAGTTCGAGTGCGGTGCGTGCGGGGAGCGCTTCGAGGAGCTGGTCGGACCAGGCGTGACTGACGCAGCCTGTCCGAATTGCGGATCTGGACGGACGCAACGACTGTTTTCGTCCTTCTCTCCGCCTGGTCGCCAGCCTCGCGGGCCCAAGGTGAAATCGGATGAAGCCAGGCGTCGCGAGCGGGAAGCGGCACGCCGGTGAGCGCCTCCGCGGAGGAGCGGCGCGCCAAGCTGGTCGAGCTCTTCGAAGAGGTGCAGGCCTGCACCAGGTGCCCCCTGCACGAGACGCGCACCAAGGCGGTGTTCGGCGCCGGCGACGCCGATGCGGAGCTGATGTTCGTCGGCGAGGCGCCCGGGGCCGAAGAGGATCGCCAGGGGCTGCCCTTCGTCGGCCGCGCCGGCCAGCTCCTCAACGAGCTGCTGGAGGGGATCGGGCTCTCCCGCAAGGACGTCTTCATCGCCAACGTGCTCAAGAGCCGCCCGCCCGGCAACCGCGATCCGCTGCCGCTCGAGATCGAGGCCTGCCGTCCCTACCTCTTCGAGCAGGTCCGCCTGATCGAGCCGAAGGTCATCTGCACGCTCGGCAACTTCGCCACCAAGCTGCTGAGCGGCAACCCGGCCGGGATCACCCGGGTGCGGGGCACGCCGCAGGTTCACGAGCTGGGCGGCCGCACCGTCTTCCTGCTGCCGCTCTTCCACCCCGCCGCGGCGCTGCGGACACCGGCCGTGAAGGAGACGCTGCGCGGCGACTTCCAGCTGCTGCCGGGGCTGCTCTCCGGGCCGGCCCCCGACATGCCTGAGCTCGAGGAGGATGTCGAGCACGCACCCGTTCCCGGGCCGCCGCAGCCGGACGCCGACCAGCTCGACTTCTTCGGTTGAAGCGCCTTGCGACCAGCTCGGCCGCCGAGACCGAAGCCGTCGGCGCACGGCTCGCCGCGGAGCTGCGGCCGGGCGACGTGGTCATGGTCAGCGGCGACCTCGGCGCCGGCAAGACGACGCTGATCCGCGGCGCCTGCCGGGCGCTCGGCGTCGAGGGCCCGGTCACCTCGCCGACCTTCACGATCGGCCAGCGCTATCGCGGCCGGGTGCCGGTCTCCCACCTCGACCTCTACCGGCTGGAGAGCCTCGACGCCGAGGACCCGGCGCTGCTCGACGACTACCTTCGCCCCGACTCGGTCGCCTTCGTCGAGTGGCCCGCGGTGGCGGGGTCGCGGCTCGGCACCGACCCGGCGCTGGAGGTCCGCCTGCGCCATGAGGGTGGGGATGCACGCGCGATCGAGGTCGAGACCGGATCGAGCCGCAAATAGCGGTGTTTGGAGGGAATGCGGTGTAGCATCGCTGCGCAAACTGATCGAAGGAGGAGCGCCGCATGAAGTCACCGACGACGCTGGCCGCGACACTGCTCGCCGCCGCACTGCTGGCCAGCGCCGCGCTCGGTTCCTCCGGTGCGGGCGCCTCGACCCCGGCGGCCCCCTCGGCGGCGCCCGCCTATCGTCACTACGTCGCCTGCGGCCTCTCTCAGAACGCGAAGCCCGCGCACCGCTGCCGCAAGGGGCGGGCCAAGGGAGCCTTCTTCCGCAGCAACGTCGGCGACGTCTTCTACACGGTCTGCGTCAGGTTCCCGACCGGCAAGCTCATCTGCACGCCGGAACCGCAGGAAGCCAAACGGGGGACGCTCTACGTGAACAAGATCACCACCAACATCCCCGGCAAGCACAAGGTGACCTGGTTCGTCTCCGGCAAACGGGTCGGCCTCTCCTACTTCGTCGTGACCGGTTGACGGTAGTCCTCGGCTTCGACACGGCCACCGACGACACGGCCGTCTGCGCCGCGCGCGGCGACGAGGTCCTCTACGAGTCGCTGCTCGGCCTCTCCGAGAAGGGCGGCCCGCTCCACGCGACGGCGCTGCTCGAGGAGGCGGAGCGCGCGGTCGCCGCGGCGGGCGGCTGGGAGGCCGTCGACTCGATCGCGGTTGGACTCGGCCCCGGCTCGTTCACCGGCCTGCGGGTCGGGATCGCGACGGCCCGCGGGCTGGGCCTCAGCCGCGGCCTGCCGGTGAGCGGCGCCTGCACCCTCGACGCCCTCGGCAGGGCCCTCGGCAAGGGGCTCGCCGTGCTGGACGCGCGCCGTGGCGAGGTCTTCGCGGCGCTCTACGCGGCCGGCGGCGAGCGGCTCTGGGGACCGCTCGTCTGCTCGCCCGAGGAGCTCCTCGGGCGGGTCGGGGAGCTGCCGGAGCCGTTGCCGACCGCCGGGTCGGGGGCGGTACGATTTCGCCACGAGTTGGCGAGCCGCGGCGTTGAAGTCCCGGACGACGCCGACCCGGTGCACCGGATCGCCGCGCGGCACGTCTGCGCGCTCGCGGCAACCGGGGCCGGCGGCGAAGGGGCCGGTGCCGTCGCCCCGATCTACCTGAGGCCTCCCGACGCGGAGCGGTGGCGTGAGCGAGACACTTCCCAAGCAGCGGCAGACTGAGGCGGACGGGCTGCCGCGGGTGCGGCGGCTCGCCTACGGCGACCTTCCAGCGGTGCTCTCGATCGAGCGGCGCTCCTTCCCGAGCCCCTGGTCGCTGGCGATGTTCGTGCTCGAGCTCTCGAAGCCGTCCGGCATCTGCCTTGCCGCCAAGGACGGGGAGGAGCTGCTCGGCTACCTCGTCTGCTCCCGCTACGACCGCGTCTGGCACCTGATGAACGTCGCCGTGGCGCCGGAGCGGCGTCGCCGCGGCGTCGCCCGTCAGCTGATCTCGCGGTTGCTCGAGGAGGCGGGTCGCGAGCTGCCGTTCACGCTCGAGGTGCGGGTCTCCAACCACGCCGCGATCTCGATGTACGAAGGGCTCGGCTTCCGCTCCGCCGGCGTGCGCCCCCGCTACTACCAGGACAACGGCGAGGACGCCCTCATCATGTGGCTCGAGTGACCGCTCGCTCCGCTGTCGAGATGACGATCCTGGCGATAGAGACCTCCTGCGACGACACCTGCGCGGCCGTCCTCGACGGCCCGCGCATCCTCGCCAACGTGATCTCCTCCCAGGCGGAGGCGCACGCCGGCTTCGGCGGCGTCGTGCCCGAGGTCGCCTCCCGCCACCACCTCGAGCTCGCCGTGCCGGTGGTCGAGGCGGCGCTGGCCAGGGCGGGGACGACGCTGGACGAGGTCGAGACGGTCGCCGTCACCGCAGGGCCGGGCCTGATCGGGGCGCTCCTGGTCGGGGTCAGCACCGCCAAGGCGATCGCCGCGGCGCGGCGGCTGCCATTGGTCCCGGTCGACCACATGCAGGGCCACGTCGCCGCCAACGTCCTCGAGCCAGACCCGCTCGACCCACCCTTCCTCTGCCTGCTGGCCAGCGGTGGCCACACGCTACTGGCGGCGGTCCGCGACCACAGCGGCCACGAGGTCCTCGGGCGGACCCTCGACGACGCCGCCGGCGAGGCCTTCGACAAGGTCGCCCGCCTGCTCGGGCTCGGCTACCCGGGCGGCCCGGCGATCCAGCGCGAGGCCGAGGTGGGCGATCCGGAGGCCTTCGAGCTGCCGGTCGCGATGAGCCGCGGGCCCGGTCTCGACTTCAGCTTCAGCGGCCTGAAGACGGCGCTCGCCTATCTCTGCCGCGACCTCGGGCCCGACGGCGTCGAGGAGCGCCGCGCCGACCTCGCCGCCAGCTTCCAGGCGGCGGCGGTCGGGCAGCTGGTCGCGAAGCTGAAGCGGGCGCTGAAGGGCGGCGAGTGGAACGCCGTGGCGCTGGGCGGCGGCGTCGCCGCCAACGGGGCTCTGCGCGAGGCGGCCGCGGCGCTCTGCGAGAGCCGCGGCGTGCGGCTGAAGCTGCCGCCGCTCGAGCTCTGCACCGACAACGCGGCGATGATCGGCTCCGCCGCCCGCTTCGCGCCGCGCATCGAGTACCCCGACTACCTCGCCTACGACGCGTTCCCGACGACGAGGGCGGCGGCCTGACTCTCGTAACCGTCTACACGAGG
>DASTHF010000122.1:0-7519 GCA_035605615.1 Solirubrobacterales bacterium
GGCACCCGTCTCGCCCGGCACGGCCGCCATCCCGCCCGCCACCTCGCCCGGCGGTGAAGGCGCCCCCGCCCCGACCGGCCCGCCCGCCCTGGCGAGGTTCGTCGCCAGCGGCCCCGGCCCCGGCCCGGCGCCGTGGGCCCCGCTCGGCATCGGCCTCGCCGCCGCCGCCCTGGCGCTCGGCGGCGTCGTCCTGCTCGGCCGCCGTCTCGGCTGGTAGCCGATGATCTCCCGCGCAGCCGCCATCGAGGCGATCGCCGGCCGCCGCTTCGAGGTGGTCGTGATCGGGGGCGGCATCACCGGCGCCGGCGTCGCCCTCGACGCCGCCTCGCGCGGCTACTCGGTGGCGCTGCTGGAGCGCGGCGACTACGCGGAAGGCACCTCCAGCCGCTCCTCGAAGATGGTCCACGGCGGCCTTCGCTACCTCCAGAACCTCGACCTCGGCCTCGTCCGCGAGGCGCTGCTGGAGCGGCAGCTGATGGTGCGGCTGGCGCCTCATCTCGTCTACCCGACGCCCTTCCTCGTCCCCTCGCTGGGCGAGGACCGCCGCGACCGCCGCGTCGGGATCGGGCTCAACATGTACGACGTGATGGCGACGACGCGGGTCGGCCGCAGTCGGCGCGAGATGCGCTCCCCCAAGCAGGACGAGGAGGGCTTCTACTGGTCGCCCGACCGCCATCGCACGATCGGCCGCGACGAGCTGCTGCAGACGATGCCGGCGCTGGCGGCGCGCGACCCGCGCGACGCCTACCTCTTCTACGACTGCCAGACCGACGACGTGCGCCTCGTCTTCACGGTGCTCGGGGAGGCCGCGCGCTTCGGCGCCGTGACGTTGAACGGCGCCGCGGTCACCGAGGTGCTGCTGCGCGGCGGGCGGGCCCGCGGCGTCGCCTGCGTGGAGGCCGAGTCGGGGGAGCGCTTCGAGGTCGAGGCCGACAACGTCGTCAACGCGACCGGCGTCTGGGCCGACCGCCTCCGCCCCGAGGAGGTGGTCGAGGAGGAGGACGTGCCGCGCATCGCGCCCAGCCGCGGCACCCACCTGCTCGTCGACCGCGCCGACCTCTCGACCGGCAGCGCCGCCTGCATCGTCCCGGCCGGCCAGGGGCGGGCGATCTTCGCGCTGCCCTGGTACGGCCGCACGCTGATCGGCACCACCGACAACGACTTCGACGGCGACATCGACCATCCCCGCCCGGGCGCTGACGAAATCGCCTACCTGCTCGACGCGGTCAACGGGTTCTTCGACGTCTCGCTGGGCGACTCCGACCTGGTCGGCGCCTTCGCCGGCGTGCGGCCGCTGATCTCGACCGGCGACCCGAAGAAGTCGGTCGACATCTCGCGGCGAGCCGAGCTCTACGAGACCTCCTCGGGGATGCTGACGATCACCGGCGGCAAGCTCACCACCTGGCGGCGGATGGCGAAGCAGACGGTCGACCGGCTGGTCGAGCGGGAGGGCCGCGAGGCCCCCTGCCACACCGCTGAGATCCCGCTCGGGATGGAGGCCCGCCCCGGGGACCTGGAGGCGCCGGAGGGGGTCGGCGAGGAGTCGGTCGCCCAGCTCGCCTTCCGTTACGGGCACGCGGCGCGCGCCGTCCTAGACCTCGCCTGGAAGGAGCCGAGGCTGGCGCGGCCGATCGTCGCCGGGCGCCCCGACCTGCTCGCCGAGGCGGCGATCGCGGCCCGCCTCGAGCAGGCGCGCACGGTCGCCGACGTGCTGCTGCGCCGCACCCGGCTGGGGATCCTCGCCGCGCCGCAGCTGCGCACGGTGGATGCCGTCCGCCCTGTCGCCGAGGCGATCGGCGCCGAGCTTGGCTGGTCGCGGCGGCGGGCAAGGAGGGAGGCGGAGGCCTGGCCGGCCGCCGCGGCGGAGGCCGGCGTCGATCCGGCGGCGAAGGCCGTCGAGTCCCTTCACTAACCTGCGGTTATGAGACTTTTCATCGATACCGGAAGCGTCGCCGAGGTCGAGGAGATCGCCGCCTGGGGCGTGCTCTCCGGGGCCACCACCAACCCCTCGCTGCTCGCCAAAGAGGACGGCGAGCCCGGGGACATCGTCAAGAGGATCTGCGACCTGGTCAACGGACCGGTCTCCGCCGAGGTCGTCTCCCAGGAGACGCAGGGGATGATCGACGAGGGGCGCGCCCTGCGTGAGCTGCATAAGCACGTGACGGTCAAGGTCCCCTTCTGCGAGAAGGGGCTTGCCGCGACCCGGGCGCTGAGCGCCGACGGCATCCCGGTCAACATGACGCTGGTCTTCTCGCCGAACCAGGCGCTGCTGGCGGCGGCGGCCGGCGCCACCTACGTCTCCTGCTTCATGGGCCGCCTCGACGACATCTCGATCGACTCGGCCGTCGTCCTCGAGGAGATCGCCGACACGCTGCGGGCGGGCGGCATGACCTCGGAGATAATCGCCGCCTCGGTGCGCCACCCGGAGCACGTCGTCACCGCGGCGCGGATCGGCTGCGAGATCGCCACCGTGCCGGCGAAAGTGCTGCGGCAGATGCTCAGCCACCCGCTGACGACCGCGGGCGCCGAGAAGTTCCGCTCCGACTGGGAAAGCCGCCCGGAGTTCACGCAGTGGCTGCACGAGCTGACCGAGAAGCGCCTGGCGTCGGCCGGCTGAATAAGCTGCTGCACCGATGACCAAAGCCGAGCTGGAGTCGAAGCACCTTGCCGAGCTGCACTCGCTCGCCGCTGAGGTGGGCGTTCCGCGCTACCGCATGCTGCGCCGCGCCGAGCTGATCGAGAAGCTGCTGGAGGAGAAGCCGCAGCCGCGGCCTCCGGCGCAGCCGCAGCCGCGGACGAGGGAGAGGCGGAGGCCGGAGCGCAAACGCCGCCGTCGCTGGGGCCTGCGTGGGCGCGGCAAGGAGGTGCGCGTCCAGGATCTGCTGCTGCCGCCGGCGCCGGGCCGGCAGACCCTCGTCCACGCCGAGGGGCGCGAGCGCTGCACGGCGCTGCTCCGTGACCTGGCCGCCGAGCTGTCCGGGGCGACCCGGGGGCCCGACCCGATCGCGCTGCTGATCGATCCCAGTCCCGAGGAGCTGGCGGACTGGCGGCGGGAGGCGCCGCGGGTCGAGATCATCGCCGCCGTCCAGGCACGCCACGCCGATGATGCCGTCGCGCACGCGGCGCGCCGCGCCGAGGGGGGCGAAGACGTGATCCTCCTGGTCGACTCGCTGACTCGCCTGGCCGAGACGTTCGGCAAGGCCGAGCAGGCAAGGGACCTGCTCGACTCGGGCGCGTCGCTGACCGTCGTCGCGGCGCTCGAGCAGCGCTGAGAGAAGCGTCGGCCTAGCCGCGGTAGGCGATGCGGCGCCAGGACGGCTCGCGCGAGAGCTCGATCGGCTCGGAGCCGCGCTCCGGTTGCACGTAGCCGAAGCTCTGGGTGCGCTCGTCGAAGACGACGTCCAGCTCGCCCTCCTTGACGCGCTGGTCGAGCCAGGCGCCACGGAAGACGAGGCGGCGCAGCCAGTGGACGAGGCTGCGGTTGGCGGGCCCGACCAGGTCTTCCCAGTTCTCGTTGATGTGCTCGCCGAGGCGCGAGCTGGGCTCGGCGATCTCGCCGCTCACCGCGAGGTCGAGCAGGTCGTCGAGCTCCTCGCGGCTCAGCCCCTGGTGGACGAAGCCGAGCTTCACCGCGGCCTGCTCGACGCGCTGCGCGAAGTCCTCCTCGTTGAAGGCGAAGCGCAGCTCGCCGTACTCGAGCACGTAGTCGGAGCCCGACTCGTAATTCCCTCTGCGGGTCGTCTTCTTATCCACGGTTGAAGCCCATCCGCCGCCGCGATCTCCGCGACGGCAGGTTCAAGATCATGCCTGCCATCGTAGTCCCGTGCCGGTGCGTGGCCGTGCCTGAACGAGGGTTTGCACCGGCGGGGCGGCGAAGAGGATTAGACCCCCTCGCCGCGGGTACTCCGACTGCGTGACAGCTGCCACGAGGCTTGCCGTCGGGTTGCGGCAAGCGGGGCGAAAGGAGGAACGCTGAGCTCCTTGACGGCCAGGATTGCAGCGACCGCGATCGCGGTTTTGATCGTGGCGGCGCTGATCGCGCTCTACGTCGCCCACCTGCTCAGCACGCCGCCGACCGTCGCCAGCGGCCAGGTCGTCGGGCCCACCGCGCAGCTGACCATGAAGACGGAGCCCGCGGTCGGCCCGCAGGGCGGCAACAAGAGCTGGGTCTCCTACCTGGTGCGCAACCAGAAGGGCGACTGGATCCACAGCACGATGTTCAAGCTGCCGGCCCACTCGCTCGTCCACGTGACGATCTACCAGTTCGACGGCGACAGCGGCCTCCGCAACCCGTTCCTCTCCCAGGTCCACGGCACGGTCGGCAACAGGATGCTGGTCAACGGCAAGCCGATGACCTCGATCGACCCCGAAGAAGCCTCGCACACCTTCGCCGTGCCGCAGATGGGGTTGATCGTGCCCCTCTACGGGGTGCCGGAAGAAGCCCCGAACCAGTGCGAAGAAGGCCCCTGCTCGCTGAAGCAGACGCATGAGACGATCAGCTTCGCCTTCCGCACCGGCAAGCCGGGCCACTACCGCTGGCAGTGCTTCGTGCCCTGCGCGGCGGGCTTCCTCTACGGCTTCGGCGGCCCGATGCAGACGATCGGCTACATGGACGGCTTCCTGGAAGTGACGTGAGGGCGAGCTGAGATGCCGGAGCAGGAGCCCAACCACATCCGCCGCATCGCGATCGCCGGGCTGGCGCTCAGCGCGATCGCCACCCCGATCGTCGTCATCCTGATCGCTCCCCACCTGGCGCCCTGGAACGGCAGCGGCGCCTCCTCGGGCCAGGTCTTCGACAACACCGTGCTGCTCGGGATCCTCACCCCGATCGCCTCCTTCCTGATTGCCTACTTCGCCTACTCGCTGACCGTGTTCCGCCAGCGCGACGGCGAGGAAGCGGCGGAAGGGGTGGCAATCCGCGGCGACAGCCGCGTCCAGACCTCCTGGCTGGCGGTGACGATCCTGATCGTCCTCTTCCTGGCGATCTTCGGCACGGCGGAGCTGGCGGACGCCGGCTCCGGCGGCGGCCAGGGCCCCTCGCCGGTGTACGCCCCATCCGGGGCGCTGCCGATCCAGGTGATCGGCCAGCAGTGGGAGTTCACCTACCGCTTCCCGACCTTCGGGGGGCTGGAGACGGCTCACCTGGAGCTGCCGAACGAACGCACGGTGGAACTTCACGTCACCTCGCTCGACGTGATCCACTCCTTCTGGTCGCCGCAGCTGGGCCTGAAAGCGGACGCCAACCCCGGGGTCGACAACGTCGCCTACGTGCGGCCGCAAGAAGAAAAGCCGTTTGAAATCCGTTGCAGCGAGCTGTGCGGGCTCTGGCACGGTTACATGTTCGACACCGGCAGGGTGGTCGGCAACGCCGCCTTCCTCGCCTGGATCCACCGCCAGCAGCGGATCTTCGGCCCCGTGACCAAACGGCTGCCGAAGTACGAAACCCACTACTTCCCCGAACCCGAACGGAGAGGCGGATGAGCGACTCGACCGCGGTCCGGCCGCTCTGGCGGCGCCTGCTGGGCTTCAATCTATTGACGGGCGTCGTGGGGCTGGTAGTCGGCTTCTACGTCGGCTGGTGGATCGGGCACCAGATCCACGCCAAGAGCCTCGAATTCATCAACGACACGAACCAGAACGACGTCGCGCTGATGCTCGGCTACCTGTTCGCGGTGATCGGCTTCCTGGTCGGGCTCGGCTTCGCCAACTACCCGTTGCGGCGGATGCTCGGCCACGAGCGCTCCCACCACCACAACGAGGAGGGCGGCCTGGGGCGGTACTTCGGCGTCTGCACCGACCACAAGGTCGTTGGCATCCAGTACCTGTTCGGGATCGGGCTCTTCTTCTTCATCGCGGGCGTCAGCGCGATGATGATCAGGGCCGAGCTGCTGCGTCCCTCACCGCAGCTCTTCCCGGCCGGGAGCTACCTGACGATCGTCGGCATCCACGGCTCGATGATGATGGGGATGATGACCTCGGGGGTGCTGGGCCCCTTCGCCAACTACTTCGTGCCGCTGATGATCGGCGCCAGGCGGATGGCGTTCCCCCGCGTCGAGTCGCTCACCTTCTGGCTGCTGATGGCCGCCGGAACGATCCTCGTCTCGACGATCTTCTTCGGCGGCTTCCCCACCGGCTGGACCGGCTACGCGCCGCTCAACGACCAGGCCAACTGGGGCTACGACTCATACATCTTCTTCTTCGCCCTGGTCGGCCTCTCGATGACGCTGCTCGGCCTCAACCTGATCGCCACCATCGTCACCATGCGCGCCCCCGGGCTCAGCTGGGGCCGCCTGCCGATCTTCTGCTGGGGCGCCTTCAGCACCTCGATCCTGATGGTGCTGGCGGCGCCGGTGCTGATCGCGGTGCTGCTGATGGTCGGCTTCGATCGCGCCGTGCAGACCTCCTTCTTCATTCCCAGCGCGGGCGGCAGCAACTACCTGTTCGAGAACCTCTTCTGGTTCTTCGGCCACCCGGAGGTGTACGTGCTCGCCCTGCCCGGGTTCGGGATCGTCCTCGAGCTGCTGCCGGTCTTCGCCCGCAAGCCGCTCTGGGGCTACCGCCTCGCCGTCGCCGGGATCATGGGGGTGATGCTGCTCAGCTTCTTCGTCTGGCAGCACCACCTCTTCGTCAGCGGCATCAACACCCCGCTGCGCCCCTTCTACATGTTCTCGACCGAGGCGATCTCGGTCCCGACCGGGCTGGTCTTCCTGTGTGGAATGGCGACCCTGTGGCGGGCGCGCATCCGCTACACGGTGCCGATGCTCTTCTGCCTCGCCTGGTTCTTCAACTTCTTCGTCGGCGGGGCCTCGGGCGTCTTCCTCTCCGACGTTCCCAGTGACGTCGCCACGCACGGCAGCTTCTTCGTGATGGCGCACTTCCACTACACGATCATGGGCGGCCTCGTCTTCACGTTCTTCGCGGCGGTCTACTACTGGGTGCCGAAGATGTTCGGCGTGCAGCTGAGCGAAACGCTGGGCAAGGTCCACTTCTGGATGATGTTCCTCGCCTTCAACTCCACCTTCATGCCACTGTTCGCGCTCGGCATCATGGGGATGCCGCGCCGCGTGGTCACCTACGCGGACCGCTTCCAGACGCTCAACGACTGGGTCTCGATCTCGGCCTTCGTGCTGGGCGCCTCGATGCTCGTCTTCCTCGCCAACGTCGTCTACTCGCTGGTCTTCGTGCGCAGGCGGGCCGCGGCCAACCCCTGGCGCTCGAGGTCGCTCGAGTGGCAGACGCCGACCCCGGTGCCGGTCTACAACTTCGAGCGGCAGCCGGTCATCGACGCCGATCCCTACGACTACGGGGAGCCTCCGGCCCGGCCGCGGCCGGCCGGCCCGGCGGAGGCGCCGGCGGGAGCGGGCTAGATGGCGGTCGAACCGACACGGGACGGGGCGCAGCCCTACGTCGAGACCCCGGAGCTCGAAGAGCGCATCGACCGCGTCGGCTTCCTGCTCGCCGCCGGCGCGACGATCATGTTCTTCCTCTCCTTCGTCTTCGCCTACTTCTACCTGCGCTC
>DASTHF010000125.1:0-4523 GCA_035605615.1 Solirubrobacterales bacterium
GGCGCCGATATGGCGATTGCCGCCGCCCGCGGAGGCGAAGCCGAGCAGGCGGCGGTTTATATCCAACCTCTATCGCGCGCGGTGAGCACGGCCTGGGCGCGGTCGACGGCGCCGATCTTGCCGTAGACGTTGTGCAGGTGGGTGCGGATCGTCGAGACGGAGAGCTGCATCTCACCGGCGATCTGCTTGTAGACCATGCCGTCGGAGAGCAGCCGCAGCACGTCGAGCTCGCGGGCCGAGAGCGGGCACGGCTCCTTCGCCCGCCGCCCCTTCTGCCGCGGGTAGGGCAGCTCGTAGAGGACCTCGCGCAACCCGTCGGAGCCGAGCCCGCATCGCGACGCCATCGCGCGCAGCCGCTCCGGCGTCACGGCCTCGCCCTGCGAGCAGTGCGCCACCATGTCGGCGACCGCCACCATCGCGGCCAGCCCTTCCGCGTCCTCGGCGTGATGACGCTCGATCGCCACGGCTATCCGCTGGGGCATGTTCCAGCGCCGCGCCAGCACGCCGCCGACCAGCGCATGGTCGATGCCAAGCTGCTCGCGTTCTTCGCGAACCCGCTGCTCGGGCGTGTTGGCGACGGCGTCGAAGTAGCCCCGCTGCGCCGGGTGGAGGCTGGAGATGACGAGCCTCCCGATGTCGTGCAGGAGCGCCGCCACCGTCAGCTCGTCGCGCTCCGGCCAGCCGACCGCGCGGCCGATCTGCTCCGCCGCGTGCTGGGTGGCGAGGGCGTGGACGCGGAAGCGCTCCGGTCGCAGCGCCCAGCTGCCGTTGGGCTCGAAGAAGTCGAAGACGGGAGCGGTGCCGGCGATCGCCAGGACGCCGGACGGCCTGAGCAGCTCGACCGCCTCCGGGATGCCGCTCACCGCGCCGCCGGAGCGGGAGCGGTTGGCGTAGCGGAGCACGGCGATCGTCAGGGCGACATCGGACTCGATCGCCTCGACCAGGTCGCCGACTCGGACCGTCTCGGCGGTCGCCGCGCGCAGCACGCGGGCCCGCGACTCGGCGAGGACCGGAAAGCGCTCGGCCGTCTCGAAGGCGGCCGCCAGGCGTGCCCCGGGAGCCGGCGGCTCTCCGTCCTTGGAGTTGGCGCGGCCGGCGCCGGCCTTGGCGCCCTCCTCCCTCTGTAGCTTCGTCGGCGGCATCGCAGGGTCTTCCGCGGTGCACATCGGCAGGAGAGGACGCACGGTTTAGCCCACGCCTCATCAGTAATGGGGATGACTTCGTCCCAACTTGTCCGCCGCGGAGGGCGGTGCGCGGGGCGGTTGTCCGTCAGGGACGCAGGCGCTCGATCGCCGCGTCGATCCTGAGGAGCGACTCGTCCCGCCCCAGCGCCGCCAGCGACTCGAAGATCCCCGGCGAGACCGTGCCGCCGGTGATCGCCACCCGGATCGGCTGGTAGAGCCTGCCGGGCTTGACGTCGAGATGCTCCGGCAGCGGCGCCAGCGCCGCCTCGACCGTCTCCGCGTCGAAGCCGTTCGCCGCGGCGAGCGCCCGCCGCGCCTCTTCGAGCAGCGGCAGGGTGCCCTCCTTCATCGTCTTGCGCCATGCCCCCGCGTCCTCATGCGGCGGCTCGAAGAGGAAGCGGACCAGCGGCCAGACCTCGGCCAGCGTCTGCGCTTTCTCCTGGGCGATCTCGCAGGCGGCGCGCAGCCGCTCGTCCGGCTCGCGGCCGAGGTGCCGGGCCACCGCCGCCGTGTACCCGTCGAGCGGCAGCGCCCGCATGTAGCGGCCGTTCAGCCAGCGCAGCTTGCGCTCGTCGAAGATCGCCGCGGCGCGCCCCACGTCGACGACCCGGAACCGCTCGACCAGCTCCTCGGTCGACATCAGAGTCGCGTCGTCGTCCGCCCCCCAGCCGAGCAGCGCCAGGTAGTTGCGGACCGCGGCGGGCAGGTAACCGGCCTCGCGCAGCTCCTGCACCGAGGCGGCGCCGTGGCGCTTCGAGAGCTTGCGGCCGTCCGGCCCGTGCAGGAGCGGCAGGTGAGCGTAGCGGGGCGGCGCGTGGCCGAGCGCGGCGAGGACGAGCAGCTGCTTGGGGGTGTTGGAGAGATGGTCGTCGCCGCGCACCACGTCGGTGATCCCCATCTCGGCGTCGTCGACTGCGACGGCGAAGTTGTAGAGAACCGAGCCGTCGCCACGGGCGATCACGAAGTCGTCGTAGCTGCGGTTGGGGAAGCGGACCGGTCCGCGGATCAGGTCCTCGACCACCGTCTCCCCGTCGTCGGGGACGCGGAGGCGGATCGCCGCGTCGGGCGCCTCCACCGGCGTCCCCCGGTAGCCGCGGTCGGCGCCGTGCTCGCGCTTCCAGGCCTCGACATCCTTGGCCGTCGCCGAGTCGTGGTAGGCGGCGCCGCTCTCGAGCAGCTGCCGTAGCGCGGCGCGGTGGCGGTCCGTGCGGGAGACCTGGGAGACGGGCTCCCCGTCCCAGTCCAGCTCCAGCCATTGCAGCGCGTCGACGATCTGCTCGACGTTCTCGGCGGTGGAACGCTCGCGGTCGGTGTCCTCGATGCGCAGCACCAGCTCGCCGCCCGTCCGCCGCGCCTCCAGCCAGTTGTAGAGTGCCGTCCTCGCGCCGCCGATGTGCAGGGCGCCGGTGGGCGACGGAGCAAACCTGAGCCGGAGCGACCGACCGTCACGATCTGATTCTTCGGGAGGGAGCGAGGGCGAAGTCATGTGTTCTTCAGGCGGATTGGAGAGGCTTCAGGCACGATGCTGATCGGCGCGCATGTTTCCACAGCGGGGGGTCTCGACAAGGCGATCGAGCGTGGAACCGAGCTGGGCTGCGAATCGATCCAGATCTTTCACCAGAGCCCGCGCATGTGGCGGCCGACCCGCTACGGCCCCGACGACTTCGCCGCCTTCCGCGAGGCGATGGCCGCCTCGCGGATCGAAGCGGTGGCGATCCACGCCGTCTACCTGATCAACTGCGCGAGCAAGGACCCCGAGCTGCGCAAGAAGTCGTTGGCGTCCTTGACGCATGCGCTGCGGATCGGCGACGCGATCGGCGCCGCCGGCGTCGTCCTGCACCCTGGGGCGCAGAAAGGCGAGCCGCTGGCGCCCTCGATGAAGCGCGCCGCAAAGACGATCGCCGCGGCACTGGACGACAGCGAGAGCTGCCCCCTGCTGCTCGAGCAGACCGCCGGCCACAAGGGGCTGCTCGGCCGCGATTTCGACGAGACCGCCGAGCTGATCGAGCTGGCCGGCGGCGGCGGGCGGCTCGGGCTCTGCCTCGACTCCTGCCACCTCTTCGTGCAGGGCTACGACGTCACCGAGGCCGCGCACCTGGCGCGCGTCCTCGACGAGGCCGACGCCAAGGTCGGCCTCGACCGTCTGCGCTGCGTCCACGTCAACGACGCCGCCGCCCCGCTCGGCTCCTGCCGCGACCGTCACGCCAACGTCGGCACGGGCGAGATGGGCAAGCGCGGCCTGGCCGCCTTCCTCTCCGAGCCCCGCTTCGAGGGCCTGCCCGCCACCCTGGAGACGCCCGGCCCCCATAAGAAGGGACCGGACAGGGCGGAAGTGCAGGCGGCGAAGCGCCTGCGCAAGCAGGGGCTGAAGCAGCGCGGCTAGCGGCGGTCAGCGGACGTGGACGCCTGAGATCGCCCGGGAGATGACCAGGCGCTGGATCTCGGAGGTGCCCTCGAAGATCGTGTAGATCTTCGCGTCGCGGTGCATCCGCTCGACCGGGAACTCGCGCGTGTAGCCGTTGCCGCCGAGGATCTGGATCGCCCGCTCGGTCGCCCAGACCGCCACCTCGCCGGCCTTCAGCTTCGACATCGAGCCCTCGGCGTTTTCGAATTTGTGGCCGTTGCGCCCCATCCAGGCGGCGCGCCAGCAGAGCAGCCGGGCGGCGTCGATCTCCAGCTTCATGTCGGCGAGCGCGAAGGCGATCGCCTGGTTCTCGACGATCGCGCGGCCGAACTGCTGCCGCTCTTTGGCGTAGTCGAGCGCGTACTCGTAGGCGGCGCGGGCGATGCCCAGCGCCTGCGCGCCGACCGTCGGGCGGCTCGCCTCGAAGGTCTGCATCGCCGCCTGCGATTTGGCGCGCTTGCCCTCGCGCACGCGGGCCAGCCGTTCGTCGAGCTTCTCCTTGCCACCCAGCAGGCAGGAGCCGGGGATACGGCAGTCGTCGAGGTGGACGTCGGCGGTGTGCGAGGCGCGCAGGCCGTGCTTCTTGACCTTGGCGCCCTGCTCGCAGCCCTTCGTGCCCGGCGGGATCACGAATGCCGCGTGGCCGCGCGAGCCGAGCTCGCGGTCCACCGAGGCGATCACGACGTGGACCTCGGCGATGCCGCCGTTGGTTGCCCAGGCCTTCTGGCCGTTCAGCACCCACTCGTCGTTGGCCTCGTCGTACTTGGCGGTGGTGCGGATCGCCGCGACGTCGGAGCCGCCTCCGGGTTCGGTGACGGCGATGGCGCAGAGGGCCTCGCCGCGGCAGATCGCGGGCAGGTATTTCTCCTTGAGCGCCTCGCTCCCCGTCCAGTAGAGGTGCGGCGAGGCCATGTCGGTGTGCACGCCGACCGCCA
>DASTHF010000054.1:0-7421 GCA_035605615.1 Solirubrobacterales bacterium
TCCACAAGGCGGTCGCGCTGGGCGCCGACCGCTCCGTCCACCTGACCGACGACGCCCTCGCCGGCTCCGACGTCTGCGCCACCGGCTACGCGCTGGCCAAGGTGCTCGAGTCCGAGAGCCCCGACCTGGTGCTGCTCGGCCAGCAGTCGGATGACGGCGAGTGCTACACGATCGGCGCGGTCGTCGCCGACCACCTGCAGATGCCCTCGCTGACCCAGGTCGTGAAGATGGACGTGGTCGACGGCAAGCTGCGCTGCGAGCGCCAGGCCGAGTACGGCTACGACACGGTCGAGGTCGAGCTGCCCGCCGTGATCAGCGTCGGCGACGCGATCAACGAGCCGCGCTACCCCAGCCTGAAAGCGATCATGGGGGCGAAGAAAAAGCCGCTCGACGCGAAGGCGACCGGCGAAGTCGGCATCGACGCCGGCCTGGTCGGCGAAGCCGGCTCCAAGACGACGGTCCTCGCGCTCAACCCGCCGCCCGCCAAGGAGGCCGGGGAGATCATCGAGGACGAGGACACCAACGAGACGGTCGAGAAGATCGTCGCCTGGCTCGAGGAAAGGAAGCTGATCTAGATGGCGGGCATCCTTGTCTACGCCCTCCACGACGGCGAGGGCAACTTCAACAAGAACTCGCTCGGGGCGATCTCCGAGGCGGCCAAGCTGGCCGGCGAGCTCGGCGGCGAGGCCGCCGCGCTGGTCGTCTCCGACGTCTCCGATGAGGCCTGCGCCTCGCTCGGCAACTACGGCGCCGCGAAGGTCTACCGCGCCAAGGGCGTCCCTGAGGGGCTCGCGCAGCCGATCGTCGACGCGATGGCCAAGGTCATCCAGGACGAAGGCTTCGGTTACGTGCTGTTCGGCGGCGGCCTGCTCGGCTTCGAGATCGGCGCCGGCCTCACGGCGCGGCTCGGCGCGGGCGTGACGATGGAGGTGACCGAGGTCAAGGCGCAGGACGGCAAGCTGATCGCCCGCCGCCCGATCCTTCAGGACTCCGAGATCGCCGACGTCGGCTACGTCGGCGAGCCGGGGATCGTGATCGGCCGCCTCAACGCCTTCGACCTCAACGAGACCGGCGGCAGCGCCGAGGTCGTTGACGTCGACGTCGAACTCTCGCCCTGGTCCACCAAGGCCAAGATGGTGACACGCGGCGAGCAGCGCGGCGCGGAGATCAACATCGAGGACGCCGACATCCTGGTCGGCGGCGGGCGCGGGCTGGGCGCCGCGGAGGGCTTCAAGCTCTGCGAGGAGCTGGCCGAGGCGATGGGCGGCGCGGTCGCCGCCACGCGCGCCGTGGTCGACGCCGGCTGGTACCCCTACTCGGCCCAGATCGGCCAGACCGGCAAGACGGTCGCGCCGAAGCTGTACCTGGCCGCGGGGATCTCCGGCGCGATCCAGCACAAGGTCGGGATGCAGAGCTCGGAGAACATCGTCGCGATCAACAAGGACCAGAACGCGCCGATCTTCGAGTTCTCGGACCTCGGCGTGGTGGGCGACCTGCACAAGATCGTCCCCAAGCTGACCGAGGCGATCAAGGCGAAGAAGGGCTAGGCAGATGCCGGCCGTGAAGCCCAGCGAGTTCCCACCTCCGTTCGACTCGGCGGAGGTGATCGGGCCCCCGACCGACCCGGAGGACGAGCGCATCGAGGTTGGCGTGGCGATCGTCGGCGGCGGCCCCGCCGGCCTCGCCTGCGCCAACCGCCTCATGCAGCTGCTCGAGAGCGAGCCGGAGCTGACCGAGAAGCTGGGCGAGGTGCCGGTCGCGGTGATCGAGAAGGGCAAAGTCGCCGGGGCGCACCTGATGTCGGGGGCGAACATGAACCCCTCGGCGATGCGGAAGCTGTTCCCCGACCTCGATCCCTCCGAGTGGCCGGTCTACCAGGAGGTGACGAAGGACGCGGTCTACCTGCTCACCTCGAAGGCGGCGCTGCCGCTGAAGCCGGTGCCGCCCGGCTTCCGCAACCACGGCAACTACGTCACCTCGGTCGCGAAGCTGGGCCGTTTCCTGGCCGAGAAAGCCGAGGAGGCGGGCGTCTACATCCTCGCCGAGACCGCCGCGACGAAGCTGCTGGTCGAGGAGCGGATCGTCAAGGGGGTGCGCTCCGGCGACCGCGGCCGCGGCAAAGACGGCGAGGAGCTGGGCAACTTCGAGCCGGGCTCGGACGTCGTCGCCAAGGCGACGGTCCTGGCCGAGGGAACGCTCGGCCACCTGACCTTCGCCGCCTACGACTACTTCGACCTGCACGGCGCCGACCCGATGCGCTGGGAGCTCGGCGTGAAAGAGGTCTGGCAGGTGGCGAAGCCGCTCGACCGGGTCATCCACACGATGGGCTGGCCGCTGCGCAAGTCGCCCCGCTTCAACGAGTTCGGCGGCAGCTTCATCTACCCGATGGGCGAGGACAAGATCTGCATCGGCCTCGTCGCCGGGCTCGACTACACCGACGCGACGTTCAGCGTCCACGACGCCCTGCAGCTGCTGAAGACGCATCCCTTCATCAGGGACCTGCTGGAGGGCGGCAAGCGGGTGGCCTGGGGCGCCAAGACGCTCCCCTCGGGCGGCTGGTACGCGATGCCGAAGCGCCTCTCGGTGCCGGGCATGGCGATCGCCGGCGACGCCGCCAGCATGGTCAACGTGCCCACCCTGAAGGGCGTCCACTACGCGATGCACGCCGGGATGTTCGCGGCGGAGGCGATCGTCGAGGCGCTCAAGAAGGACTCGATCAACTTCGAGGGCTACGACGAGCTGGTCCGCAACTCGACGATCGAGAAGGACCTCAAGGAATCGCGCAACATGCGCCAGCCCTTCTCCAAGGGCTTCTTCCTGGGCGGCGCGATCGCCTCGACGATGACGGTCACCAAAGGCGCCTTCCCCGGCGGCCACTGGAAGCAGGAGCACGACACCGAGAACGCGATGGAGATCGGCAAGGCGGGCGACATGTACCCCAAGCCCGACAACGAGCTGACCTTCAACAAGCTCGACTCGGTCTTCCTCTCCGGCAACGCGACCCGCGACGATGCGCCCAACCACGTCCGCATCCGGACGCGGGTGCCGCGCGAGATCGCCCAGACGTGGGTATCGATGTGCCCGGCCCAGGTCTACGAGATCCCCGAGGACCAGCTCGGCAACGGCGCCCCCGAGGTCGACGTCCACGTCACCGCCTCCAACTGCGTGCAGTGCGGGGCGATCACCGCCAAGGGCGGCCGCCTGACGCTGCCCGAGGGCGGCGACGGCCCGCTTTACCAGGAAACCTGAGGGGTAGCCTGGCGCCGTGCTGGCGCTGGGCGCATTGGCGGCGATCGGGGCATCGGTCCTCTACAACGCCTCGATCGCGCTGCAGGCGCTGGAGGCGCGGCGGGTGCCCGGAGAGCACTCGCTGCGGCCCTCGCTGCTCGGCAGGCTGCTGCGCAGCCAGCGCTGGCTGGGGGCGACGGCGCTGGGGCTGCTCGGCTGGCCGCTGGAGGTCGCGGCGCTGCTGCTGGCGCCGCTGACGGTCGTGCAGCCCTGCATCGCCTCCGGCCTGATCCTGCTGCTCTGGCTGGGCGCCACGAAGCTGGGGGAGAGCCCGGGGCGCCGCGAGGCGATCGCGGTGGCCGCGATCGTTGCCGGCGTGGCGGGCGTCGCCTGGGCGGCCCCGGCGCGCACCGCCGGGCACGGCGGCGCGGGGGAGATCGCGCTGGCCCTGGCGCTGATCGCGATCCCGGTCGCCGCTCCGTACCTGGTACGGGGCCGCGACTCGACCGCCGGCCTGCTCGCCGTCTTCAGCGCCGGCTGCGCCTACGCCGGGACCGCGATCGCCACCAAGCTGCTCAGCGACGGCCTCGTCACCGGCGCCGCGCTCGCCATCGTGGTGGGGGCGGCGGCCTCCGCCGCCTCGGCGGGGGTCGGCCTGCTTAGCGAGATGAGCGCCCTGCAGCGCCGGCCGGCGACCCATGTCGCCCCGGTCATGCTGGCGGTGCAGATCCTCATCCCGGTGCTGCTCGCCCCGCTGATCTTCGGCGAGTCGTGGGCATCGACGCCGCTCGGCGGTTTCGCCCTCGGCGCCTCGATCGCCGTCACGATCGCCGGCACGACCCTGCTCGCCGGCTCGCGCGCGGTCGGCGTCGTGATCGAGAGCTCGCAGGAGCACGCCTGAGCGTGAGAGCGCCTGAATCCGGAGCCGTTGATAGCGTTGCCTCAGCTTTGGGCAGGGGTGTTTCGTCCTTCGAGGCAACGCCCAGCCACCCCACGCAAGGAGCCACCGTAGGGTCCGCAGAGACAACCCAATCCGACGCGACCCGGTTCGCGATCGGGTTCGACCATCGGGACCGGGAGAGGCTGTTCGCGCTCTGGGCCGAGGTGCTCGATTCCGAGCAGTGGTCGGAAGGTCGGATGCTCGCCGCCTTCGAGCGGCGCTGGCAGGAGTGGAACGGCCTGCCCGCGCTCGGCCTCTCCAGCTGGGCGGGCGGCGCACTCGCCGCGCTGGAGTTCGCCGGGGTGCGCGGCGGCACCGTTCTCTGTCCGTCCAACACCTTCATGGCGACGCCGCTCGCCGCGCTCGCGGCCGGCGCCGAGGTCGAGTTCGTCGACTGCAACCGCGACGACCTCTGCATGTCGTTCGAGGACTTCGAGGCGAAGGCCGAGCGTCGCCGGCCAACGGCCGCGATCCTCGTCCACATCGGTGGCCACATCGCCTTCGAGGCTGAGCGGATCGCCGCCTACTGCCGCGAGCGGGGGATCTTCCTGCTCGAGGACTGCGCCCACGCGCACGGCGCCGACTGGAACGGTCGCCGGCCCGGCGGCTTCGGCGACGCCGGCGTCTACTCGCTCTACGCGACCAAGACGGTCTCGACCGGCGAGGGCGGCGTGCTCGTCTCGCGCCGCCCCGAGCTGATCGAGTTCGCCGCCGGCTTCCGCAACTACGGCAAGCCCGAGCATCGGATCGAGGGGCTCAACTTCCGGATGAGCGAGTTCACCGCCGCGCTCGGCCTCGTCCAGGCCGAGCGGATGGAGGAGATCGTCGCCTGGAAGAACGATTACGCGCGCCGGCGCCTCGACACGCGCCACCCGGCGCGACTGGAGCTGCCGGAGGGGATGACTTCGGGCCTCTACAAGTACGTCGTCTTCGAACCGATCGAGCGCTCGACCGGCCGGGTCTACGAGCAGCCCTGCCACCGGATCATGGGCCACCGGGTCGAGCTGCCCGACACCGACTGGGTGGCGGAGAATCACTGGTGCGTGCCGCTCTACTACCGACCGGAGAGCCGGGCCGCGGCGCTCGGCGAGGAGCCCGCATGAGGGTGCTGGTCACCGGCGGCGGCGGCTTCATCGGCTCGCACGTCGTCGACCGGCTGCGGGAGCGCGGCGTCACGCCGCGCATCTTCGATCTCAGCGCCTCGCCCTACCACTCGCCGCTCGAGGTCGAGACCTTCACCGGCAGCGTCACCGACCCGGCCAACCTCGACCTGGCGATGCGCGATTGCGACGCGGTCATCCACCTCGCCGCGGTCGCCGACGTCGCCCACGTCCTCGCCGACCCGGTGCTGGCCGAGGAAATCAACACGCGCGGCACCCTCAACGTGCTCGAGGCCGCCTGCCGCACCAAGGTCGGGCGCGTCGTCTACGGCTCGACCACCTGGGTCTACAGCGACTGCCCCGAGCAGGCGGTCGACGAGGAGACGCCGATTCCGGCGCCCCGCCACCTCTACACGGCGACCAAGCTGGCCGGCGAGACCTACTGCGCCGGCTACGCCGAGCTCTACGACCTCGAGTGCACGGTGCTGCGCTTCGGCATCCCCTACGGGCCGCGCGCCCGCGCCGCCGGGGTGGTCGCCAAGTTCACCGACCTGGCGCTGGAAGGCAGGCCGCTGACGATCGCCGGCGACGGCAGCCAGTGCCGCAGCTTCATCTACGTCGAGGACCTGGCCGAGGGGATCGTCGCCGCGCTCGCGCCGGAGGCGGCCGGCCGCACCTACAACCTCTCCGGCGACGAGGTCGTGACGATCCTCGAGATCGCCGAGACCGTGCAGGAGATGACGGGGGGATGCGAGATCGTCCACACGCCGCCGCGGCCGGGCGACTTCCCCGGCAAGGAGATCTCCAACGCGCGGGCGCTGAAGGAGCTCGGCTGGAAGGCGGAGACGAGCTTTCGCGAGGGCGTGCGTCGCTACGTCGAGTGGGTGCGCGGCTCGACCCGGCCGCCCGACCCGGTGCCGGGTCGCCGCCCGTCGCTGAACGGCAACGGCCATGCCGCCGGGGCGCTGCTTGCGGGCGCCGCCCGCTCCGAGGAGCGCCCGCCGCGGGTGCTCGTGTTCACCGCCGACATCGGCGAGGGGCACGACCTGCCGGCGCGGATCATCAAGTCCGACGTCGAGGAGGAGATCCCCGGCGCCGAGGTCGAGATCGTCAACACCTTCGATGCGACGAGCCGCGTCGTCGCCGCCATCGTGCGGGGCGGCTCGCGCGTGACCTTCCGCTGGATGCCCTGGGTGTTCGACATCCAGTACTGGCTGCTCACAAGGTTCGCGCCGACCCGCTGGCTCGCCCACCACCTCTCCTACGCGCTCGGCGCGCGCGGCCTGCTGAAGCTGATCGCCGAGCGCGACCCGGACGTCGTCGTCTCCACCTACCCCGGCGCCACCGCGGTGCTCGGGATGCTGCGCGAAAACCGCCGTCTCGGCATCCCGGTCCAGTCGGCGATAACCGATCTCGCCGGGCTGCGCTACTGGGCGCACCCCGGCGTCGACCTGCACTTCGTCACCCATCCCGAGTCGATCGAGGAGGTCGAGCGGCTGGTCGGTCCGGGCACCGTCGAGTGGGTACGGCCGCCGATCTCCCGCGAGTTCCTCACCCCGCGCACCCGTGTCGACGCCCGCCGCGCGCTCGACGTCCCCCCGCACGCCCGGCTCGTGCTCGTCTCCGGCGGCGGCTGGGGGGTCGGCGACCTCGAGGGGGCGATCGGCGCGGCGCTGGCCGGCGAGGACACGCTCGTCGTCTGCATCACGGGCCGCAACGAGGTCACCCGGCGGCGGCTGGAGCAGCGCTTCGGCGACCACGAGCGGGTCCGCGTCATCGGCTTCACCGAGCAGATGAGCGACTGGATGGCGGCGGCCGACGCGATGATCCACGCGACCGCCGGCCTGACCGTGCTGGAGGCCCACATCCGCGGCTGCCCGGTCGTCTCCTACGGCTTCGCGGCGGGGCACCTGCGCGCCAACAACGCCGCCTTCGAGCGCTTCGGCCTGGCCGACGTCGCCCGCTCCGAGCACGAGCTGGAGTCGGTGCTGCGCCACATCACCCGCGAGCGCCGCCCGCCCGACCCCGCCTTCGCCTCGCTGCCCTCGATCGCCTCGCGGGTGCTCGCGGCGCGGCCGCGGGTGCGGCCGCAGCCCGTCTGGCGCCTGCGCGCCGGCCGCGCCGTGGCGGCGGTCGGGCTCACGGTCATGGCG
>DASTHF010000055.1:0-2808 GCA_035605615.1 Solirubrobacterales bacterium
TCTTTCAAAGACCGAGTGCGGGATCAACTAGCGCCCCGCGGCGCGCGACCGACACGTCCCTCCCCCGACCGATTGGTGAGACTTTCCGATGAGCAACACCCCGATGGCAGCTGAGCTTTCCCTGACCCTCTCCGAGCGGCACACCGCGGACTTCGAGATGATCGCCAACGGCGGCTTCGCGCCGCTGCGCGGCTTCCAGGGCTCCGCCGACTGGGAGCGCGTCTGCACCGAGATGCGCACCGCCGACGGCGACTACTGGCCGATCCCGATCACGCTGGCGACCGACCTCGACTGCGCGGTCGGCGACGTCGTCGAGCTGCGCGGCGACGAAGGCGAGCCACTCGGCCGGCTCACGGTCGAGGAGGTCTTCGAGCGCGACGTCGAGCGTGAGGCGGAGCAGGTCTACCGCACCACGGACGAGGCCCACCCGGGCGTCGCCGCGATCTACGAGGAGGGGGCGCGCTGCATCGCCGGGCCGATCGAGGCCGACGCGCTGCCCGGCCACGAGGACGCCTTCATGCGCCGCTACCTGACGCCTGCCGAGTCGCGCGCCGCCTTCGCCGAGCGGGGCTGGAAGCGGGTCGTCGCCTTCCAGACGCGCAACCCGATCCACCGCGCCCACGAGTACCTGACCAAGGCCGCGCTGGAGACCTGCGACGGGCTCTTCATCCACCCGCTGATCGGCAAGACGAAGGCCGGCGACATCCCCGCCGACGTGCGGATGCGCTGCTACGAGGTCCTGATGGAGAACTACTACCCCCAGGACCGCGTCATCCTCGGCGTCTTCCCCTCGAAGATGCACTACGCGGGGCCGCGCGAGGCGATCCTCCACGCGATCGCCCGCCGCAACTACGGCGCCACCCACTTCATCGTCGGCCGCGACCACGCCGGCGTCGGCGACTACTACGGCACCTACGACGCACAGAAGATCTTCGACGAGATCGACACCAAGGAGCTCGGGATCGAACCGCTCTTCTTCGAGCACAGCTTCTGGTGCAACGCGTGCGAGGGCATGGCCTCGGGCAAGACCTGCCCGCACGACTCCGACGCGCACGTTTTCCTCAGCGGCACCAAGGTCCGCGAGATGCTCGGCAACGGCGAAAGGCCGCCGCAGGAGTTCTCGCGCAACGAGGTCGCCGACATCCTGATCGACGCTTACAAGGAGGACTGACGTACAGATGGCTGGCGAGAAGGGATTCACCCTCTGGTTCACCGGGCTCTCGGGGGCCGGCAAGACGACGATCTCGAGGCTGCTGGAGGGGCACCTGCGCGAGCGCGGCTCGAAGCTGGAGATCCTCGACGGCGACGTCGTGCGCGAAAACCTCTCCAAGGGGCTCGGCTTCTCGAAAGAGGACCGCGACACCAACATCCGCCGCATCGCCTTCGTCGCCGACCTGCTCAGCCGCAACGGCGTGCCGGTGATCACCGCGGCGATCTCGCCCTACGCGGAGATCCGCGGCGAGGCGCGCGAGCTGATGGGCGACCGCTTCGTCGAGGTCTACGTGAAGGCCTCGGTCGACACCTGCGCCGAGCGCGACGTCAAGGGCCTCTACGCCAAAGCCTTCGCGGGCGAGATCAAGGAATTCACCGGCGTCTCCGACCCCTACGAAGCGCCGGAGAACCCCGAGGTCGTCTGCGACACCGAAGCCGAAACGGCCGAGGAGTCGGCGCAGAAGCTGCTCGACTACCTCGAGTCGCGCGACCTGATCCCGGGCGCCGCGGTTACTGCTTAGGGACTCAGGTGGTGGGAGGGGCGGTAGTCCCCTCCCTACGCCTTAATCCCGCCTGCGGCGGGATTAATAATTGAGTGCCGCTTCGCGGCAGGAATCACTCCGCGGTGCCGAGGGGAGGCTAGGGAGGGGACTACCGCCCCTCCTTACCTCGTCCCATAGGCTGCGCCGTCATGCTGATCGAGCTACAGAGCCACTCGACCGTCTCGGATGGGCAGCTTGCGCCGCCTGAGGTGGTCGCGGAAGCTGCGAAAGCCGGGGTGACCACGCTGGCGCTGAGCGATCACGACGCGATTGCGGGGGTCGCCGAAGCGGCGGAAGCTGCCGAGCGTCTGGGTGTCGAGCTGGTGCCGGCGGTCGAGATGTCGTGCGTGCACGAGTACGCGGAAGACCTGCATATATGTGGCTACTGGATCGACCTGGGGGCGATGGCCGCAGCCTGCGAGCGGGCCCAGCATGAGCGGGTTGCCCGAGCCGGCGAGATCGTCGAGAAGCTTCGCCAGGAGGGCTTCGACCTCCACCTCGAGGACGCGGTGAGGGAGGCGGGCGACGCGCTTTCGATCGGGCGCCCCCACATAGCGAGAGCCGCAGGAGCCACCGGCGACCTTGGCCCGTTCTTCGAGGAGTACCTAGTGCCCGGCGCCAAAGCTTTCGTGCCGCGCCGCTGGCCGACGGCCCAGCAAGCTGTCGACCTGATCCACGAAGCGGGCGGCGTCGCCGTCGTCGCCCATCCTTATTGGGATATCTCCGCGCCGGCTGAGGTCGACGAGCTGATCCGCGCCCTCGACATCGACGGCGTCGAGACCTTTTATCCCTCGCACACGAAGGAGCAGACCGCGCACCTGCTCGAGCTGTGCGAGGAGCTGAACCTCATCCCGACCGGCTCATCCGACTACCACGGCCCCACCCACAAGACCTTCTCCCGATTCGGCGCCTACGACACCTACGGCCTGGCCGAGCCGCGGGTGCCTTCCAAGCCATAGCTGCTTTTCAGGGCGGCAGGGGGTCCGGGGGTCTCCGCCCCCTAGCCTCCCTTCGGCACCGCGGAGTGATTCTTGCCGCGAAGCGGCACTCTGTT
>DASTHF010000146.1:0-13427 GCA_035605615.1 Solirubrobacterales bacterium
GGCACCCACGAGGCGGACGACGCGGGCCTGCTCCACTACCGCTCGACTGCCTGCCGCGCCTTCGCCGCGGCGCGGGGAGAGCCGCGGCCCGGGCCGGTCCACCTCAACCTCGCCTGGCGCGAGCCGCTGTCGCCATTGCCGATCGAGGGCGCCGTCACCGCGACCGACCCGCTCGCCCTCGAGGGCCGCGGCGGGCGGCCGCTGACCGCCGTCACGCCAATCGATCTCGAGCCCTCCCAGTTCCTGCTCGACGAGGTCGCGAAGCACGTCATCGAGGCGAAGTCCGGAGTGATCGTCGCCGGGCGCCAGCCCGACCCGGAGCTGCGCGAGCCGCTCGCCCACCTCGCCCGCGCCGCCGGCTTCCCGATCCTCGCCGAGCCGACCTCGCAGCTGCGCTGCGGGCCGCACGACCGCTCGCACGTCGTCACGACCTACGACCTGCTGCTGCGCGACGAGAGATTCCGCGCAACCGCCGCGCCGGACCTGGTGCTGCGCTTCGGCGAGATGCCGACCAGCAAGCCGCTCCGGGAATGGCTGGCCGGCTCGGGCGCCGACCAGATCGTCGTCGACCCGCTCGGGGGCTGGAACGAGCCGAGCCGACGGGCCGCCGCGATCCTCCGAGCCGACCCGACCGAGCTGGCCGCCGGCTGGGCGGCGCGCGTCGAGGGCGAGGCGCGCAAGGCCCCGGCGCTCTGGCTGGAGGCGGAGCACACCGCCCGCGAGGCAATAGTCGCGGAGCTGATGAGACTGGAGACCCCGACCGAGCCCGGCCTGCAGCTGGCGCTCGGCGCCGCCCACCGCGACGGCGACCTCGTCTACACCGCCTCCAGCATGCCGATCCGCGACCAGGAGGCCTTCCTGCCGCCCAGCGAGACCGACGTCCTCTTCCTCTGCAACCGCGGGACGAACGGCATCGACGGCCTCGTCTCCTCCGGCGTCGGCGCCGCCCGGGCGAGCGGCCGCCCGACGACGATCGTCACCGGCGACCTCGGCCTCCTCCTTGACGTCGGCGCCCTGGCCGCGCTGCGCGACGTCGAGACGCCGGTGCGGATCGTCGTCGTCGACAACGACGGCGGCGGCATCTTTCACTTCCTTCCCCAGCAGTCGGCGCTGTCGAGCGACGAGTTCGAGGCGCTGATGGGCACGCCGCGCGGCGTCAGCGCGGCGAGGGCGGCGGCGCTCTTCGACCTCCCCCACCGCCGCCTCGACTCGCTCGACCGCCTCCCCGACGCCCTCGCCGCCGGCACCGGCCTGATCGAGGTCCCGGTCGACCGCACGGCCAACGTCGACCTCCACCGCCGCCTCAGCGCCGCGGTGGAGATGTCGATCGCGCCCGCGGGTTAGCGTCGCTCAGCAGGGGATGCGGCCGGCGGCGCGGCCGGGGCCCGGTTGCCAGGCCGGGCCGTAGAAGGCGAAGCCGGGGTCGGTGAGGACCGATGTCCGGCAAGTCCCGTCGGCGTTCTGCTCCACGATCGTGTCCGCGAAGCCGAGGATGTCTCCCAGGCTCGTGACACCGCTTGCCACATAGGCGAGCCGTTGCCCCGAGGGGTCCCAGCTGGCCGCGGACTCCGAGAGCCGTGGGGTGTCGGTGAGGCGCCGCAGGTTCGAGCCGTCGGAGCTCATCACGAAGGGTCGGTCACGGTTGTCGTGGTCCTCGATTCGATGATCGTCCTCCCTTCGCGATGGCGTTCCCTGAAGGTGCGGCGCTTGCCGCGGAGCAGCGCGATCTGCGAGCCGTCCGGCGAGTACACCGGCGCCAAGCCGCCCTTCGAGAGGACGGTCGAGCCGCTGCCGTCAAGGCGCAGCGCGACGGCCTCCTGGCGGTTTCCGACTCTGCGCGACAGCGCCAGGACGCTGCCGTCGGGGGAGAACGAGGAGGCCACGTTCACGAGATGGTTGCGCCAGGGCGTGAGCTGGCGAACGGCACCCGTCGCAAGGTCGACCAGCCATATCGAGGCGCTCTCGTAGACGACCTTCATGCCGCGCCGCTTCCCGCGCTCCCGGCGCACCCGCTCCCGGACGCGGCTGAAGGCCAGCGTATGCCCATCCGGTGAGAAGATCGGCGCGTAGCCGCCGTTCGTGCCTGGAACGGCCCGCAGCCCGCTGCCGTCCGCGGCGACGAGGTAGACCTGCAACGGCGGCAGGGCTCCGTGGCGCTTCGGCAGGCGGGGGACGCCGCTGAAGGCCAGCTGGCTCCCGTCGGGTGACCACGACGGCCCTGTGAAGGGGTAGGGAAGCGGCAGGTGCCTCCTGTCGCCGCTGACGATCAGCTGCGCCGCGCCGCCGATCGGGTCGGCGCTGAGGATCTGCAGCGCCTCGGGGCGTGCGCTCAGGCGAGTGAAGGCCAGTCGCGGGCCTTCCGGCACCGAGGCGCTCGCGCCGGGAGCGGCAGCGATTGCGAGTAGCGCTGCGATCCCTCCAATGGCCAGCACGCGACGAGTCACGGAGTTAATCCTTACCGATCGAGACAGTTTGCGTCGGCTCAGTCCGCCAGCAGCGGCAGCAGGGCGCCGAGCTTGACCTCGGTCTCGGCCAGCTCGGCGGCCGGGTCGGAGCCGGCGACGACGCCGACGCCGGCGAAGAGGTGGGCTTCGCGGTCGCGCAGCAGGGCGCTGCGCAGGGCGACGCAGAGCTCGCCGTCCTCGGTGGCGTCCATCCAACCGACCGGGCCAGCGTACCAGCCGCGATCCATCCCCTCCAGCTCGGCGATCGCCGCCGCGGCCGCCGCCCACGGCTCGCCTCCGACCGCCGGCGTCGGGTGCAGGAGGCCGGCGAGCGCCACGGCCGAGCGCGGTTCGGCGAGCTGGGCGATCACCGGCGTCGCCAGGTGCTGGATGTTGGCCACCTTGACCACCTCGGGCTCCGGCGCCCGCTCGACCCAGACCGAGTGCGGTCGCAGGGCGCGGACGATCCGCTCGGCGACGATCTCCTGCTCGCGCCGGTTCTTGTCGCTGCGCAGCAGCTGCTCGGCGAGATGGTCGTCGACCGCGGGATCGGAGCTGCGCCGCGCCGATCCGGCCAGCGCCACGCTCGAGACTCCGGCGCCGGCGCGACGCAACAACAGCTCGGGGCTGGCGCCGATGAAAGCCGCCTCCGGCGTGCCGCAGCAGAAGCAGAAGCAGGCCGGGAACTGCTCGCGCATGACGCCGAAGAGCGCCGCCGGGTCGTATGCCGAGGGCGCCGCGACCACCACCTCGCGGGCCAGCACCGCCTTGCTCAGCCCACTCGATTCGATCCGGGCCGTGACGGCAGCGACCGCCCGCTCGAACTCGGCAGGCGGACGGGCGCTGCGGATCTCGGGGCGACCGGTGAGGTGAGGATCGAGGAGCGGCAGACGGTCCCAGCGCAGAGCGGCGACCCGCGCCATGACCCGATCGGTTGCCGCCGTCGCCTCCGTCTCCGACGAGACGACCGCGTTGACGGTGAGAAAGACGTCTTGGCCGTCACGGCAGAGCGACAGCTCCGGCAAAACCATCGAGGCCGGCGCGAAAGAGGACCAGGTGGACGAGTCCGCCCCGTGGTCATCGAAGGCGAAGCCACCGGTCCAGACCGGCCCCGCGCCGGCCGGCAGGCCGACCGGCTCCTCGACGATGGCGCCCTCGCCTACCCGCGCGCACTCCCCGGCCACGTCCTCGAAGCGCGAAGGCCCCCGCGAGGTCGCCTCATGCGCCACCCCCAGCGCCGCCAGCGCGAAACCCCGGTCCGGCTGCTCCCAGCAGAACCAGCGATCGCTCGCCAGCCGCGAGGCGAAGACCGCCGCGCAGGGGTCGATCCGCTCGACCGGCGCGGTAACGCTGATCAGCGTCCGCCGCCCGCGCTTCGCCGCCCGCTCGACGCCGCCGCGCAGGCGGGCGAGGAGGTCGCTAGTCGCCGCCTCTTGCAATGGCGATCTCACCCGTCCGCACCATCTCTATGAGGCCGTGTGGGCGGACCATCCGCTCGAAGGCCTCGATCTTGTCGGCCGAGCCGGTCACCTCGATCGTCATCGCGCGCCGCGAGACGTCGACGATCTTGGCCCGGAAGATCTCCGCGAACTGGATGATCTCGGCCCGGTTCTCGACCGCCGCCGAGACCTTGAACATCGCCATCTCGCGGGCGACCGTCTCCTCCGGCTCCATGTCGCGGATCTTCAGCACGTTGACCAGCTTGTGTAGCTGCTTGGTGACCTGGTCGATCGGGTGGACGGCGCCGTCGAGCGTCAGCGTGATCCGCGAGACGCTGGGGTCGTCGGTCGGGCCGACCGCGAGCGTGTCGATGTTGAAGCCGCGCCGCGAGAAGAGGCCGGCGATCCGCGCCAGCACGCCAGGCTTGTTCTCGACCAGGATCGAGAGGATGTGCTTGCGCCCGCTCAGCTGGCCGGGCACCCGCAGGTCCTCGAGCTTGACCAAGTTGGGAGTGCCGGCCTCCATCAGCCCACCATGTCCCGTGCGGCGGCGCCGGCCGGGATCATCGGGAAGCAGTTCTCCTCGGGCGAGACGCGGACGTCGAGCAGCACCGGCCCGTCCGTCTCCAGCGCCTTGACCATCGTCTCCTCGAGGTCGGCGGAGTCCTCGCAGCGCATGCCGGTGGCGCCGAACGCCTCGGCCAGCTTCACCCAGTCGGGCGATGCCCCCAGCTCGACCGAGCTGTAGCGGCGGTCCCAGAACAGCTCCTGCCACTGGCGGACCATGCCCATGTAGCCGTTGTTCATCAGGAAGACCTTGACCGGGATGTCTTCGGTGACGCAGGTCGCCAGCTCCTGGCAGGTCATGATCAGGCTGCCGTCGCCGGCCAGGCAGACGACCTGCTCGTCGGGGCAGGCGACCTTGGCGCCGATCGCCGCCGGGAGGCCGAACCCCATCGTCCCCAGCCCGCCCGAGTTGATCCAGCGCCGCGGCTTGTCGAAGCCGTAGTACTGGGCCGCCCACATCTGGTGCTGACCGACGTCGGAGGTGACGATCGCGTCGCCCCGCGTCGCCCGGTGCATCGCCTCGATCATGAACTGCGGCTTGATCTCGCCATCCTTGCCGGGCTCGTAGCGCAGTGGGTACTCCTCCTGCCAGGCACGGATCTGCTTCCACCAGGGGTCGAGCCGCGCGGGGTCGGTCTGCAGGGCGCGGTATTCGCGCGTCAGCTCCGCCAGCACCCGCTTCGCGTCGCCGACGATCGGAATGTGCGCGGCGACGTTCTTGGAGATCTCCGCCGGGTCGACGTCGATGTGGATGAATTTGGCGTGCGGCGCGAACTCGGAGAGCTTGCCGGTGATGCGGTCGTCGAAACGGGCGCCGATCGCGACGATCAGGTCGGCCTCGTCCATCGCGTAGTTGGCGGCGCGGGTGCCGTGCATGCCGAGCATCCCCAGCCACTGGTCGCTCGACGCCGGGAAGGCGCCGAGGCCCATCAGCGTCGAGGTGACCGGGAAGCGGTCGCAGGCGGCCAGCTCGCGCAGCTCCTCGGAGGCGTTGGCGTTGATCACGCCGCCGCCCGTGTAGAGGACCGGGCGCCGCGCGTTGGCGAGCGCTTTGGCGGCGATCCGCACCTGCTTGACGTTGCCGCCGCTCGCCGGTTTGTAGCCGGGCAGCTCGACCGGCTGGGTGCGCGGCGCGTACTCGATGTCGGCGCGCGAGAGGTCCTGCGGCACGTCGATCAGCACCGGCCCCGGCCGCCCGGTCGAGGCGATGTGGAAGGCCTCGTGGACGTACTCGGTGATCTCGCGCGGGTCCGTCACCTGAAAGGAGTGCTTGACGAAGGGCATCGTCGCGCCGAGGATGTCGGCCTCCTGGAAGCCGTCGGTGCCGATCAGCTCGGTCCGCACCTGGCCGGTGACGAAGACGGTGGGGACCGAGTCCATCATCGCGTCGGCGATCGCCGTGACGAGGTTGGTGGCGCCGGGGCCCGAGGTGGCGAAGGCGACGCCGACCCGGCCCGAGGCCTGCGCGTACCCCTCGGCGGCGTGGCCGCCGCCCTGCTCGTGGCGGACCTGGATGTGGCGCAGGTCGGCGTCGACGAGGGCGTCGTAGGTGGGCAGGTTGGCGCCGCCGGGAATGCCGAAGATGTGCTCGACACCCTCAGCCCGCAGGCTCTGCATCAACGCGTCCGCGGCTCTCATCGGATCGCGATGGTACCAGCGGCCTTTATGCGCGGCCTGCAGGGGATTTGGCCGGGTTCCAGCGGGTGCGCGGGTCGATCGAGCTCTCGATCACGTGCTCCCTGCAACGCTCGATCGCGTGCAGCATGGACTCGACCAGCTCCTCGCCGAGCAGGGTCGGCTTCAGGCCGAGGTCGAGCAGCTTGGTGTGGATCGCGTTGTAGTAGTGCTCCTCGAGCTCGACGCGCGGATTCTCGACATGCTGGACCTCGACCGTGTAGCCAAGGTGCTCGCCGGCCTGCTTGACCAGCGCCGCCAGCTCGCCGACCGAGAACTGCTCGGTGAACTGGTTGAAGACGCGGAACTCGCCCCGCTCGGCGGGGTTCTCGACCGCCAGCTCGACGCACTGGAGCGTGTCGCGGATGTTGAGGAAGCCGCGCGTCTGACCGCCCGAGCCGTAGACGGTGAGCGGGTGACCGATCACCGCCTGCACGCAGAAGCGGTTGAGCACGGTGCCGAAGATCTCGTCGTAGTCGAAGCGGGTGATGAGGCGCTCGTCGCGCGCCGTCTCCTCGGTCTCGATCCCGTAGACGACCCCCTGGTTGAGGTCGGTGGCGCGCAGCCCCCAGATCCGGCAGGCGAAGTGGATGTTGGTCGAGTCGTGGACCTTCGAGCAGTGGTAGAGCGAGCCGGGCAGCTTCGGGAAGGGCAGCGTGTCGCGGCGCCCCTTGTGCTCGATCTCGATGTACCCCTCCTCGATGTCGATGTTGGGGGTGCCGTACTCCCCCATCGTCCCGAGCTTGACCAGGTGGCAATCGGGGACGCGGTCGCGCAGGCTGAAGAGCAGGTTGAGCGTGCCGATCACGTTGGTCTGCTGGGTTTCGACGGCGCGCTCCCGCGACATCATCGAGTAGGGCGCCGAGGGCTGCTCGCCGTAGTGGATGACCGCGTCGGGAAGCGTCTCGGCGACCACCTCGTCGAGGAAGTCGCCGTCCTCGACGGCGCCGACGTAGCGGCGGATCTGCTCGCCGGAGAGATCGCGCCAGGCGTCGATCCGCTCGTCCAGCTCGCGGATCGGGGTCAGCGAGCCGGTGCCGTGTTCTGAGTGCCAGCGGCGGCGGGAGAAGTTGTCGACGACCGCGACCTCATGTCCGCGGGCCGAGAACCTCAAGGCCGTCGGCCAGCCCAGGTAGCCGTCGCCCCCAAGGATGAGAACGCGCATAGGTCGCGGCAGCGTAGCGGACGGACGCGCATAGCATCCGCCCCGATGCGGACCGCGGCGGTCATCGGGATCCTGCTGGTCGGGCTCGGGCTGCGGGTCGGCTACGCGGTCGAGCAGCCGGCTGCGCGACCGCCCGACGCGCAGGCCTACGCGCGGATCGCGGAAAGCCTCTATCTGCACGGATCCTTCGATGCCAGGCCCCCGGGCGCCTCTCACGAGATGCAGCCGGCGAGCGCCTACTCGCCCGGCCTGCCGCTCTTCGTCGCCGCCGTCTACCTGCTCAGCGGCGGTGTCCACCTCACGCTGGCGCTCGTCCTGCTCGCCCTGCTCGGCGCCACCGCGATCCCCATGGCCTACCTGCTCGGCCGCCGCTTCGCCGGCCCGGCGGCGGGGCTGATCGCCGCCGCGGCGGTCGCGGTCTATCCGGCCCTGCTCGAATACCAGGGCCTGCCGCTGACCGAGCCGCTGGCGGCGTTCCTGCTCGGCGCCGTGCTCGTCCTCTTCTTCCGGGCCTGCGACCGGCCGGGCGACCTGTGGCGGTGGGCGGGATTCGGCGCGGTCTTCGGCGCGCTCGCCATGGTCCGTCCCGAGTACCTCGTCCTCGCGGCGCTGCTGCCGCTCGCCTGGCTGCCGCGGGAGGCCCGCCGCGGCCGGCCGCGGCGGGCGCTCACACCGCTCGCGGTCTCCCTGCTCGCGACCATCGTCGTCCTGGCGCCCTGGACGATCCGCAACGCGATCGTGCTCGGCCGGCTCGTCCCGGTCTCGACCGGAGGCGGCAAGGCGCTCTTCATCGGCACCTACCTCGACGCCCACGGCGACGGCGTCCAGCTGCGCGAACTGCTGCTCGCCCAGCGGCCGGCGCTGCGGGCGCGGCTCGCCCGCGGCGGCCCGGTCGACGACCCCAACCGATACGTGCTCGAGCGGGTCCTCGCCCGCGTCGCCGCGGCGCGCTATCCGGGGCTCGAAACCGACGCGGCGCTGGGGCGGTTGGGGCGCCAGAACCTCTCGCACGACCTGACGGACGAGCCGCTGCGGTTCGCCGGAATGCTGGCGGGCAAGGCATTCGAAACCTGGACGGACGCCCCGCGCGCGACGATGGAGAAGCAGCCCTGGCGGACGCTGCAGCTGGCGATCGTCGTCCTCGCCCTGATCGGTCTCGCCGCGCTCGGCTTCGGCCCTGGGCGGCGCTTCGAGGCGCTGATCTGCGCCCTCGTCCTCGCCTACATGACGGCGGTGGCGGCGCTGCTGATCGCCTCGCCGCGCCGCGAGCTGGTCGTCCTGCCGCTTCTCGCCCCCCTCGCCGGAACCGGTGCGGTGTGGCTCTGGGGCAGGTTGCGCGGCGGATAGCCTGCGCGGCCATGGTGGCGCGCTACGGGCGGACGACTCTGATCATGCTGGGGGTGATCGTGCTGCTCGGCCTCGGGCTGCGCGCCTACCGCGTGGTCGAGCCGCTGGGCACGCCCGGCGACGACTCCCACGCTTACTACGCCCTCTCGAAGGCCCTCTACGCGGAAGGCAGCTACGGCGGCCCGAGCTTCCACGACTCGAGCGACTGGTCGCCGGGGGCGCCGCTGCTCTATGCCGCCTCCTTCTACGCGACCGCGGGGCCGCGCGAAGGGGTGGCCCGCATCGTCGAGGCGCTGCTCGGCACTGCCGCGATCGTCGTCGTCTTCCTGCTCGGCGATCGCCTCGCGGGGCGCGCCGCCGGCCTGATCGCCGCCTTCGCCGTCGCCGTCTACCCCCCCTTCATCCATTCGACCGGTGAGCTGATGAGCGAGCCGCCGGCGACCCTCACGCTCCCCGCCGCCGTCCTCGCCTTCCTCTGGGCGAGCGACGGCGAGCGGCTGCGACGCTGGCTCGTGCCCGGCTTCCTCTTCGGCCTCACCGCGCTGATCCGGCCCGACTACCTGCCGGTCGCGCTCGCCTTCGCCGTGCTCGCCCTCGTCCGGGTCGGCCGGCGGCGCGGCTGGCGGCCGGGCCTGGCCGGCGCCGCGATCCTCCTCGCCGCCTTTCTCGTCCCGATCGTGCCCTGGACGGTGCGGAACGCCGTCGTGCTGGGCCGCCTCGTGCCGGTCTCGACCGGTGGCGGCAAGGCGCTCTACGTCGGCACCTACCTGCCCGCCGACGGCGACTACCAGCGGGTCAAGGCGCTGCTCGCCGAGCGCTATCGGCACCGCCGGCTGCCGCCCGGCTCGGCGGCGCTGGAACGGATAAACCCGACGCCGCTCTTCGACCGCGTCGCCGCCCGCTACCCGGAACTGCCGCGCGATTCCGCGCTCGGCAAGGTCGGCAAGCAGGACTTCTCCAAGTACTTCGGCGAAGACCCGCTCGGCTACCTGGCGATGACCGTGCGCAAGGTATGGCGCATGTGGAGCGCCGGGGTCGGGGAAGCGATGGGGAGCGCCGCCGGGCGAGCCGTCCAGGCGCTGATCGTGCTGCTGAGCCTGGCCGGGCTGGCGCTCCTCGCCATGCGGCGGCGCTGGTGGGAGTTGCTGGCCATGGCGACGCCGATCGCGATCGTCACCGCGGTCGGCGCGATCTCGCTGGCGACGCCACGGCGCAACGAGATCCTGATGACACTCGTCTTTCCGCTCGCCGCCGCGGCGCTGGTGACGCTGGGGGCGGCCATATCCTCCCGCTGGCCATGGTTCTCCCCCAAGCGGGAATCTTCCCCAGCCAGCTGACCGCGCTCCGCGCCGCCGGCCTGATCGTCGCAGCGGCGATCGTCGCCTTCGCGATCCTCCGCCGCCGCAGCCTTCGCAACGCCGACGTGCTGATCCTGCTGCTGGCCGGGCTCGGCCTGGCGATCGTCGCCGGCACCGAAGTCACCGACAAGCTGCTCTCGGCCTTCTCCTTCGAAAAGGGCAACGGCGGCCGCATCCTCGGCCTCGCCGTCTTCGCGATCTTCGTCCTCTTCCTGCTGATCCTGCGGGCGCTCTCGCAGGCGGCGCGCAACGCCCGCCAGCTCTCCGCCGTGCTCGAGGGACTGGCCTGGGAGGAGTTCCGGCAGGCGAAGCTGCCCGAGCACTTCCGCGGCAGGGTCGCGATCCTGGTCCCCGCCTACAACGAGGCCGAGAGCATCGGCTACGTGCTCGACCGCATGCCGCGCGAGGTCTGCGGCGTCGAGACGGCGGTGCTGGTCGTCGACGACGGCTCGCGCGACGGCACCGGCGACGTCGCCGCCGAGCACGGCGCGGTCGTCGCCCGCCACGTGATCAACCGCGGCGGCGGTGCGGCGCTGCGCACCGGCTACCGGTTGATGGTCGACTCCGGCGCCGAGGTGGTGGTCACGCTCGACGCCGACGGCAAGCACCTGCCCGCGGAGATGGAGCGCCTCGTGCGGCCGGTGCTCGACCGCGAGGTCGACGTCGCGCACGGCTCGCGCGTGCTCGGCGAGGCCGACCGCAACCACTTCGCCCGCGAGCTCGGCATCGTCTTCTTCAACCGGCTCGTCTCCTTCATCACCCGCACCCACGTCACCGACTGCTCGAACGGCTACCGCGCCGTGCGCGCCACCGTCCTGCCGCAGCTCGTCCTGCGCCAGGAGCAGTTCCACACCTCGGAGTTCATGATCGAGGCGATCAAGCGCGGCGTCCCGGCGAAGGAGGTCCCGGTCACGGTGGCGCGCCGCCTCCACGGTCACTCGAAGAAGCCCGCCGTCGTCCGCTACGGGCTCGGCTTCGCCAACGCGATCGTCCGCACCTGGCTCAGATAACCGATTACGTCCGGCGCCGGGCTCAGATAACCGATTAGCGAGCGTCGCAATCTGATTCTTCGCGAGCGGCGCTAATTCGCAGATTGCCGCCGCCCCCGGAGGCGAAGCCGAGGAGGCGGCGGATTTATTCCGGGGTGGCGCACCTCGGCCGGGTCCGGCAGGTAGAGGTCCGTGCCGCAGCGGGGGCAGACCTGGACGTAGAGCTTCAGCGGCTTATGGCAGGTCGGGCACTGGCGTTCCGGTTCCGCCTTCTCCGAGCGGTAGAGGACCACCGCGATCAGGCCGAGGCCGGGCAGCACGGCGCCGATCAGCAACCAGAGCCAGAAGGAGCTGCCCTTGCCGCGGCCGACTATGCCGGTGGCGAGGCCGAAGGAGAAGGCGATCGCGAGGTACTCGTATCCCATGGCCCCATTGTGGCCTGCAGCGGCCGCGGATGGCCGATCGAGCCCAGCTCGGAGAGGTCGCGCCGGAAGGGAAGGCTGGCGGTCCAGTCGATCACGGCGCGCGCCTTACGGGCGGCGCCGGGGATCTGGCTCATGTGGTAGGTCCGCGCCAGCCACCAGGCGGGGAAGCCGCGGAAGGTGCGGCCGCCGATCCGGCCGACCGCCTTGTAGCGGCCGAGGTTGACGAAGGCGGCGCTGCCGCGGTAGTCGAAGGGACGCGCCGTGCCGACGCCCAGCTCGGCGGCGATGTTGCGCGCCGCGACCGGCCCCTGGCGCACCGCGTGCTGCGCGGTCGGCGGGCAGAGGCCGCCGCGCGCGTCGGGGGCGGCGGCGCAGTCGCCCACCGCCCAGACCGCGTCCATGCCGCGCACGCGGAGACGCTCGTCGACCGGGACGCGGCCGCGCTCGTCGAGCGGCAGGGAGAGCCGCCGCAGGCTCGGGTGCGGCGCGACGCCTGCGGTCCAGACGACGGTGCGGCTGGGCAGTACCTCGCCGGTCGAGAGGCGGGCGGTGGCGGCGCTCACCTCCTCCAGGGTCGTGCCGAGCCGGACGTCGATGCCGCGGCCGCACAGCTCGCGCAGCGCGTAGTCGGCGAGCTCGGCGTCGATCTCGGGCAGCACGCGGTCGGTCGCCTCGACCAGCACCCAGCGCATCCCGTGCAGGCGGGCCCGCGGATAGCTCTCGATCGCGTCGGCGGCGAAGTCCTGCAGCTCGGCGAGCGCCTCGAGGCCCGCGTAGCCACCGCCGACGAAGACGTAGGTGAGCAGCTCGTCGCGCCGCGCCGGGTCCTCGGCCGCGTTGGCCGCCTCCAGCGTCTCGATCAGGTGGTTGCGCAACCAGATCGCGTCGGCCAGCGTCTTGAAGCCGATCGCATGCTCGGAGAGGCCGGGGACCGGCAGCGCCCGCGAGACCGAGCCGAGCGCCAGCAATAGCTGGTCGTAGGGAAGCTGCTCCGTCTCACCGTCGCGGCTGCGCAGCTCGACCGTGCGGGCGACCGGGTCGTGCGCCTCGACGGTTCCGAGCCGCAGGTAGGTCCGCTTGAGGATCTCGCGCAGCGGCGTCACCACGTGGCGCGGCTCCAGCGTGCCGGCGGCCGCCTCCGGCAGGAACGGCGTGTAGAGGAGGAAGTTGACGTCGTTGACGAGGACCAGCCGCGCCGACTGCCGCGGCATCAGCCGCTCCAGCTCGCGGGCCGCCATCGCGCCCCCGAAGCCCCCGCCGACGATCACGACGTTCCAGGCCACGCCCTCAAGTTAGCAGGCTTGTAACAGGTTGTTACAAAGTGCGAAACCGCACTTCAGATGCCCAGCTGCTGCCTGATCAGACGGTTGACCTCGCCGCCGTCGGCGCGGCCCTTGGTCTCGCGCATGACGGCGCCGACGATCGCGCCGATCGCCTTCGCGTTGCCGGCACGGACCTGCTCGGCCGCCTCCGGGTTAGCCTCGACGGCGGCGGCGACGATCGCCTCCAGCTCGCCGCTGTCGGATATCTGGGCGAGGCCCTCGCGCTCGACGATCGCCGCCGGGTCGCCGCCTTCGGCCACCAGCGCCGCCAGCACCTCCTTGGCGCTGCCGTGGGAGATCGTCCTCTCCTGAACCATGCCGAGCAGCGCCGCCAGCGCCTCCGGCTCGACCCGCGACTCCGAGGCGCTGCCGCCGCCGTCCTGGCGCAGCGCCGCCGCCAGCTCGCCGGTCACCCAGTTGGCGACGACACGCGGCTCGATTCCCCCCGCGGCGCCGGCCGCCCGCTCGAAGTAGGCGGCGGTGTCGGGGTCGGCGGCGAGCAGCGTCGCCGTCTCCTCCGGCAGTCCCAGCTGCTCCCGGTAGCGCCGCATGCGTGCCTCCGGCAGAAACGGCGTATAGAGCGCAAAGTTCGTCTCGTTCACCAGCGCCAAACGGGCCGACTGCTTAGGCATCACCCGCTCCAACTCATGCGCAGCAGCCGCGCCGCCGAAGCCACCACCCGCAATCACGACGTTCC
>DASTHF010000187.1:0-14553 GCA_035605615.1 Solirubrobacterales bacterium
TGCTGAGGCCCCGCTCGCGGTAGCGCCGGTCCCACTCGACCAGGTAGGGCAGCGTCCGCACGCTGTTGAGCTGCGCGAAGTCGAGGAAGTGGACGAGCGTCGGACCGGTCGCGGTGAGCGCCGGCATCGACTGCGGCGCCGCGCCGGCCCACCCGATCCCGGCCGGCAGGTCGGGGGCGGCGATGTCCTCTCGCTCGGGGCGCATCTGCTCTCGGTGGCGAATGTCTAGGGGCGTCTAGAGGATCTCGGCGAGGCGCTGCTCGAGGGCGGCTGAGATCTCGTCGCGCACCGGGCCCTCGGCGAGGCGCTCGACCAGCGACTCGAGGAAGCCCTCGACGATCAGGCTCTTGGCGGCGGCCGGGTCGAGGCCGCGCGAGGTGAGGTAGAAGAGCTGCTCGCGGTCGATCTGAGCGATCGCGGCGGCGTGCGTGCAGCGGACGTCGTCGGCCTCGATCTCCAGGCCGGGGATCGCGTCGGCGTGGGCATCGGGGGAGAGGAGAAGGTTGCGGCTCTCCTGAAAGGCGTCGGTCCCCTGGGCGCCGGGGTCGACGCGGATCATCCCGCGCCAGACCGCCGTCGCGCCGGCGGCGAGCACACCGCGGAAGGCGAGGTCGGAGACGGTGTGGGGCGCCGAGTGCTCCTGCGTCGTGTCGTAGTCGAGATGCTGGCCGGCGCCGCCGGCGTAGCCGCCGGTGACGCGCGCCTCCGAGCCCGCCCCCGCGAGCTTGGTCTCCATCCGCACCTTGCCGCGCGCCGAGCCGAAGCCGAGCGCCGTCCAGTCGAGCCGGCCGTCGCGGCCGACTTCGGCGCGCTGGGTGGCGAAGATCCAGGCCTGCTCGGAGACGTCCTGGGTGCTGACGTAGCGCAGCGTCGCCCCCTGGCCCACGTGCAGCTCGACCACCGAGTTGAGCAGCGCGTCGGTCTCGTCGCCGGCCGACGAGCAGTGCTCCCAGACCTCCGCCTCGGCGCCCTCCTCGAGCACGATCAGGGTGCGCCAGGCGACCGCGACGCCGTCCTCGTCGAGCGGCAGCTCGATCCGGATCGGCTCGGCTACCTTCACGCCGGCCGGCACGTGGACCAGCACGCCGTCGCGCCAGCTCAGCGCGTTGCGGGCGACGAACGGGTCGTCGGCGGGCGCCAGCGCCCCCAGACGTCCTTCGACCAGCTCCGGGCGGGACTCGATCGCCTCGGCCAGCGGCAGCACCGTTGCCCCCGCGGCCGCCCCGATCGCGGCCTCCACCGAGCCGGGCTCGTAGGCGTCGAGGTCGAGGCCGGAGAGGTCGGTGAATTCCCACCCCTTCGCCTTCTGGTCGGGCAAAGGGGGCAGTGGCTTCATGGCAACGTTCATTGGCGCGGTCGGGAAGGTTCCTGGCAAGGACTGGGACGGGGGACAGTGCTTTGCACGGCCCCCGGCCACGGACGCAGCCCAGGGGCCTTCCCGGGTCGCCAATCAGCCAATCGAGCCCTCCATCTGCAGCTCGATCAGCCGGTTCAGCTCGACCGCGTACTCCATCGGCAGCTCCTTGGTGACCGGCTCGATGAAGCCGTTGACGATCATCTTCGAGGCCTCCTCCTCGTCGAGGCCGCGGCTCTGCAGGTAGAAGAGCTGCTCGTCGCCGATCTTCGAGACCGTCGCCTCGTGGCCGACGTCGGCGTCGTTCTCGTCGATCCGGATCGTCGGGTAGGTGTCGGAGCGCGAGTCCTCGTCGAGCAGCAGCGCGTCGCAGACGACCTTGGAGCGCGATTCGGTCGCCCCGTCGGCGACCTCGAGCAGGCCGCGGTAGGTCGCCCGCCCGCCGTCCTTGGAGATCGACTTGGAGAAGACCGAGGACGAGGTGCGCGGGGCGGCGTGGATGATCTTGCCGCCCGCGTCCTGGTGCTGGCCGGCGCCGGCGAAGGCGATCGAGAGGATCTCTCCGTGCGCTTCGGGGCCGAGCAGGTAGATCGAGGGGTACTTCATCGTCAGCTTCGAGCCGAGGTTGCAGTCGACCCACTCCATGGTCGCCTTCTCATGGGCGACAGCCCGCTTCGTGACCAGGTTGTAGACGTTCTGCGACCAGTTCTGCACGGTCGTGTAGCGGACCCGCGAGCTCGGCTTGCAGACGATCTCGACGACCGCCGAGTGCAGCGAGTCGGTCGAGTAGACCGGCGCCGTGCAGCCCTCGATGTAGTGGACGTCGGCGCCCTCCTCGCAGATGATCAGCGTCCGCTCGAACTGACCCATGTTCTCGGTGTTGATCCGGAAGTAGGCCTGCAGCGGCATCTCCACCTTGACGCCGGCCGGCACGTAGACGAAGGAGCCCCCCGACCAGACGGCCGAGTTGAGGGCCGCCAGTTTGTTGTCGTTGGGCGGGATCACCGTCGCCCAGTATTCGCGGACCAGGTCCTCGTGCTCGCGCAGCGCCGTGTCCATGTCGGTGAAGATCACGCCCTGGGCCTCGAGCTTCTCGTTGACCTGGTGGTAGACGACCTCCGACTCGTACTGGGCGCCGACCCCGGCGAGGAATTTGCGCTCCGCCTCGGGGATGCCGAGCCGGTCGAAGGTGTTCTTGATGTCCTCCGGAACCTCGCTCCAGTCGCGGCTGTTCTTTTCCGAGGCGCGGACGAAGTAGTGGATGTCGTCGAAGTCGATCTGGCCGAGGTTGCCGCCCCAGGTCGGGGTCGGGCGGGATTCGAAGTGCTCCAGCGCCTTCAACCGGAAATCGCGCATCCACTGCGGCTCGTCCTTGTACTCGGAGATCGATTCGACGATCTCTCGCGAGAGCCCCTTCGGCGCCTTGTAGGCGTAGCCCGTCTCGGGGTCGTGGAAGCCGAACTTCTCCTTGTAGTCGGCGTTGAGGCCGGCCAGCTCTCTCTTCTCGGCGACTGCCTCGGGAGTTGCCATGGTCAATCGACCTCCAGGGTGACGGTGTCGTCCACGACGGCTGTCGCGAACGTCCTCACCGGAGCATAGGCCGGGAGGGTCCTCGGCCTGCCGCTGGCGAGGTCGAAGAGCGAGCCGTGGCGCGGGCACTCGACCGTGCAGGCCGCGGCGTCGAGCTCGCCCTCGGCGAGCGGCCCATTGTCGTGCGAGCAGCGGTCCTCGATCGCGTGGAGCGTGCCGTCGCAGTTGAAGACGCCGATCTTCAGATCGCCGTGCTCGACCAGGCGGCGCGAGCCGGGCGGCAGCTCGGCGAGCGTGCAGACCTCGATCGTTGTCGTTGTGCCGTCCGTCACGTTATTCCTAGTGTCTTAGTCGGATTTTAGCCACCTGCGAGCATGATGGCGGACCGCCAACGATTGGAGGAGCGAGATGAGCGAGAGGACGAGCTACGAGCCCGGGACGCCCTGCTGGATCGACCTCGGCACGCCGGACATCGAGGCCGCGGTCGACTTCTACAGCGCCCTCTTCGGCTGGACGGTCGAGGAGAGTGAGAACCCCGAGGAAACCGGCGGCTACCGGATGGCGACGCGCGACGGCAAGCCGATCGCCGGGATGATGCCGTTGATGCAGGAGGGCCAGCCGCCCGCCTGGAGCACCTACGTCTCGGTGGCCGATGCCGACGCGACCGCCGCCCGCGTCTCGGAGGCCGGCGGCGGTGTGCTGTTCGAGCCGGTGGACGTGCTGGACATCGGCCGCATGGCGATCTTCTCCGACCCGGGCGGCGCCGTCTTCGGCATCTGGCAGCCGCGCAGCTTCGCCGGCGCGCAGCTGGTTAATGAGACGGGCGCCTTCTGCTGGAGCGAGATCAACACGCGTGACTCGGGGGCGGCCAAGTCGTTCTACGGCGATGTCTTCGGTTGGACCTTCGAGGACAGGGAGTTCGGGGGCGCGGGGACCTACACGACGATCAACGTCGGCGACCGTGCGATCGGCGGCCTGTTTGACATGACCGGCCGCGTCCCCGAGGAGGTTCCCCCCAACTGGCTCGTCTACTTCGCGGTCGAGGACGCCGACGCCACGCTGGCGAAGCTGAGGGAGCGCGGTGGGCAGGTCCCCATGGGACCGGTCGACCTCGAGGGCGTCGGTCGCTTCGCCGTGGTCCAGGACCCCTTCGGGGCGACCTTCGCGGTGATCGCGCCCAACTCTGGCGGGCAGGAGAGCGCTTAGGGCGAGCCGAGGTCGGCGGCCGCTTCGGTGGGGTCGCCGACCTCCCCCTCGTCCTCCCAGTCGGCGGGCTTGCCGAGGCCGGCGCTCTTGACGACCTTGAGGCCGAGCATCGCGCACTTCATCCGCGTCGCCGAGATCTCGATGCCGAGCAGGTCGAGGACGAAGTCCTTGGGCAGGCGGAGCAGCTCCTCGCGGGTCTTGCCGACGAGCTCGTCGGTGAGCAGCGAGGTGGCGGCGGTCGAGATCGCGCAGCCCTTGCCCTCGAAGGCGACCTCGGCGATCCGGCCCTGCTCGTCGAGCCGCATCGTCACGTGCTGCTCATCGCCGCAGAAGGGGTTGGTGTCCTCGAACTCGAGGTCGGGGTCCTCGATCCGGCCGAAGTTGTGCGGCCGCTTGTAGTGCTCGAGGATCTGATCTCGGTACAGCTCGTCCATGCCTTCGAGGCTAATCGATTGATGCATTGACCCCTCTACGCAGGGGTCAATCGATCGAACGATCAGAGATCGAATACCCGACGGGCGTCGTGGAGGCCGTCGACGAGACGGTCGATCTCCTCGCGCGTCGTGTAGACGCCGAAGCTGGCGCGGGCGGTGGCGGCGACGCCGAGACGGTCCATCAGCGGCTGCGCGCAATGGTGTCCGGCCCGCACCGCGATGCCGTGGCGGTCGAGGATCTCGGAGACGTCGTGGGCGTGGACCCCGTCCAGCTCGAAGGAGACGGGGCCTACCCGCTCGGGGCCGCGCGGCGGGCCGAAGACGCGCAGGCCCGGGATCTCGCCAAGCCGCTCCAGCGCGTAGTCGGCGATCGCGCGCTCGTGCGCGAGCACCGCGTCCATGCCGAGCCCGTCGAGCCAGCGCAGCGCCGAGGCCATCCCGATCGCCTGCGCGATCGCCGGCGTGCCCGCCTCGAAGCGGGCAGGTGGGTCGGCATAGGTGGTCCCCGCCGTCGTCACCTTGCGGATCATCGAGCCGCCGCCGAGGAAGGGCGGCATCTCACGCAGCAGCTCGAGTCTCGCCCAGAGGGCGCCGATCCCGGTTGGCGCGTAGAGCTTGTGGCCGGTCAGTGCGTAGAAGTCGACCCCCAGCTCCGCCATGTCGAGCGGCAGCTTGGGCGCCGCCTGGGCGCCGTCGGCGAGCACCAGCGCGCCCGCCGCGTGGGCCAGCCGGGCGATCTCGGCGAGCGGCGTCTCCGTGCCGAGCACGTTCGAGACGTGGGTGACCGCGACCAGCTTCGGCTCACGCTCCAGCGCGGCCGCCAGCGCCTCCATGTCGAGCGTCCCGTCGTCGCTGACCGGCACCCAGTCGAGCTCGGCACCGGTCCGCTCGGCGAGCTGCTGCCAGGGGACGATGTTCGAGTGGTGCTCCATCTCGGTGAGCACGATGCGGTCGCCGGCGCCGACGTTGGCGTCGCCCCAGGCGCGCGCCACCAGGTTGATCGCCTCGGTCGCGTTGCGGACGAAGATCACCTCGCGGCGGTCGGCGGCGCCGAGGTGGTCGGCGACCGTCGCCCGCGCCCCCTCGTAGGCCGCCGTCGCCTCCGCCGAGAGCGTGTGGGAGCCGCGGTGGACGTTGGAGTGGTGGGCCCGCTCGTAGCGGTCGACCGCCTGGATCGAGGCCAGCACGCGCTGGGCGCTGGCACCGCTGTCGAGGTAGGCGACCGGCTGGCCGTGCACCTCGCGCTCCAGCGCGGGGAAGGCGGCGCGGACCCTGTCGATCGGGAACGCCGACGCCTCGGCTGAGGGCTTGGTCGTCGACGGCTCCATGTTTCCCAGGCTAGGCGGAAGCGCCAGCCTCAACCTCCTCGCGGATCCAGCCGTACCCCTTCTCCTCCAGCGTCTCGACCAGCTCCGGGCCGCCCTCCTTGACGATCCGCCCCTGGTACATCACGTGGACGAAGTCGGGCTTCACCATGTGCAGGATGCGCTGGTAGTGGGTGATGATCAGCACGCCCATCTCGGGGCCGGCGAACCTGTTGACCCCTTCGGCGACGGTTCGCAGCGCGTCGATGTCGAGTCCGGAGTCGGTCTCGTCGAGGATCGCGATCTCGGGTCGCAGCAGGGCGAGCTGCAGCAGCTCCATCCGCTTCTTCTCGCCGCCCGAGAAGCCGTCGTTGAGGTAGCGGCTGGAGAACTCCTTCGGGATGTTCGCCAGCTCCATTGCCTCCTGGGCGAGCTTCGCGAACTCCTTGATCTTGACCTGCTGCTCGCCGCGCGCCTCGCGGTGGGCGTTGATGATCATCCGCAGGTACTTGCTGACCGAGACGCCGGGGATCGCGACCGGGTACTGGAAGGCCATGAAGAGGCCGGCCCGCGAGCGCTCGCCGGGATCGGCCTCGGTGACGTCCTCGCCCTTGAAGACGATCGAGCCATCGGTCACCTCCAGCGAGGGGTGGCCCATGATCGCGTTCGCGAGGGTCGACTTGCCGGACCCGTTGGGGCCCATCAGGGCGTGGATCTTGCCCTTCTCGACGTCCAGGTCGAGGCCGCGCAGGATCTCCTTGCCCTCGGCGCTGACGTGCAGGTTCCGTATCTCGAGCTCAGCCAATTCGTCTCCGTCCTAGTCTGGGGGTCAAGCGGCGCTGGCGATCTTCTCGCCGCCCTTGACGGCCTTCTCGCCGCCGCCGCTGAACTCGACCAGCTCCGCCAGGGTCGTCCCCGCCAGCGCCTTGGTCACGCCGCCCTGGACCCGCGTCCAGAGCAGCTTCGTCGCGCAGGCCCCGTCGTCGCCCTCGTGAGAGCACAGCACCCTGCCGTCGGGCATGCGGTGGAAGCACTCCATCGGCGCGACCTGGCCTTCCAGCGCCTCGACGACGACGTCGAGGGTGATCTCCTCGGGCGGCATCGCGAGCCGGTAGCCGCCGTGGGCGCCGCGGGTCGAGGTCACCAGGCCGGCCTTGCGAAGCTTCGCCACCAGGTGCTCGAGGTAGGAGAGCGGCAGCCGCTCGGCGTCTGCGACCGTGCTGAGCGAGATCGGAGTGGAGCCGGGCTGCCTGCCCAACTCGACCATCAGACGCACCCCGTACTCGGCTTTGGTCGAGAACAGCATGCCTCAAATCCTACTGAACCAGTCGGTTTTGGGAACGCCCACCATCGCGCGTTGCAATCCTATGGGCTGCGCCATAATCGATGGCGCAAAAGCGACCGGAGGAACGAGACGGGATGACCACCACCAAGCAGTCGACGTTCGGAGCGACCCTGCGCACGACGATCCTGCTCGCCGCGCTTTCGGGCCTGCTCGTCGTGGTCGGCGCCCTGATCGGCGGGCCGCGCGGCGCGGCCGGCTTCCTGTTCATCGCCCTGCTGATGAACCTCGGCTCCTACTTCTTCAGCGACAAGCTTGCGCTCTCGATGAGCGGCGCCAAGCCGGTCTCCGAGGCCGAAGCGCCGCAGCTCTACCAGGCCGTCCGCGACCTGACGACGCGCGCCCACCTGCCGATGCCGCGCCTCTACGTGATCCCCAACGACCAGCCCAATGCCTTCGCCACCGGCCGCAATCCCGAGCACTCGGCAGTCGCCGTGACGAGCGGCATCCTCCAGCTGCTCTCCGACGAAGAGCTGCGCGGCGTGCTCTCGCACGAGCTCGCGCACGTCAAGCACCGCGACATCCTGATCCAGTCGGTCGCCTCGGCGATCGGCGCCGCGATCACCTACATCGCCTACATGCTGATGTGGTTCGGGGGCGACGAAGAATCGCCGCTCAGCGCGGTCGCCTCGCTGGCGCTAGTCCTGCTGGCCCCGCTCGCCGCCTCGATCATCCAGCTCTCGATCTCGCGCCAGCGCGAGTACGCCGCCGACGCGGGCGGGGCGGAGATCTGCGGCAACCCGGAGTCGCTGGCGAGCGCGCTGCTGCGGCTCGAGCAGGGGGCGGCGGCGATGCCGATGCAGGTCAACCAGGCCGCCGAGCCGCTCTTCATCGTCAAGCCTTTCTCGGCGAAGGGGATCGCCGGCCTCTTCTCGACGCATCCGCCGATCGAGGAGCGCGTGAAGCGGCTGCGCCAGATGCGCCCTAGTCTCGTCTAGGCGGCCGATTCCGATTTCCGCACCCACGGATGACGCGCCTGGCACTGCGCTGGATCGCCACCCACCTCCTCCCGAATAGCGCTGCTATTCGGTCGTCGGCGTGCGTCGCCCAGCTTGGCCAGTCACGCCCCCGCGGGCACGCAAATCAGGGAATCGTCCGCCTAGCCGAGACTCGCTATACTTTATGAAGTAAAAGGTGATCCGGATTAAGGTATTTGGGAATGACAACGATTAAGCAGCAGATCGAGGAGATCGAGCCGTTCGAGGCGGCGCAGGAGATCGAGGGCGGCGACGTCGTCCTGATCGACACGCGCGAGCCGCACGAGTACGAGGAGGCCCACCTCGAGGGCGGCAAGCTGGTGCCGCCGGGCCTCCTTGCCGACCAGATCGCCGCGGCGGCGCCGGACCGCTCGGCGCGGACGATTCTCTACTGCCGCAGCGGCAATCGCTCCTACAAGGCGGCCGAGCAGATGCAGGCGCTCGGCTACCAGGACGTCGCCTCGATGGCCGGCGGCATCCTCGCCTGGCAGGAGCAGGGCCTGCCGACGGTCGTCGCCGCGGGGATGACCCCCGAGCAGCGCGACCGCTACTCGCGCCACACGCTGCTGCCCGAGGTCGGCGTCGAGGGTCAGCTGAAGATGCTGAACGCGAAGGTGCTGCTGGTCGGCGCCGGCGGCCTCGGCGCGCCCGCGGCGCTCTACCTGGCCGCGGCCGGGATCGGCACGCTCGGCCTGGTCGACGACGACGCTGTCGACGCCTCGAACCTGCAGCGCCAGGTGATCCACAACACCGAGCGGATCGGGATGCCGAAGACCGAATCGGCGCGGCTGACGATCGAGGCGCTCAACCCCGACGTCAACGTGGTCGAGCACCGCATGCGCCTCGACGCCTCCAACATCGTCGAGATCCTCTCCGAGTACGACGTGATCGTCGACGGCGCCGACAACTTCCCCACCCGCTACCTGCTCAACGATGCCTCGGTGCGGCTGCGCAAGCCGGTCGTCTCGGCCTCGATCCTCAGCTTCGACGGCCAGATCTCGACCTTCGTCCCCTACGAGGGTCCCTGCTACCGCTGCCTCTACCCGACGCCGCCGCCGGCCGAGCTGGCGCCGAGCTGCTCGGCCAACGGCGTGCTCGGCGTGATGGCCGGGACGATGGGGCTGCTGCAGGCGAACGAGGTGCTGAAGCTGGTCCTGGGGATCGGCGAGCCGCTGATCGGCCGGCTGCTGCTCTTCGAGGCACTGGCGACGCGCTTCACCGAGCTGAAGGTCAGGCGCGACCCCGAGTGCCCGATCTGCGGCGAGAACGCGCCCGAGGTCCCGGAGTCGGAGATGGGCAAATTCCCGGACTACGAGCTCTTCTGCGCGGGCTAACGGCGCCCGCTCCGAAGCGATAGGTTGCCGAGCCCATGGCGACGGTTCGAATCCCCCCGGTCCTCCGCCCCCAGACGGGCGGCCAGGCCGAGGTCGAGGCCGCCGGCGCGAACGTCGGCGAGGTGCTGCGCGCCCTCACCGCCCAGCATCCGGACACCGAGGTGCAGCTCTTCGGCCCGGAGGGCGACCTCAACCGCTACGTCAACGTCTACCTCAACGACGAGGACGTGCGGGTGCTGGACGGGCTCGAGACCGCGGTCTCCGACGGCGACACCGTCGTGATCCTGCCCGCCATGGCGGGCGGCTGCTGAGGGGCTAAACCAGTGCCTGCCGGCGTCATCGGCCGCTCGCGTGCAGAGCACGCCACGCGGCCTGCTTCCTTGGCAGGCCCCGGTTTAGCCACCTCAGAATGTCGGGGCTATACTTTTTGAAGTAATGGCCGAGGAAGTCAAGAGCCGGCCCTGCGGGGGGCGTTTCGGCGACATCGTCGAGTCGATCGGCAACACGCCGCTGGTCGAGCTGCCGCGCTTCTCGCCGAAGCCCGGCGTGCGGATCTTCGCCAAGCTCGAGGGCCGCAACCCGACCGGCTCGGTCAAGGACCGGGTCGCCAAATCGATGATCGAGTCGGCGGAGGCCGAGGGGGCGATCGAGCCCGGCCAGACGATCCTCGAGCCGACCTCCGGCAACACCGGCATCTCGCTGGCGATGATCTGCCGCCGCAGGGGCTACCCGCTGAGGGTCGTGATGCCCGACAACGTCACCGAGGAGCGCACCCAGCTGCTGCGGATGTACGGGGCGGAGATCGTCTACTCGGAGGGGGCGAAGGGGTCGAACGGCGCCGTCGAGGTGGCGCTGGAGATGGCCGAGGGCTCGCGGTACTACATGCCCTACCAGTACGGCAACGAGGCGAACCCGCGCGCCCACTACGAGGGCACCGCGGTGGAGATCCTCGAAGAGCTGGACGAGGTGACCGCCTTCGTCGGCGGACTCGGCACCGGCGGCACGCTGATGGGCAACGGGCGGCGGCTCAAGGAGCACAACCCGGAGACGCTGATCGTCGCCGCCGAGCCGATGCAGGGCGAGGAGGTGCACGGGCTGCGCTCGCTCGCCGACGGCTTCATCCCGCCGATCATCGACATCTCCCTGCTCGACCGCAAGATCATGGTCTCCAACCGCGACGCGATCGTCTGGACGCGCAAGCTGCTCGACGAGGAGGGCGTCTTCGCCGGCGTCTCCTCGGGGGCGATCGCCCGCATCGCGGTGCGGATCGGCGAGGAGCTGGAGGGCGGCAACGTCGTCTTCCTGATCCCCGACGACGGCTGGAAGTACCTCTCGTCGGGCGTCTACACGAAGCCCATCGACGACATCGCGAATCTTGACTCAACAGTTTGGTGGTAGGGGCGCGCGTGGTGCGGCGCATATCTGCGTCCTCGGTCGCTCGCGTGCAGAGCACGCCACGCTCCGAGCGACCGAAGGGAGCGCGCGAGCGCACAGCGCGAGATCCTTGATTTGCTTGGCCACGCACGCCCGTATCCGGAAAAAGATCCAATGAAAATTTCCCGGGATCTAGTCGATGAGTTGATTTCCCACGCGCGTGAGGAGCTGCCGAACGAGTGCTGCGGGATAGTGGGCGGCAGGAATGGAAAGGCGACGACCGTGTATCGGGCCCGCAACGAATTCGAAAGCCCGCTGCGATTCGGCGTGGATTCGGACGACCTCTACAGGATCGTCCTGAAAGAGATGCCGAGCCGCGACGAGGAGCTGCTCGCCATCTACCACTCCCATACGAAGAGCAAGGCGTATCCCTCGCAGACGGACCTGAACATGGCCCAGGCGAGCTGGCCCGATGCGGTCTGGGTCATCGTTTCGCTCGAAGATCACTCGAACCCCGACGTCAAGGGCTACTGGCTCAAAGATCTGACGATCGCCGAGGCCGAGCTCGCCGTCGAGTAGCGATCAGCCGACGACCGGGCGGGCGATGGCGCGCAGGTGGTCGCGCCAGGCCTCCTCGATCTCGCCGCCGCGCGCCTCGAAGGCGGATTCGAGGGTCGGCAGCGCGCCTCCCGGCCGCAGCTCGAGGGCGAGGCGCCGGCAGGCGTCGGCGCCTCGCTCGCTCTCCAGCAGGTCGAAGATCGTGCCGCCGAGGATGACCGCGTCGCGGCGCGATGGGGGGAAGGAGGGGCGGGCGCTCTCGCGCAGGCGGCGGATCACCGCCGCCCGGTAGAGGCCGACCTGGCGCGAGAAGTACTGGGCGCCTCCCTCGATCAGCCAGGCCCACGACAGGTAGCGGACGAAGCGGCGCGGCGTCCACGAGGGGGGGAGGCGGGGGTTGTTGGCGGCGATCACGAGCTGCGCGTAGAGCCGCTCCGCCGTCCCCCGCAGGGCCTCCCGCGAGTCTGGACCGGCGGCGCGCCGCTCCGTGTGGAGGTCGTTGAGGACGTGGAGCTCGCCGGCCATCGGCCAGCCGGCCAGGTAGCGGCGCCCGGCCGGCGCCGCCGACCAGCGCGCCACGGGGAGGAACGGATGCGCCATCGCCAGCCAGGCCGGGTTGGTGTGGACGACCACGACGATGCCACCGGGCACCCGCTCGAAGCGGTCCTCGAGGCGCAGCCGCAGTTCCTCCATACGGTCGAGCACCCGCTCGGCAAAGGCGGCGTCGCCGCTGTCATGTCTTGCGGTGAAGCTAAGAGAGTGAGTCTCTACCCAAGGAATGCGAGCCTCTTAGACAAGAACGGGTTCGCGCTCAGAGCACAGGGACTCGATCTCCTGGCGGGCGCGGTCGAACTCCTCGTCGGCCATCACGGGCGTGCCCTCGAAGGGCAGGTCGCGGTCGATCTCGACCCAGGAGTGGCAGCCGTGGTACTCCTCGCGGACCCGGACCGTGACCGGGCGGGGGATCCGGTGCACCCGCAGCAGCAGGATGTGCAGCGGGTGGCGCCGCTTCCAGTTGAGCCGCTTTTCGGCGTAGTCGGGGGTCCACACGTAGTAGGGGGAGAGCTCGTCGACGATGCGCCGGTCGGTAACCGTGAAGTGGTCGGCCACCTCGGCCCAGCAGCGCAGCCGCACCCGGTCGGGTTGCGGGATGCCGCCGTCCTGGATCAGCGCCCGCGGAGCCGGCTCCTCGTCCGGCCAGACCCCCTCCTCGAGGGCGCGGCGCAGCTCCGGGTGATGCGACTCGCGGACCAGGTTGTTGCGCTGGTGGTCGAAGGTCGGGTAGAGGAAAAAACGGTCGTACTCCAACTCGAAGTGCTTGTTCTCCTCGCGAATCCCGCCCTTGCGGAGCGTGAGGAGCTGCTCGCCCTCGGCGAGCGCACGGACCGTCACGGCCCATTCCTTTAACGCGATCGGCATTGGAAGCTGTACCTGAGAAGTACCTGAGAAGGTGGTGAAGCTTGGCCGGGGAGGTTGGCGCCTCGGAGCCCCTGTTCAAGCAGGAGAACCCGGCCGACGGCGGCGAATTCTAGACGAGGCTGCCCGAATCGCAAAATTAATGATTTCCTAAGAATGGCCGCCGCCGCCCGGCGTCTCGATTCTGAGCGCGTCGCCTGGACGAAGATCCCCTTCCGCCTTGCTCGGCAGCGGCTCCCCGTTGAGGAGGTTGTGGCCGGTGGCGCCGTCGGCCGCGCCGCCCCGCCCGCGCGGCGGATGACGGCGGCGCTCACCGATCAGCGTGTAGCGCATCGGGACGAGCGCTTCGATCTCCCGCACGATCCCCTCGCCGCCCCGCCGGCGCCCCTCGCCGCCGCTGCCACGACGCAGCGAGAGCTCGCGAACGCGCAGCGGGAACTCGCTCTCCAGCGCCTCGACCGGCGTGTTGAGGGTGTTCGACATCGCGACGTGGATCGCGCTCGGCCCGTCCGCGTCGGGGCAGGCGCCCTGGCCGCCCCCGAGCGTCTCGTAGTAGGTGAAGGCCTCGTTGGCGAGCGTCAGGTTGTTCATCGTCCCCTGCCCCTGCGCGGGCACCGGGCGGGCGCCGCCGAGCGCGGCGATCACGAGGTCGGCGACGCGGCTCGAGGTCTCGACGTTGCCGGCGGCGACCGCAGCCGGCGGGCGGGCGTTGAGCAGGCAGCCATCCGGGGCGACCACCTCGATCGGCCGGTAGGCGCCGGCCGAGGCGGGTGCGTCGGGATCGGTGAGGACGCGCACGGCGAAGAAGGCCGCTGACTTCGTCACCGAGAGCGGGCAGTTGAGGTTGCCCTCTGCCTGCGGGTCTGTGCCGCCGAAGTCGAGCCTGAGGCCGTCGCCGTCGATCGTCGCCTCGACCCGCAGACGCACATCGCGCGACTTCCCGCCGAAGTCGTCTTCGAGGACGTCCTCGGCGGCGTAGGCGCCGTCGGGCAGCGCCGCGAGCGCCGCCCGGGTGCGGCGCTCGGCGTAGGCGAGGATCTCCTTCATGCCGTCGCGCAGCCGTTCGAGGCCTTGCCGCTCGGCCAGCTCGGTCAGCCGGACGGCGCCGACGTGGAGCGCGGCGCGCTGGGCGCGCAGGTCGGCGAGGCGCTGGTGAGGGGCGCGCATTCGCGCCGCGAGGCCCTCCAGAACACCCTCCTCGATCCGGGTGGGCGGGATCACGACGCCCTCCTCGTCGAGCGTCCGCGAGCCCGCCGGCATCCCGCCCGGCGTCGGGCCGCCGACGTCGGCGTGGTGGGCGCGGCAGGCTGCGAAGCCGAGCAGGCCGCCCTCGACGAACACGGGCGAGATCAGCGTGATGTCGGGCAGGTGGGTGCCGCCGCGGTAGGGGTCGTTGAGGATCCAGGCGACGCCGGGGCGCTGCTCCTCGCCGAGCACGGCGGCGACCGCGTCGGGCATCGAGCCGAGGTGGACCGGTATGTGCTCGGCCTGCATCGTCAGCTCGCCGTGCGCGTCGAAGAGCGCGGTCGAGCAGTCGTGTCGCTCCTTGATGTTGGCCGAGTAGGCGGAGCGGATCAGCGCCGCACCCATCTCCTCGCAGGCGGCGCGCAGGCCGCCGATCGTCACCTGGAGGCTGATCGGATCGAGCGTCATGTCCGAACCTCCGCGACGATCGTGCCGGTCTCGTCGACCTCGGTCGTCCAACCAGGCGGCACGACGAAGGT
>DASTHF010000039.1:0-9154 GCA_035605615.1 Solirubrobacterales bacterium
GTCCTCCGCCGCGGCGCCGCGCCGATGCGCCAGCGCCAGCTCGCCGTCGCTCTCGCCCTTCCTCAGCCACACCTCGGCAGCTTCGGCGGAGGTGTTGTCGAGGATCGCGCCGAGGCTGCTGTCGAGCAGCTCGTCGAGGTCGAGCGAAGAGCCCGCCTCGCGGCCGATCGCGACCAGCGCGGCGAGCATCGCGTTGCGCTCGAGGATGCGCCGCTCCAGGCGTTCGACTAGGCCGAAGACCGCGAACGAGAAGGCGGCCGTGAGCCCGACCAGCAGGGCCAGCACGACCAGCACGCCGGGGAAGTCGTGGAAGCGGTGGAGGGCCGTGTGGAGGAGGTAGTTGAGGCCGACGATGAAGGCGACCGGGAGGACGATCGCCAGCCAGCGGAGCGTCCTGAACCCGCTTGGCGTCAGCCTCTCACCGCTCTGTGGCCTCCCCGGCGACACCCTCACAGTATCGCGCAGCGCTACGGCGTCAGGACGATCTTCAGCGCTTCACGCTTGTCGTAGAGGGCGTAGGCGTCGGCCGCCTCGTCGAGCTTCATGCGGTGGGTGACGAGCGGCGAGGGATCGAGCCTGCCGGCCTCGATCAGGGCCAGCACGCGGTCGACGTGGGCGATCACGTTGGCGAGGCCGAGCCGCAGCGTCAGCCCCTTCAGCCAGGCGAGCCCGATCGGCACCTCGCCCTTGCCGGCGTAGGCGCCGATCCCGGAGACGACGCCCGCGTCGCGCGCCAGGCTGACCGCCAGCGCCAGCGGAGCGGGGTCGCCGACCGCGTCGACGACGACGTCGACGCCGCGGCCCCCGGTCGCCGCCCGCACCGCCCCCTTGGGGTCCTGCTCGGTGAGGTGGAGCGGCGTGGCGCCGAAGCGGGCCGCCATCTCGAGGCGCTGCTCGACCGCGTCGACGGCGAAGACCCTTGCGGCGCCGCCCGCCAGCGCCGCCTGCACCGCGCAAAGCCCGACCGGCCCGAGGCCGAGCACGGCGACCGTGTCGCCGGCCCGCATCCCGGCGTGGGCGACGGCGTGGTAGCCGGTCCCCAGCACGTCCCCCGCGAACAGCGCCACCTCGTCGGCCATCTCCGCGGGGACGCGGCGCAGCGTCAGGTTGGCGCGCGGCACGAGCAGCAGCTCCGCCTGGGCGCCCTGCAGGTCGCCGAGCTTCGAGCCGTGGCCGAAGGTGCGACCCCGCTCGCAGCGGTGGTAGTCGCCGCGCAGGCAGGCGGCGCAGGTGGCGCAAGCGGTGTGGAAGCAGCCGAGCACGCGGTCCCCGACCGCGACCCGCTCGACGTCGGCGCCCGCCTCTACCACCGTGCCGACGAACTCGTGACCGATCGTGAAGCCGGCCTCGACCGGCACCCGCCCGTGGTAGATGTGGAGGTCGGAGCCGCAGATCCCGCTCGCCTCGACCCGCACCACCGCGTCGTCGGCGGCGCTCAGGACCGGGTCCGGCTTCTCCTCGATCCGGACCTCGCCCGGGGCCTGGTAGGTGACGGCTCGCATCGGGGGCGAACCGTATCGGTGCCGCTCAGCCGGCGCCGACGCCGGCGACGTGGAAGCGCCCGTACTGCGCTTCGGGGCTCGCCGTCTCGGCGATCCGCGCCTCCAGCGCCAGCTCCTTCTCGAAGTCGGCGGCCTCGCTGTGCTGGAAGGAGACGTCCCTGCCCTCGAGCAGCTCGATGAAGACGTCGACGAAGCGGGCGTCGAGCTGAGTGCCGGCGACCCGGCGCAGCTCCTTGATCGCCTCGTGGGTGGAGACCGGCAGGCGGTAGGAGTCGCGGGCGGTCATCACGTCGTAGGTGTCGGCGACGGAGATGATCCGCGCCAGCTCGGGGATTTCGTCGCCGGCCAAACCGCGCGGATAGCCTTTGCCGTCGATCCGCTCGTGGTGGGCGAGGATGATTTCCGCCACCGGGCCGTAGCCGTCGAGCGAGGAGACGACCCGCGCGCCCTGCTGGGGGTGGCGCCGGATCAGCATCCAGTCCTCCTCGGTGAGCGGCACGTTGGCCTTGAGGATGCGGTCGGGGAGGATGAACTTGCCGATGTCGTGCAGGAGAGCCGCGATGTGGACGAGCTCCTCCTCGCGGCGCGAGAGGCCTGCCCGCTGGGCGATCGCCCGCGAGTAGCGGGCCACGGCGGCGCTGTGGCGCGCGGTCATCTTGTCGCGCAGGTCGAGCGTGCGCAGCATCGCGCTCAGCATCCCGACCTGGAAGCTGGCCAGCTGCTTGCTGCGCCGCTCCAGCTCCTCGGCGCGCTGCTGCGAGAGCAGGAGCTGGCCGAGCAGGTACTGGAAGGTGACGAGGACGACGCCGAACAGGGTGATCGCCGAGATCCCGATCTCGTGGTAGATGAAGGCGACGGCAACGGCGAGCATCGCGCTCGCGAACTCCGAGGGCAGCACCGGCGGCAGCAGGGCCAGCTTCTCCCGGAACGGCGTCCGCTCGACGTAGCAACCGTAGCTGGCGACCATCAGGAAGTTGATCGCCAGCGCGAGCTGGAAGAGGCCGAAGACCAGCAGGTAGAAGACGGCGTCGTTGGCGTTGAGGCCAAGCCGGTGGCTGACCAGGTGGAAGGCGATGCCGCCGAGCAGCGGGAAGAGCGCGAAGGTGAGCGTGTTGTTGAGCAGGTAGTCCCAGCGCTCGCGCCAGCGGGCCCAGCCGACGAGGATCGTCGTGACCCCGATCAGCGCCGCCGGCGTGCCGCCGAGCAGCACCATCGCGACGACCAGGGCGAGGAAGCTGCCGGAGATCTTCATGCGCGACTGGGCCCGCACGGCGGTCAGGTCGCTGAAGACGCAGAAGGCGAGCAGGACGGCGATCAGAGCGACGTTCCAGCTGGCCTGGTCCGCCCAGTAGGCGGCAGCCGCGGCCGTGGCGAGGAGGCCGGCGGCCATGCCGGCGATGGCGATGCGGGAAAGACGGTCGTCGAGCATCGGGGTACGCCTAGATAGAGAGCGCAGGGATAAGCGCTTTGAGGCTAGCCTACGCGGGTCTCGATTGCCCTCGGTCATCGGTCCGTGACGCCAGGCATGCAAAACGCGATTCACGCAGCCCCGAAAAGCCAAAGGGCGCCCCTGGGGACGCCCTTCGCTCGACACGGGCTCGAAACCTATGCCCGTGCTCTCAAGTCTCTTGTGGTGATCAACCGCCGCGGAAGCCCATTACCAAACCCCCTCCCAACTTGGTCAGATTGCAGGAGTGCAAGCGGAACTTGCTCGATAGCTGACAACCTTGTAGCACAGATTGGCGGAAACTTGTGCACGTGCACGGAAAGTTGTGCAGAAAAATGACGCGAGAGCACCCCAGGAATGAGTAATCCGCGCCTGCGAGACCCGCTGCGCAGGCCGGTCTTCCGTCGTCTCGCCCTCTCCTACGCGCTCAACGAGCTGGGCGACTGGATGGGGATCGTCGCCCTCTCCGTCCTCGTCTTCGACCAGACCGGCAGCGCCCTGGCGACGGCCGCCCTCTTCCTCGGGACCCGCTTCCTGCCGGCCCTGGTCGCACCCGTCTTCGTCGCCAAGGCGGAGCAGGTGTCGCCCCGCTTCGCGCTGCCGCTCATCTACAGCGGCGAGGTGGCGACCTTCGCCGGCCTGGCGCTGCTCGCCGCCCACTTCTCCTTGGCTGCGATCGTCGCCCTCGCCGCGATCGACGGGGTGCTCGCCCTCTCCAGCCGCGCCCTGACCAGGTCGGTCGTCGTCTCCCTGCTGGCCCCGTCGGGCGAGCTACGGGCCGGCAACGCCGTCCTCAACGTGGCCTTCACCGGCGGCGCCGCGCTCGGGCCGGGGATCGCCGGCGTCGTCGTCGCCCACTTCGGCGTACAGACGGCGCTGCTGCTGGACGCCGTCTCCTTCTACCTGCTCGGCTGGATCATCTTCACCGCCGGGCCGCTGCCGCACGTGGAGCCCGAGCCGGGAAGCCTCGGCGAGCGGGTCCGCGCCGGCCTCGCCTACATTCGCGAGCAGGTGACGCTGCGGCGGCTGCTGATCGCCCAGGGAGGGGCCTTCGTCTTCTTCGCGGCGGTGATCCCGATCGAGGTGATCTATGCCAAGCAGACGCTCGGCGCCGGTGACGCCGGCTATGGCCTGCTGCTCGCCGCCTGGGGCGCCGGGATGGTGGTCGGCAGCCTCGTCTTCGCCGCCGCGCGACGCTCGCCCCTCCCCCACCTGCTCTTCTTCGGCACGCTGGCGGTCGGCGCCGGCTACCTCGGCCTCGCCGCAGCGCCGAGCCTGGCGCTGGCCTGCGCCGCCTCCGCCGTGGGCGGGGCCGGCAACGGCGTCCAGTGGGTGGCCGCGGTGAGCGCCGTGCAGGAGCTGACCATCGCCGGCATGCAGGCGCGGGTGATGAGCGTGCTCGAATCGATCGGGGCGGCGATGCCCGGGGTCGGATACGTCATGGGCGGACTGGTTACTGCTGCGCTGGAGCCGCGGGCGACGTTTCTCGTCGCGGGCGTCGGGGTAGTGGCAATAGTTGCGATCGCTGCGCCGCTGTTACGGGAAGGGTGGCCGGAGCGAGGCTCGGCGGATGGCCAGGTGTCCCTTGACGAGGGAGCCGAGGTTGTGGTGGAGTTGACTACAGCGGGAGGCGTCTCTAGTCCAAATCGGAGGTCATGACGTGAAGAAGCTCGGCGCAGCGGTGGCGGTTGTCGTACTCGGAGGGGCACTTCTCCTCGGCCTCTCCTCGTGCGGCAGCGGGGGCGGGGGCGGCAAGGAAGGCGGCACGCTGAAGGGCTCCTACACCTCCTTCCCGGATTACATGGACCCGCAGCTCTCCTACACGGCCGAGGGTTGGACGGCGATGCAGAACGTCTACATCCCGCTGCTCACCTACGCCCACGCCAGCGGCGAAGCGGGCAGCGAAGTGATTCCCGGCCTCGCCAAGGAACTGCCGAAGATCGCCAACGGCGGTAAGACCTACACCCTCTACCTGCGCAAAGGTCTCAAATACTCCAATGGCGAACCTGTAAAAGCTTCCGACTTCAGGTACGCGGTCGAACGCATGTTCAAGGTCAATTCGGGCGGCTCCTTCTTCTACTCGGACATCGTCGGCGCCGAAAAGTTCCAGGAAACGAAGTCCGGCGGCATCCCGGGCATCAAGACCGACGACGCGACGGGCAAGATCACGATCGAACTCGAAAAACCGCGCGGCACCTTCGACAACGAGCTGGCCCTGATGTTCGTCGCGCCGGTGCCTCCCAACACGCCGGCCAAGGACCAGTCCCCCAACCCGCCGCCGGCGACCGGGCCGTACGAGATCGTCAAATCCGACCCGGGCCGCGGTTGGTCCTATGAACGGAACCCGCAGTGGGCGAAGAACAACTCCAAGCTGATGCCCGAACTGCCGAGCGGCCACGTGGACAAGATCGACATCAAAGTGATCCGCAACCAGTCCACCGAGGTCAACTACGTCGAGCAGGGCAAGCTCAACTGGATGTTCGACCCGCCGCCCGCGGCGCGCTACGCCGAAGTCAAGAGCAAATACGAGGGCACCCAGTTCAGGGTCGAGCCCACGATCAGCACCTATTACTTCTGGATGAACATGAAAAAGCCGCCCTTCAACGACCAGAAGGTCCGCGAAGCGGTCAACTACGCGGTCGACGCCAAGGCGCTGGAGAGGATCTATGCCGGCCAGCTCCACCCCACCCAGCAGATCCTCCCTCCCGGCATGCCGGGATACAAGAAGTTCGAACTGTTCCCGCACAACATGGCCAAAGCCCAGGAACTGTTCAAGGAAGCCAACCCTTCGGACCGCAACATCACCGTCTGGACCGACAACGAGAGCCCCAACGACGAAGCGGGCGCCTACTACCAGGACGTGCTGAAGAAACTCGGCTTCAACGCGAAGCTGAAAGTGCTGAACGCCGACAACTACTTCACGGTGATCGGCAACCTCTCGACGCCGGAACTGGACACGGGCTGGACCGACTGGTTCGAGGACTACCCGCACCCGAACGACTTCTTCGAGCCGCTGCTCAACGGCGAAAGCATCCAGCCGACCAACAACGAGAACTTCTCGCAGAGCAACATCCCGGCGCTCAACAAGAAGGTCGACACGCTCGGCGAAGAACAGCTCGGCTCGTCGCAGGAAGAACAGTACGCCGCACTGGACAAGTCCTTCATGGAAAAGGCGCCGTGGGTGCCCTACGGGAACCGCGAGCTCTCGACCTTCGTGTCGAGCGCGATCGACCTCGAAAAGGTGATCTGGAACCCGACCTTCGAGGACGACTTCACCAGCTTCCAATTCAAGTAGCGGAAGCCGCTCCTTCACAATAGGCGGGTGGCCCGGGAGCCCCAAGCTGAACCCGCCCCGGCGGGCGCCGGGGCGGGCGATGAGCTGCCCCCCGCCCCGCGCGGCGTGTCCGCGGAGGGGGCCGGTCCCTGGCGCCTCGCCTATCGGCGGCTGCTGCGCAACCGGGTGGCGCTCGCCTTCCTGGCGCTCTTCGTGCTGATCGTCGCCTTCGTGCTCGCGGCACCCCTCTGGTCGCGGTACGTGGCGCACACCGGGCCGAACACGACGCACACCCTGGAGACGATCGCGGTCAACGGCAAGAAGCGCGAAGTCGTGGCGCCGAGCGGCGTGCCGATCGGGCCGGTCTGGTTCGGCGCCGGGGGCAAGTTTTTCCTCGGCGCCGACGGCGGCCTCGGCCGCGACGAGATGGTGCGGCTGATGTACGGCGGGCGGACCTCGCTGCTGATCGGCTTCGCGGCGGCGGCGATCACCACCATCTTCGCCATCCTGCTCGGACTGCTCTCCGGCTACTACCGCGGCTGGGTCGACGCGGTGATCGCCCGCATGCTCGACGTGATCTGGGCCTTCCCGGTCCTCCTGCTGGGAATCGCGCTGGGGACGGCGCTCGCGGTCGGGGGTTTGAAGATCGGTCCGATCGAGATCTCCGGCAGCTCCCTTTGGATCCCGATCCTGATCATCGGCTTCGTCTACGTGCCCTACATGGCGAGGCCCATCCGCGGCGAAATACTGGCGCTGCGCGAAAAGGAGTTCGTCGAGGCGGCCGTGGCCCAGGGGGCGGGGCCGCTGCGGATCATGTTCGCCGAGCTGCTGCCCAACCTCGCCTCGACGATCATCGTCTTCTTCACGATCAACGTCGCGAACAGCATGCTGCTGGAGGCGGCCCTCTCCTTCCTCGGGGCCGGCGTGCAGCCGCCCAACTCCTCCTGGGGGACGATGATCTCAGGCGGCATCAGCATCATCTACACCTCGCCGCTGCTGACGATCATCCCCGGCCTGATGATCACCCTCACGGTCCTCTCGGTGAACGTCTTCGGCGACGGCCTCCGCGACGCGCTCGATCCCCGCTCCAAAGTTCGCCTGGAGGCAAGACTCGGACAGGCCGAGGCCGAGGGAACCGCGATCTGATGGCCCGCTTCGTCGTCAGGCGCCTGGTCGGCATGGTGCTGGTGCTGTTCGTGATCTCGGTGATCGTCTTCCTGATCTTCAACGTGATCCCGAACTCCGACCCCGCCCAGCGGATCGCCGGCAAGAACGCGACGCCGCAGCTGGTGGCAAACATCACCAAGGAATGGGGTTTCGACAAGTCGCTCCCCGAGCAGTACCTGACGATGATGAAGAAGATCTTCAGCGGCGAACTGATCTCCTACAACAGCCGGCTCAACGTCGACGAACAGATCGTCAAGGGGATCCCCGCCACCTTCTCGCTGTGCATCGGCGCGGCGGTGCTGTGGATGTTCTTCGGCATCCTCTTCGGATACCTCTCGGCGGTGAAGGCGGGGCGCTTCACCGACCGGGCGCTCACGGTCCTCGCCGTGGCGGGGATCTCCACCCCGGTCTTCTTCATCGCCGCCGTCTTCCTCTACCTCTTCACCTTCAAGATCGAACTCTTCCCCGCCTCCAGCTACGTGCCGTTCACCGAAGACCCGGTCGCCTGGGCCAACCACCTGATCCTGCCCTGGATCTCGCTGGCAATCCTGACCGCGGGCTTCTACAGCCGCGTTCTGCGCTCCAACATGCTCGACGCGATGAACGAGGACTACGTGCGCACCGCCCGCGCCAAGGGCCTCAGCGAGCGACGGGTGATGAGCCGGCACGTGATGCGCAACTCGCTGATCCCGATCGTCACCCTCTTCGGGCTCGACTTCGCGGCGGTGGTCGGCGGCGGCGCGATCCTCACCGAATCGATCTTCAGTCTCGAAGGGGTCGGTCTCTACGCGGCGGAAGCGATCGGCAACCTCGATCTGCCGCCGATCATGGCCGTGACGCTCTTCGGCGCCTTCTTCGTCGTCGTCTTCAACGCCCTGGTCGACATTGCCTACGCGTGGCTCGACCCGCGCATCCGGCTTGGGACGCCGGCACAGTGAACGGTCCAATGACAAAGGCTCGTGGGGCACGCACCCTCCTCTCGGTGCGCGACCTTCGCGTCGGCTTCGTCACCGAAGCGGGACGGCTGCAGGCGGTCGACGGCGTCTCCTTCGACCTCGGGGCCGGCGAGGTGCTGGCGATCGTCGGCGAGTCGGGCTGCGGCAAGAGCGTCACGGCGATGACGATCATGGGCCTGACCCGCTCGCCAAACGCGCGCATCGAGGGCTCGGTGCGGCTGCGCGGCAGCGAGCTCGTCGGAGCGAGCGACTCGGAGCTGCGCCGCATGCGCGGCGAGCGGGTGGCGATGATCTTCCAGGACCCGATGTCCTCCTTCAACCCGGTGCAGCGGATCGGGGACCAGATCGTCGAGGCGATCCGCGCCCACCGCCCGGACACTCCCAAGGAGGAGGCGGGCGACCGGGCCGTCGAGCTGCTCGACTCGGTCGGCATTCGGGAAGCCGAGCGACGGGTCCGCTTCTACCCGCATGAATTCTCGGGCGGCATGCGCCAGCGGGCGATGATCGCGATGGCGCTGGCCCTGGAGCCCGAGGTGCTGATCGCGGACGAGCCGACGACCGCCCTCGACGTGACGATCCAGGCGCAGATCCTCGATCTGCTGGCGAAGCTCAACCGCGAGCGCAACCTGGCGACGATCCTGATCACGCACGATCTCGGCGTCGTGGCCGGCGTCGCAGATCGCGTGCTCGTCATGTACGCCGGTCGGCAGGCGGAAACGGGTTCGGTCGACCAGATCTTCTACGAGCCTCGTCACCCCTACACGAGGGGACTGCTCGCGTCGTTGCCGCGACTCGACCGTCGTTACGG